>NZ_JAJENT010000882.1:0-7850 GCF_035615515.1 Phormidium sp. CCY1219
AAACCCAGATCTCAAAGGTCTGGGCCCAGAAGCCCGCGCCGTACCGCCTAAGCGGTCGGCGTCGGGAGTACGTCACGTCTAATTATTTGAGGCTTTTTGGGAAACCGTCATATTTAGCCCCACCCTTCGAGGGTGGGGGCTTTTCGGTTATTAACGGATTATCGATAAATCCCACCACCATCCAGCAGGAAGTTGACCTTCAGGCATTAAACAGTTCAAAGATTTGGCGACAAAAATTTTTCAGCTTTTCGCCCACTTCCGCCACAGGTTCGGTTGCGCCGACAAAGCGCCAATTTTCCACGGTGGAGAAGCGCCACTGCTGACCTTTATGGTCGTATCCGGCGGCTTCCACCCCGATCGCGCGGCGAGAACCATCCAAAGGGTCTTCATAAAAGCGAATTTGAACCAAGATGCTGCGACTCTGTAACGAGCGACTCCATCCTGGAAAATGAAACCCGATATCCAGAGAATCGGGATCCACGAGTTCGCGGGTATCCGGATCGTCGATCCAAGGTTTCAGATCCGCCCTGGCATCGGGAAATTGCAGCTTAAAAACATTCACTGCTGCGGCGATTTTACTTGCCAATTCGAAATTTTTCACTTGTTCGGCTGCGTTCACAGTTCACAGACCTCCTATGACACTGATACAGTTGAAATCGGTTCATCAATGCGCCTGGAAAGCGACTTACTTTTAATTTAATCGCGAGCAAGGATCCGCTGTGGGGGGGTTTTCTCCCAATTTTGTCAAATTGCCACGCCGGCAAGTTTCCAACCCCTGACCAGGGACTACCCCTACAACAGGGGAACAGGAGATGCCGAAGTGTTCGCTTCCCACGATAAAAACGGGGAAGGGCAAACTAGGGCGATCGCGACTGGAGAAAAACCGAATCCGTCACAGTGGACGCCAAGCGGGCCGCCCGGATGGCAGCATTCCCGTTGCGAGTAGGAATTACAACTATGGCTATACCCTGTCACATCATCGTAGAAGGCAATCCAGCAATCATCTATGCCAGTCGGAATGGCGCGCCAGATAAAGTCCGGCGCATCCTCAAACCCTTCCTAGAAAAATTTTGGCAAGAAAGAGAGACCGCCGGAGAATACCACGATACACCTGAGTGCTTATTAGCCCAGATTGTGGTGCGTTTCGGATTTGAAATCTGCGAGGACGATTTCTCCAATTTACGAGTGGGGATGAACTACGACCCCACCGCTGATTACATCTATATCGTCGGCGCGGATAAAACCGTTAAGGTACTCTCCACCGAAGAGGACTATCGGCAAAATCCCAGTTTAGGTTTGCAAGGATGCCGCCCCGTGGAAGGAGAAATCTGGAAAATAGAATGATCTTAAAACGCGGGGATTGAGAATTGAGGGGAGAAAAAACCCCGGAGCGATCGCAGTTTTGCATGGCAAATTAGAGGCGTGAAATGAAGGGCCAAACTTCAGTTTTCACCCCCCACCACCGGAAGAGGGACACACTTGCCAATCGGGGTCAAGCTGCGATCGCTTCCGCTTTTTTCCCGCCGATTTCTCTGGATTGGCTTATCCCCATCCCCTGACATGGAGGTAACAGCAAGCATCCTTATTTGTAATCAACCGTTTCAATTTCTCAAAAAAATAATTGTTGAGTGACTTCGTAACCGCCCGGGAAGATGTGGCAAAATCAGCTAACTTCAAAATCAAACCGAAAAATAATTTTTCCCTCAAAAAAAGGGTAA
Organism: Phormidium sp. CCY1219; assembly: GCF_035615515.1. Taxonomy (GTDB): domain Bacteria; phylum Cyanobacteriota; class Cyanobacteriia; order Cyanobacteriales; family Laspinemataceae; genus CCY1219. Next base: position 1,719 of record NZ_JAJENT010000882.1, read on the forward strand.
AAAAGTTTTGTCCGGATGTCATAACCGGATCTGGAACCAGTAGGTAGCCCTCCCGCCCCCCGATTTATTTAATTTGTCGGCAGTGCAGAATCGCCATTCGGCACAGGGGGAATGGGTTTTGGAAATCAAGCAAAGGCTATTATTATGATGGGTTTGGAAAAGCTGGATTTTTTCTTTCTGGCGATAAGATTGGGCGAGACTGCGGGGTGGATGTTGTCAAAATTACCGGGTAATTTTGACCGTTTAAAACTTCCCCCAACTCAAACAAGGACAACAGACCTGACCAACTGCCAGCGTGCAATTTTAGAATAATTGCTCATTAATCCGTTCCGTTTTATGGCGATTGAAACTTTTGCGTTTTATACGATAACTCTGCTTGCGCCGGGAGACGCCAGCAGGGAAACGTCTGGCGCATTTGACTGCCAATCTCCCACTGTAGCAGGAAAAGAAGCAAGGGTGAGTGAGTGTTTTACCACCCCTAATAATTCTAGCCAACCGATTGAGTCTATCAGTCCACCAGAGACGATCGCAACTCCAATCAATTTATCCGGAATCTGCCCGGATTCTAGAAACCTGGGGGAAATCGACCCACCCCTGACGAGACAGCCTTGCAAAACGCACTTTTTACAAGCCGAATTTTCTCTAATTAGCGATAATGCTATCGATTTCGATAACCATTGGCTCTCCAATGGAAAGGATATCCCAGACAATCCTCAACCGCGATTGAGTTTTGCCTCTTCGCAAGCTTCATTACTGCCTCCATTAATGGGCGCAAATTTAACCCCGAATAAGGCACTGGGATTGGATAAATCGCAATTGGAGGACTCTTGGAATCAACCCGTCGGCGTATTCCATACCTTACTCTTAGATTTAACGATTTCTCCTGTGGGTGCGATCGCGCTGTTTTGGTTGCTGAAGCGATTTGTAATTCGCGAAATGATTTCTGAAGCCCAAAAACGCTGCTGGGCGGGCAACATAAACGGCGAATTTTTAAATATTTTCCGGGTAGAAATAGAAGCAAACTTAGCCAAATTCACCCAAGGCTATCAAAGCACTTGTCAAGACTTAACCCAAGAATTAATCGACCAAAAACTCCATTTAAAAGAAATTCAATCGGTGACTTCAGACTGGCTAACCCAAGTTCAAGCATTGCGTTCTGAAATACTGCAAGAAAAAGCCAGACAGACTCATGCCAGCAAAACTATCGTTCAATATCCAATTATTTGGCAACCCATCCAGACGAATAATCTGCCACTGAATTATAACAGTTCAAACAGCCAACCCGGGGCGAGCGATCGCCTGCATCAGCAATGGCAAAATGCGGAGGATTGGGTACAGCAAGGCAAAAAATTGTGCTGTCAGGGACAGTATGAAGAAGCGATCGCCGCATATGATACCGCCATTGCCATGACGCCCAACCGTGCGGATGAAGCGTGGTTTCATCGGGGGAATACCCTATGCTTTTTGCAGCAATACGAAGAAGCGATCGCCGCTTACGACAAATCCCTCGAAATTCAGCCTTACCGGGGCGAAGTATGGTATAGCCGAGGCCAGGTGTTCGCCCGATTGCAACGCTATTCAGAAGCCCTAGCTTCCTATGAAAGAGCCACAGAAATCAATCCCTTACATTCCGATTATTGGCACAATTTAGGAAATGTAATGGCGCGATTAGAATTTTACGATAAAGCAATTGTTGCCTACGAAAAAGCCATTAGCATCAAAGCCGATAAATATGAATTTTGGTACAACCGAGGCAATGCTTTGGGAAAATTGCACCGATACACACAAGCGGCGATTTCCTACGAAAAAGCCATTGCCATAAAACCGGATAAATACGAAGCCTGGTATAATAGAGGAAATGCCCTGGGGAGATTGCAACGCTACGAAGAAGCAATCGTCTCCTACGATAGAGCGATCGCCATCAACCCGGACAACTATGAAGTATGGCATAACCGAGGCGTAATGCTCGGAGAATTGCAACGCTATGAAGCCGCGATCGCCTCCTATGAAAAAGCCATTGAAATCAAATCAGACAATTATGAATCTTGGCATAACCGAGAACTGTCCATCGAGAAGCTGAAGCGCGCGCGATCGGCCAAATCGGTTTAAATACTATTTCGCAACCGTTTCTACAGCGAAGCGAGCAACGAAATCCATCAGAAGCGCCACCCCGGTGCAGGAGCTTGCGCCCGGGGGTGGCGCGGCAGTGGTCCAGTAGCAGGGCAGGATATGGTAGGATCTAAGCGATTGAGGGTGGGTGAGGAGCGATCGCTTATCCCGTTGCCAAATTGTAAATAAAAACTTATTTCTCGAGAAACACTCAATTTATGTTTGAAGCGCTAGCAGAACGCTTAGAAGGGGCCTGGAAAACACTGCGGGGTCAGGACAAAATCAGCGAGTCCAACATTCAAGACGCCCTGCGCGAAGTTCGGCGTGCCCTCTTAGAAGCCGACGTTAACCTCCAAGTCGTCAAACAATTTATCGCCGACGTCGAAGAGAAAGCCCTCGGTGCAGAAGTCATCCGGGGCGTCAGTCCCGACCAACAATTCGTCAAAATCGTTAATGACGAACTGGTCAACGTGATGGGGGAAAGCAACGTCCCCCTCGCCCAAGCCGATAATCCGCCGACAATCGTGCTGATGGCGGGGCTGCAAGGAACCGGGAAAACCACCGCCACAGCTAAACTGGCACTGCATCTGCGAAAGCAAAAGCGCAGTACCCTGATGGTGGCCACTGACGTGTATCGACCCGCCGCGATCGACCAGTTAGTGACCCTGGGAAAACAAATTGACGTGCCAGTATTCGAACTCGGTACCGATACCAACCCAGTAGAGATTGCCCGTCGCGGGGTGGAACATGCCAAAGAAATTGGCGCGGATACGGTAATTATCGATACCGCCGGACGGTTGCAAATCGATCGCGACATGATGGCGGAGCTCTCCGAAATCGAAAAAACCGTCAACCCCCACGAAACCCTCTTAGTGGTAGACGCAATGACCGGTCAGGAAGCCGCCACCCTGACGCGCACCTTTAACGAAGAAATTGGCATCACTGGGGCAATTCTGACCAAACTCGATGGCGATACCCGAGGCGGTGCAGCCCTATCGGTGCGCCAAGTGTCGGGCAGACCGATTAAATTCGTCGGCTTAGGCGAAAAAGTCGAGGCGCTACAACCCTTTTATCCCGATCGCATGGCCTCTCGCATCCTGGGGATGGGAGACGTGCTTAGCTTAGTGGAAAAAGCAGCAGAGGCGGTAGATATTGCTGATGCTGAAAAAATGCAGGAAAAAATCCTCTCCGCTAAGTTCGACTTTACGGACTTCCTCAAGCAAATGCGCTTGATGAAGAGCATGGGGTCTCTCGGGGGGATTATGAAATTGATTCCCGGGATGGGTAAGCTGAGCGACGATCGCATCCAAGAAGGCGAAACTCAGCTCAAGCGCACCGAGGCGATGATTAATTCCATGACCGCCGAAGAACGTCGCAACCCGGATTTATTGGCCGGTTCTCCCTCTCGACGGCGACGGGTGGCGCGCGGATCCGGACATCAGGAAAAGGATATCACCAAGCTGGTGGCCGATTTTTCCCGCATGCGAACCATGATGCAGCGCATGGGTCAGGGAGATATGAGCGGGATGGGCGGAATGATGGGCGGTCCGGGGGGCGGTCCGGGACAACCCGGGTGGCGCAGAGGCGGTGCGCCGGGAAAGAAGAAAAAGAAAAAGCAGAAGAAGAAAAAAGGCTTCGGTCAGCTTTAGGCAAATGGCGCGTCAAAGGACAGTGTACCAGGCTTCTGGATGCGTTTTGGCCCGGGGTCAGCTAAGGGCGATCGCCACTGTCCCCCACCCTCGGTGGCGATCGCCCCTGCCACAGTCAGCATTTTCGCCCGAAAAAATGGTACAATTATAAACTTTGCAGCCCCCCCCTTCGCCTAACGTGAAAGCTGTGCGCCCACAGCCTTGACGAAAGGCAAGCGCTGAGGGAATAGCGTAAGATTGTCAAGAGGAACCCATTAGAGCAACATGATCAAACTGCGATTAAAGCGATTTGGTAAGAAAAGAGCGGCGAGTTATCGGATTGTAGCGATGGATAGTCGCGATCGCCGCGATGGTCGCCCCCTAGAAGAACTCGGCATCTACAATCCCAGAACCGATGAAACGCGCTTAGATGTGCCCGGGATTGTCCGACGTCTGCAACAGGGGGCACAGCCCACAGATACAGTACGTCGGATTCTGGAAAAAGCCAATGTCTTCGAACAGGTCACAACCGGAACCGCTTCCTAATTCCGCCAGTGCAGCATCCGTTCCCCTGACTCCCTCTGGAGAACTGGGGAACGACGCTATGCCTGATTATGAAGGGTTAGTGCGGTTTTTGGTCGAACCCTTTTTAGAGTCCCCCGAGTCCCTGCGCGTGGATTGCGAATTAATGGAAAGCAAGCCAAAAGCCTGGATTCGCGTGGCATTTGACGATCCAGAAAAAGGGCGCGTCTTTGGTCGCGGCGGACGGAATATTCAGGCGATTAGAACGGTATTGGAAGCTACGGCGAAAGCCGCCGGTCAATCGATTTACTTAGATATTTATGACAGGAGTTCGCGCGATCGCCCCGGGGCTGAGGACTCTTCCCGGGGGAAAGGCTCAAAACCGCGTTCCCGTCGCAGTTCTGTTGAAAAGCCTTCTGCGCGATCGCGAAAACCCCAGTAACCGATCGCCACTCCCCCCTAACCGGGAACCACCCGTCCAGTGACCCCCGGAACGCAAAGAAAACCTTAAGACGCCTGGAAAGGAGCGATTCGCTCCCCTAGAGGCGTCTTTTTGCATTATCATGGAGCAAAGCCGCCCCTATTAAAAAATGCTGGCATGGAACAACGAGGCAAAATCGAGCTACCTTCTCAAGAAAGCGCACTCGCTCTGAGTGGAGAACGAGAAGAAAATCTAAAAACCTTGTCCAAGCAAACCGGTGCGTTGGTGGTGATGCGCGGGCAAGAATTGATGATTCAGGGAACCGCCAACCAAGTGACCCTCTGTACCCGCTTGGTGCGATCGCTCGAAGACCTCTGGAAATATGGCAAAACCGTCACCGGGGTGGACATCCTCACCGCCCGCCACGCCCTGGATAGCGATCGCCATGACGAATTAAAAGAAATGCGCCAGGATATCCTCGCTAAAAATCGTCGCGGCGAAGACATCCGGGCGAAAACCTTCCGACAGCGCCAGTACATCAACGCCATCCGCACCCACGACCTCACCTTCTGCATCGGTCCGGCGGGCACCGGCAAAACCTTTCTAGCTACCATTCTAGCCGCCCAGTCTTTACTCTCCAATGAATACGAGCGCTTAATCCTCACCCGCCCCGCCGTCGAAGCCGGCGAAAAGCTCGGTTTTCTCCCCGGAGACTTGCAACAGAAAATTAATCCCTATCTGCGCCCCCTCTACGACGCCCTCTACGAAGTCGTGGAACCGGAAAAAATTAGCAATCTCATGGAACGCGGCATCGTGGAAGTGGCTCCCCTCGCCTACATGCGCGGGCGTACCCTGAATCGTTCTTTCGTGATTTTGGATGAAGCCCAAAATACCACTGCGGCTCAAATGAAAATGGCCTTAACCCGGTTGGGATTTAAGTCTCGCATGGTGGTAACGGGAGACATCACCCAAACCGATTTGCCCGCCCACCAGCACTCTGGTTTGGTGCTGGCTGAGAAAATTTTACAAAACATCGAAGACATTGCGTTTTGTCGTCTCTCCCAAGGCGATGTGGTTCGCAACCCCATCGTTCAGCGCATCGTTGCTGCTTACGAAAAGTACGAGAAAAAATAACTCGGGCGAAGACAATAATTTGCATGGTGAGTGTGGAAACGCGGCGTCTTCCGGAACGAAGGACAACCGAGAGCAAAACTGAAAAACCATCACGCTTGTCCGGGAAGAAACTATAAGCGATTTCTATGGCGATTAATTTATAGGGATGTCAACCCTGGTGGTTGCGATCGCGGAGTGCAATGGCTCCATATAGCTCCATCCTTTGCCTTAGTTTTACCGCTGTTGAATTTCACTTTAAGTTTGCTTTAGCTTCTCGGCGGGAAGCCCCGCGCTCTACCCGTGCTTGGTGAGCGTCGGGATGAGAGCCAGGGGAAATGG
>NZ_JAJENT010000883.1:0-736 GCF_035615515.1 Phormidium sp. CCY1219
GTCATCCTTGCCGCCATGAACCAAATCATCCCCCGCACCGGCTTCGATATAGTCCGTGCCTTGATTGCCGTGGATGGTATTATTGCCCTCGCTGCCATACAGGTTATCATTGCCTTGTAGCCCTTGGGTAAAGGTGTTGTCACCCGCAGCGGTTATCTCGTCAGGAGCAGTGGTGCCGATGAGATTATCTAAGGGAGTGGCGTCGGCATTGGGGGAGACGGCTGGTGGCGTGAGATTGCAGAAGTCCTCGAACGTCTGAGCGATCGAGTCAGACACCATCTCGTCGTTCAGGAGGGTATTATCGGGTGCAAAGGGCACTCTCGGTGGCGCGCTGAGGGTAGGAACCGGATCGGGGGTAATATCGTTGACCGTCAAGGTAAAGCGATCGCTCACACTTTCCGTGCCATCGTCGGCGGTGACTTGAACGGTAAGGGTACCGATATCGGTGTCGGTGGGAGTGCCAGAGAAGGTGCCAGTTGCGGCATCGAAAGATAACCAGGGCGGTAATACCGACCCATCTTCTAAAGTTGCCGTGTAGGTTAACGCATCTCCATCGGCATCGGTGAAGGTGTCGGTGGAAAGGGTTAAGCTAAATGCTTCCGAGACAGTGGCAGTGGTATCGGCAATTGCATTGCTGACAACCGGCGCAGTATTGGCAGTGTCGTTGTCGGTAATATCTGCCGTGACTGCATTAATGGTGACGCCATCGTAGTTGGTATCGGTGGAGGTAGCAGTG
>NZ_JAJENT010000884.1:0-6918 GCF_035615515.1 Phormidium sp. CCY1219
TCCTGCCTGCCCCATCGGTTTAATTGTAACCGATCGCCCTTTTTTTGTCAACCGATCGCCGCCACAAGCCGGCCCCCAGGTTCCGCTTAATTCTGTGGCGATTCATCCAATGACCAACGACCAACGACCAATGACCAGTCACCCCTAATCCCCGATATTAGGGCGAAAGAACTGACGGAAATCTTCATCTTGGCGACTGAGCTGCACCCATTCGATGCCGAAGCTGGCGAATTTTTCCACCAGGCGATCGCAGGAGGGGCGTTCTGTGGCATAATGGCCGGCATCGATGAGGATTAAGCCGCGATCGCGGGCGGACTGAAACTGATGGAACTTGCAATCGGAAGTCAGATAAGCCTGAGCGCCAGAATCCACCACCGCATCGATAAAACTGGCTCCCGAACCGCCTAAAACCGCCACCCGGGTGATATGCTGCTGCGGGTTTGCCATTGGAGAGACGAGCAAATCAGGCGGATCTAACTTGCCTTTTATCAGACGCAATAATGCTTCCAGAGTCAAAGTCGGCTGTAATTGGCCCACTCTGCCATAACCCAAGCCCGGTTGCGTAGGCACAATCGGAGCGACTTGCTTTAAGTCGAGTAACTGGGCGAGGACGTCAGCCGTTCCGTGATTCACTTGGTCGAAATTCGTGTGGGCACTGTAAACGCCGATTTGATGAGCAAAAGCAAGTTTTGCCATTTCGCCCACCGGATCGCCGCTACAGATGGAATTGATTCCGCCAAAAATCAGGGGATGATGGGCAAAAATCAGGTTGACGGGGGTACCGGCTTCTCCCAAGGCGATCGCTTCTTTCATCACCGCCAATGTAGGCGTCAAACACACCAACACCCGTGCCGATTTGTCCAACACCCCCGGTTCGATTTGCCAACCGCAATTATCCCATTTTTCCTGCCACTCTGGATGGGCCCAGCCTTCAAACCATTGAATTAACTCGGAAATTTTCATTCGTTTCGCGTTTCAATTGAACTGTGCTTATTTTTTACCCTAGCGCATTTTCCCTCACGGTAAAAATGTTGGCGGCGCGTTGCATGGTTTTTCCACTTTAACTGATTTGACGAGAAGATGCGATCGCCTCAGAAGACTCTGACTCGCCCCAGTTGTCCATAATATCCTTAAAATAGAGCTGCTGCAGCCAAACCTGAACCACCACCGTCAGGGGAAGCGCCAAAACCAACCCCAACAGTCCAAATGTACTGGCAAAAAACAATTGGGCAATCAGAGTAATAGCAGGCAGCAAAGACACTTGCTTTGCCATCACAATTGGCGTCAGCCAGTAACTTTCAATTTGCTGAATAATGCCATACCAAATCAACACCGCCAATGCCTTCCAAGGTGCATCGAGCAAAGACACCATCAGGGGAAAAACCACGCTCATCGTCGGTCCAATATTGGGAATAAAATTCAGCAACCCCGCCATCAAAGCGTGAACCAGAACCAAATCCACCTGCAATATCCACAAGCCAATTCCACTTAAACTGCCGATAAACAGGCAATTAATCGAAACCCCAGCCAGCCAGTTTCCCAGAGCGATTTCACAGTCCGATAAAATGCGATCGGCACGGCGGCGATAAAATGCCGGAATCAGTCGTAACGCGCCCTTGCGATATTCTAACGGATTCGCCAGCAGCATCAGCGTCAAAACCGAGACGAATAAAATCTGCAACACCGTGCGAAATGAGTTCGAGAAGAAATCCACAAAATTCGTAACCGACTGGAGGACTAACGGCTGCAATTGTTTGATAAAATCTGCCAGCGACGGCGGTTGCGGCAACCATAACGGCAATTGATTCTCGATATTTCGCAGCCCGGTTCTCACCCGCAAAAAAACCTCCGGTATCAGTTCGATGAGTTTTTGAAATTCGGCGATAAAAGGAGGAACCACCAACCAAATAAATAAGACAATAAACAACACGGTGAGGCTGATGGTAATAAAAATTGCCAAATGGCGGTTTAGGCGGAACCGATTTTGCAGCAATCGGGCTAACGTGTTGAGGGCGGTGGAAAAAACAATTGCGACAAAAATCAGCAATAACAGTTGTCGAATTTCCCATAAAATATAGAGGGAAATAATAATAGCAATTAAGCTCAGCCAATGCCCAAATTTCACGGCCTTTCTAGACTCCGCTTTCTCAGTCTTTATTCTAGAACTATAGCACTGGTCAAACCTCCCCACACCCGAAAAACAGCCCCCTCCTTGACGGGTTCCCCCCCAAGCGGGAAAGGTAGATCCGAGGTTCCGCCTCGCCGCCGCCCCTGCTTAGCCGTTTTCCCGACACTGGCGAAGCATCAATTTTCCCACAGGGACTCGTGAATTTGATATGCTGAAATACTGCACTGACAGAGATTCAACTCATGCCTGCGCCTAGTAGTACATCTACAATGACTGCATTTCCCCTGACGGCGGTAGTCGGTCAGGAGGCGATAAAAATCGCCCTGTTGTTGGCAGCGGTGGATCCGGGATTGGGAGGAGTGGCGATCGCCGGTCGTCGCGGTACTGCCAAATCGGTCATGGCGCGTGCCATCCACTCCCTGCTGCCCCCGATTGAAGTAGTCAAAGACTCGATTTCCAACAGCGATCCCACCCAAAGCGATCGCTGGGACGATTTCACCCGCGAATTATACCCGAGCCACGGACAAAACGGCGTCACCCCAGAAACCGACGTTCCCACAGAAGTCATTCCCGCACCCTTCGTGCAAATTCCCCTGGGCGTCACCGAAGATCGCCTCCTGGGGTCCGTGGATGTGGAACAGTCGGTGAAACGCGGCGAAACCGTATTTCAGCCCGGATTGCTCGCCCAAGCACACCGAGGCGTACTCTACGTGGACGAACTCAACCTCCTCGACGACCAAATCGCCAACCTGCTGCTCACGGTACTCACCGAAGGGCGCAACCAAATCGAACGGGAAGGCATCAGCTTTCAGCATCCTTGTAAACCCCTATTTATCGCCACCTATAACCCAGAAGAAGGGGCCTTGCGCGAACACCTGCTCGATCGCATCGCCATTACCCTCTCGGCGGATGGCGTATTAGGGTTAGACCAGCGGGTACAAGCAGTAGACCAAGCTCTCTCCTATTCCGTGTCGCCCCAGAAATTCCTCGAGCAATATGCCGAAGACCTGGATAACCTGAAAACTCAGATTATCTTAGCCCGGGAATGGCTCAAAGATGTGACCATACAACCGGATCAAATCGCCTATTTAGTGGATGAAGCGATTCGCGGGGGCGTACAAGGCCATCGGGCGGAACTGTTTGCCTTGCGCGTGGCAAAAGCCTCCGCCGCCCTGGATGGGCGAAATACGGTGAATGCCGATGACCTGCGGCGGGCGGTAGAATTGGTTATCGTGCCGCGATCGACTATCGTGCAGACGCCACCGGAAGAACAACCACCCCCGCCACCCCCACCACCCCCGCCTTCCCCGGAAGACCAATCCGAAGACGAACAAGATGAGTCGCAAGAGGATAAAGAAGAGGACCAAGAAGAAGAGCAACCCGAACAACCCGACGAACCGCAAAGCATTCCGGAAGAGTTCGTTTTCGATCCAGAAGGGGTGATTCTCGACCCGAATGTGCTTTATTTTGCTCAAATGGCACAAAAGCGCGGTACTTCCGGCAGTCGTTCGATTATCTTTTCCGACGATCGCGGACGGTATATTAAGCCGATTTTGCCCCGAGGCAAAGTGCTGCGCGTTGCGGTAGATGCTACGTTGCGGGCAGCAGCACCTTATCAAAAAGCCCGACGCGATCGCCAACCAAATCGGCGGGTGATTGTAGAACAAGGAGATTTACGATCGAAGCGCTTAGCCCGCAAAGCCGGTGCTTTGGTGGTATTTCTGGTCGATGCATCGGGGTCAATGGCCCTCAACCGGATGCAATCGGCAAAAGGTGCCGTGTTACAACTGCTCACAGAAGCTTATCAAAACCGAGACCAAGTGTCTCTGATTCCGTTTCGCGGGGAAAAGGCGGATGTGCTATTACCTCCCACGCGATCGATTACCACCGCCCGCCGTCGGTTGGAACGGTTGCCCTGTGGCGGCGGTTCTCCCTTAGCACATGGGTTAACTACCGCAGTGCGCGTGGGCTTAAACGCTCAGCAGTCTGGGGATATCGGCGAAGTGGTAATTGTGGCGATTACCGATGGGCGCGGAAATATTCCCTTGGCTCGTTCTTTGGGCGAACCGACAATTGAGGGGGAAAAGCCCGATATTAAAGCCGAATTGTTAGATATTGCCGGCAAAATTCGCGCCGCAGGAATGCAGTTGTTAGTCATTGATACGGAAAATAAATTCGTTTCTACCGGATTTGGCAAGGAATTGGCGAAAACTGCAGGCGGCTCTTATTATAGTTTGCCAAAAGCCAACGAACGCGCGATCGCCGATATGGCTCGCGGCGCGATCGCCCAAATGAAATCTCGCTAGACACATTCTCCCTTGGAACGTGGCGACTGGAAGTCGCAGCTTGGCAAGCAAAGTCCGCCTACGCGGACTAATCGTAACTCCTTTAACTCGTTCCCAGCATCTGCTGGGAACGCCTCCCCCCAGTAGACCAAATAATTGCCAATATTTAACTCGTTCCCAGGCTCTTGCCTGGGAACGCCTCCCCCGAGGCTCCGCCTCCCCCAATTAGACCAAATAATTGCCAATATTTCTGACAAATTTCCCCTCGGAATATTCTGTCCCTAATGAAACGGAAAAGCTTCTTTTTTACCCTAGCGATCGCTTTTTTTGCTACCCTACTTTTTGCCTGTATTCCGCAACAGCTTCCCCCCTCCACCTCCACCGAAACCTCAGTGCAAATCCCCATGTCTCAGTCGCCCCCGCAACCCGAACCGCGCCCCATTTCCGAACCGTTATTCCGCCAAATTTCTACCTTTCGCACCACCATTCCCGCCAATGGAGATGTGGCAAATATCTATTACCCACAGGTGTCGGAAAATTCCCCCAATTCGCCTTCCTTTCCCGTGGCACTGCTTCTGCAAGGCTTGAATGTGGATAAATCCCATTATTCCCAATTTGCCACCCAAGTCGCTCGCTATGGCTTTATTGTGGTCGTTCCCAATCATTTTACCACCGTGCGAGGACGGCAAGAACTTTTCGCGCAAGTAGGAGAAGTGCCCGCCGTTTTAAGCTACGTAAAATCGCAAAATAATGCGCAAAATCTCCCCTTTTATGATATCATAAATGCCGATAAATTAGTATTAATCGGCCATTCGCAAGGAGGATTTATCGGCATGGATGCGATTCGCGAAGCCTGCGATATGCCCTTTTGCGAAGGAGACTATCAGCGCCCAAAAGAATTGCTGGCAGGAGTATTTTTTGGCGCGGATTTGTGGGACGGAGAGTATATTAAAATCGAAAATGATGGAATTGCGATCGCCCTGATGTCTGGCTCTGAAGATAGCTTGATTCCCGCAGATTCTATTCAACAAACTTACGAACATATCCAAACTTCACCCAAAGCTTATCTTACCCTTTTAGGGGCTAATCATTACGCGATTACCAATGGCGACAATCCCCCCGGTTCTCCCCTGGAAAAAAATCCGCCACTGTTACCCCAAGATATTGCGATCGCCACCCTCTCCCGCTGGAGTGCCCTATTTTTGCGAACCTATGCCTTTGACGATACCACCGCCAAGGAATATATCTATCAAACCGGAGACGCTTTAGATGAAAATGTCACGGTAATTAGCCAACCCTAACTCCATGAAACTGCAACAAATCATTGCAACTGCTTTAGTGACTTTCCTGGTGGTTATTGCCCTTTCCTCCCTTCCGCAAGCCGGGAAAATTGTTGCCCAATCAATCCTCCCCCAGGTCCCGCGCAAATCCCCTGTTCCCTCAGAAAATGGCAATATAGCTGCGCCGTTTTTCAGGGAGATAAAACGCTACCAAACCCTCATCGAAGCCAATGGCGATCGCGCCGATATTTACTATCCCGATTTATCCGAAATTACCAGCGGCGATCGCCTTCCCATCGCCTTAATCTTACAAGGCTATAACGTGCATAAAACCTACTATTCCGCCTACGCCACCCAGCTTGCCCGTTACGGATTTATCGTCGTTGTCCCCAATCACGTCACCGCAGTGAGGGGAAAACTCGAACTGTTTGCCCAAGTGGGACAAGTTCCAGAGGTTTTACAGCAAATGAAACGGGAAAATAACCGCGACAATTCTCCACTTTATGCTACAATAGACAGTAGAAAAATGGTGGTCATCGGTCATTCGCATGGCGGATTTATGGGCATGGATGCCATTCGAGAAGCCTGCGACATGCCCTTTTGCGAAGGAGACTATCGCCGCCCCCCAGAACTGTTAGGCGGAGTTTTCTTTGGCGCAGACTTGTGGGAAGATGGGGAATATCTCACTATCGAAAATGCCACAATTCCCATCGCTTTAATTGCCGGCAATCGCGATAGTTTGGTGCGCGCCGACTCGATTAAAATTACCTACGACAATATTCAAACCCCCCCTAAAGCATTCATCACCGTAATCGGGGCAAATCATTACGGGATTACCGATGTGGATAATCCGGCGGGGTCTCCTTTAGAAAAAAATCCCCCCACGTTACCCCAAGCAGTGGCGATCGAAACCATCGCCCGGTGGAGTGCAATGTTTTTGCGCGCCTATGCCCTTCACGATCCAGCAGCATTGGAATATTTACAGTTTCAGGGAGATACTTTGGACGAAAATGTAACGCTTCTCTACCAGGATGTGCCCTCTTTCCCCCCAGGGGCGGAAAACGAGAACTCTATTCCCCGGTTTGAGAGAGACTTTTAGCCGCTTCTACCTGGTTTCTTTGTTTACCAAATCGATTCTAAATTAAGCGCAAAACCGGGTAAAACATCCTCTCCGGAAACTACAGCAGGATCGGACAAGATTTCGGGGTCTCTCCCCGGGCGATAG
>NZ_JAJENT010000885.1:0-276 GCF_035615515.1 Phormidium sp. CCY1219
ACACCCGACGGGGGATAAATCCCCCGTATAACAGCTCAAGTCGGTTGAAACCGACTAAAATATTTGTCCTGTAAAGCAACACCCGACGGGGGATAAATCCCCCGTATAACAGCTCAAGTCGGTTGAAACCGAAATCTTGCACCAGTTGCAACGCCCGACGGGGGATAAATCCCCCGTATAACAGCTCAAGTCGGTTGAGACCGAAATCTTGCACCAGTTGCAACACCCGACGGGGGATAAATCCCCCGTATAACAGCTCAAGTCGGTTGAAACCGA
>NZ_JAJENT010000886.1:0-226 GCF_035615515.1 Phormidium sp. CCY1219
TGCCTATTTATACCGCATCCGGGGAGAGCGGGGGGAGAATCTGGAACGGGCGATTGCGGCATCCGAGGCAGCGTTAGAAGTTTATACCCGCACCGCCTATCCGGAACAATGGGCGATGACGCAAAATATTCTGGCAAGTGCCTATCGCAACCGCATCCGGGGAGAGCGGGGGGAGAATCTGGAACGGGCGATTGCGGCATACGAGGCAGCGTTAGAAGTAAGAACC
>NZ_JAJENT010000887.1:0-5386 GCF_035615515.1 Phormidium sp. CCY1219
AAAGGCGCTGCGGGTGTGGACTTCTAAGGCGGCTTGGTAGCAGTGAATCGCCTCCTCGATATTGTCCGCTCGCTCTCCCCAGATGCGGTTACGGTAGGCAGCCGCCAAGTTATTTTGAGTCCCTGCCCACTCATAGGGAAAGGCGGTGCGGGTGCGGACTTCTAAGGCGGCTTGGTAGCGGCGAATCGCCTCCTCGATATTGTCGGCTCGCTCTCCCCGGATGCGGTATAAGTAGGCATTCCCCACGTTATTTTGAGTCGTTGCCCAATCTTCGGGAAAGGCGGTGCGGGTGTAGACTTCTAAGGCGGCTTGGTAGGCAACAATGGCAATTTCCAGATTATTGGCTCGACTGCCTAATGGGAATTGCTGAATATCAAGGGCGAAATTATAAAGGATGGCGGCTAAGGCTTTATTCTTCTCAATATCATCGGGGTCGAGTTGGGAGTGAAGCCATTGGCGGAGGGTTTCGGCAAAATCGAGGTCGAGTTGGTCTTGGTATTTTTGGAAAATGCGATAGACAAATTGAAGGTTGCTGCCACTATCGATTTCGGCTTTCACAATTTCCAACCAAATTGCTAAATATTCTTCGCGGATGGCATTGACTTGAGGGTTGGAGGTTCTGGTGGGCTGAGGCTGGGAGGTGAATAAAGGCGTGTTTAGCCTCGGCCATAGATTTTGCCATCTCTTACGCCAACTCGACATGGTTCTGCCTCCGGTGAGTCTTGGTTCGGTGGTGTCGGTTCAGTGAAGCCTCGGTCCACCCCACCCGAATTTTACCCCATCCCCGCCACTGAGAAACCCGGTTACTGAAGACTTCTGATTTTCCGTAAATCCTCCAAAAACTCCTCCCGCGTCACCGACTCTAAAACATCACGCCGTTCCTGGGTATAATCTCCCTGACCCCAACCCATTTGTTGCAAAAAGCGAATTGCATCAGACTGTCCCAAATGATTGACTAAAATCTGATAGCCTTTTTCTCTTAGCTCTACTGCATTCATTATCCATAACTCCTTAATTATTACTCCTGTAAAACCTGAATCAGCCACACCACTGGATTGCTAATAGCAACCTTTAATTTAGATGCGTACCTGCGAGCGGTTTTGAGCAGGCGATCGTCTGTAGAAAGAAAAATATCTGCCCCAGCCGCTTCAGCACAAGCCAGATGAAAAGAATCGAACAGTCCAAACCCAAACTGTTCTAATTGTTGTGAACGTTCCTCCACCGTCGGATTAATTTCTTGCATCTGGGTTGCTAACGCCAAAAGACTAAGGATGCTAGTTTTTTTCTCCAGATTTCGCATTTTTTCCAGTTCCACTGTGATCGCTTCACTCGAAATGAGTTGCCATTCTCCCGTGCGAACTCGTTCCAGAATCGTTAAAACTGAGTCCCCCTCTAGCCGAACCCGTTCCTGCGCCCAGTCATCAAAAGGGCGATTGAGACAACACACATCTAAATATACCGCAACCATTAAACCCCCTACAGATTAGCTACCACCAACTCGCACACCTGCACCAACCTCTGATCCAGCAACTCCAGATGACGGTTGAGGATTTGTTCTCTCCACCCGGACAGGTAAGGAGTTCTTGAATCAGGGAGAGATAGGCTTGCACTCTGTGTTCATCCATAGCCACAGATCGGGTAGGGGATACCACCCGGATTTTACCCTATCACCGCGACTGAGAAACCGGGTTTCTTTGTTAAATTTTTGTGAAGAAACACCAGATGCTGCTAGAAACCCGGTTTCTTTTCCCCCACCCCAAAGGCAGCTTTTTATCACTTTATCATTCCCCAGCAGCCGCTAAAACCTCTCTATATAAATTTGGGCTAATCCGAAAATTAGCCTCCAAGATTAAACTATCCATAATCGGTCTAATCTGAGTAATCAAACCCCGACGCTTTGCTACTAACAAAATTCCCAATAATCCCGTAATCGACAACCCCAAATCAATCGCTTGCCTTCGTCCTAACCGTTCATCAATCAATAATTCTTCTGCATTCACTTCCAATGCCAACGCGATCGCCTCTGATTCTCCTCGACTAGAGGACGTTCAGTTTGTAAAACATTTACCAGTTGTTGATTAGTGGGTTGGCGAACCTCAATCCAATCAAGACCCAACACATCTGTGATGCGCGGGTCATCTTCTCCTCCTCGCTGTAATTCATGCCAAACCCCCGAAGGAATCAATACCTGTCCGTAGAGTTGTTCTAATAATCCAAGATAACCGACGATCGCCAACCCACTTAACGGAGAAGTATCACTCACAACAATCATAGCCATCCCTTAGCCGTTAAATGCTGTATATCCTCCTGCAATTCCTCCAAATCGTAATGAATATTGATGCCCCTCTCTGATAGAATTTTCTGGAATCTAAACTGAGAGATATTCAGTAACTCTGCTGCCTTACCCAAGCTAATTTTTTCTTGCTGAAACAGCAATAATACCAACTCGATAATCAACTCTTGTTCAGAGAGTCCACTAGCTTTAACAATGTCTTCGGAAATCACTATGCTCATAATCTTGCTCTTACCTCAAAATCAGTAATTTTTCGCCTTAGCTTGACCCTCACTCGTGGCTAGTCCAGATGTTTGACTGTTGAAATATTCCCCCACCTCCTGCGCCACATTCCCCACAAACTGCGCTTGGTTGTCTTGTCCCTCCTCCTGCAACTGTGCCGCTACCAACTCGCACACCTGCACAAACCCCTCATCCAGCAACTCCAGATGACGGTTGAGGATTTGCGGTTCCTCCCCACTAGGACATTCGAGGAGTTCTTGAATCAGGGAGAGACAAGCCTGCGATCTTTGTTCATCCATAGCCACACACCGGGTAGGGGATACCATCCCGATTTTACCCCATCCCCGCGACTGAGAAACCGGGTTTCTTTGTTAAATTTTTGTTAAGAAACCGAGATGCTGCTGGAAACCCGGTTTCTTTTCCCGCCTGCCATCCCCTTGTGACTGGAGACTAATCGGCATCCTTAAATCAACTCCGATAGACATCCCGACGATGCCTCACGCGCACAATCCGAACCACTTTTTCGGAATCATCAATTTCATAAACCACACGATAATCACCGCTGCGAATTCGATAGAGATTATCGTCCCCCTTCAACTTGACCACTCCCGGCGGACGGGGATCAAGACTCAGGCCATCGATCGCCTCCCCGATGCGTGACTGGAGATTGATATCGAGCGATCGCAGTTCCTTAGCCGCCGACTTCTTAAACCGGACAGCATACCCTTCATTTGCCATTCGCTTCTGCCTGGATGTCTTGTTTTAACTCATCCCAAGACACCTCCTCCTCCTGCTCACGAGCATGAGCCACCAACACATCATAGAAATCTTCCCATAACTCACCCCACTCAGCCAAATCAATTAATACTGCCTGTTTTTCTCCGGCTTCATTCACCACAAATTGAATTCCTTTCATGACTATTTCTCCTCATAAATTAACCCGGTCAGCGAAATCAATCAATTGCCTAATATCCATGGTGATTTCCTGGATCACAATAGAGATTTTATTCTAGCTTGGGAATTTAACTCACCAGCAAAATTAAAGTCGTGCGCTAAAACCCGACAATAAGCCGATAGGTCGTACTTGCCCACACCTTTGTTGTCCATCCAATACCTTAAGCATTTGTTACGGATGAATTGAGCGGTGCGGATAGCATCGTCTATAGCTTGATATTGTTTTGTTTTAGCTTTAACCTTAAATTCTAAGACAAACATTTACGCTAGGTTTGACAGAATAAACTTAGTTTAGCGCACTTAAAGCTAAATTGACAAGGGAAAGAAATTAACATCACGGCGGTTAAAACTGCTCGTGTCGCATTTCATCCCCCACTTAAAAGATGGAGGCTTTCATGCTCCCGCTATTTTCCCGTAATCCGTCTCTCTGAAAAAAGCTAGAAGATAATACCGATTCCACTTCCGTTACATCTTTAAAACCAATGGATACTTCTGCATAAATAATAGGGTTGATATGCAGTGTTCCAGTTTCGGCGCAATCAGCTAGTTGAGCGGCTGACCCGTCAAACCAATGGGAATCTTCAGTTAATACATCCAGAATCACATTACTATCTACGAGGAAATCCGTCATTCCTCACCCCGCGTTAAATTCAGAATCTCATCAGTGGTCATATCCCCTGTGGCTTTTCCCCGCAGATTTGCGATTAACGTTGCTCCTTTGGGTGAGGTGTTTTGATACCGCCAAGCTAAAAAGTCTAAGAATATTTTAGCTTCTTCCAGGGCGGGTTGGGGGAGGTTACGCAGAATTGCTAAGATTTCAGTTTCGGTGGTTAGCATGATGCAACAGCTTCAGGATAGTATCCCCATTTTACCCCATCCCCATAACTGAGAAACCGGGTTTCTTTGTTGAATTTTTGTGAAGAAATACCAGATGCTGCTAGAAACTTGGTTTCTTTTCCCCCACCGAGAGTAATCGGGAGAGTCGCCCACCCTACTCGATTTCATCCTCAGAAACAGCTTGCAAAACATTGTCATACAGAGATTCATTCACCCAGTATTGGGCTTCTGTCATCATTGCATCCAATAGGGGTTTCACCTTGGGGATAATCTGGTTTTGTTTGGCTAAAATCAAAATTCCTAAAGTGCCAATCACATTCAATTTTAAAGATTGAGCCACTTTTCTGGCTCTTTTTTCATCCAATACAACCCTAGTTGTTTATTCGCTCAGTGCTAAAGCAATCACCTCCCTTTCCCCAGCATCTAATTCTAAAGGGATGGATTCTGGCATCTCCTGCACCGACTTAACTTTAAGCCAAGCCGCTTCAATTCCATTAACAATGGTTTCCGAGTTAGGAAATCCTGATTCAACGGTTTCCGAGTAAACCGCTTGGGGAATGACTATTTCAGCAAACAGGGATTTTAATATATCTAAGCGATTAATACTTGCAAAATTAATCAGTAGCATTATAAATCACTTTAACCATCCCACAATCCTGATTGAATCGCTTCGATATCCTCTGCTAAATCATCTTGGTCGTATTGCCGAACAACATGATTTTCTCCCAACAGTTTTTGAAACTCCCACACGGAATAATTCAACAACCGACGGGCTTGACTAAAGGTAAATATCTTATTTTCATAAAGTTGCATGGCAATTTGTTCCAAAACTGCCGTCTCACCTTGCTCAATTAATTCGATGGGAATTTGTATATTAATACCTTGCATCTACCATCACCTCATCATTTCAAAAGACATTCATTCCCCAGCAGCCGCTTGGCAAAGGTAAGGAGTTCTTGAATCAGGGAGAGATAAGACTGCACTTGTTGTTCATCCATCGCCACGCACTAGGTCAGGACAGTACAGCTATTTTACCCCATCCCCGCCACTGAGCAACCCGGTTTTTTTGTTAAATTTTTG
>NZ_JAJENT010000888.1:0-859 GCF_035615515.1 Phormidium sp. CCY1219
CGTAATTCCGGGTCTACGCCAGTGCGGATATCGGCATTGGCTTCGGCGAGAATTTCTAACAACGTGCGAGCGCGGGCACTTTCGCTGGCACTGAGGGCTTGTTTGTCGTAGCCTTTATCCGGGTTTTGCTGGTGCAGTTGCATCAGCAAGTCGATGTAGAATTCGTAGTAACCCTGGTTTTGCACTTGAGCGAAGTAAGACTGGCGCAGCTTTTCGCTGTCGATTTTGGTGCGGAGGTCTTCGATAAGGGCAATGGCGGCTTCGATGTGGGTTAGGGCTTCTGTAAGGTTGCCTTGAGTGCGTTTGGTGGAAGCGAGATTATAGAGGGTAACCGCTTCCCCTGCCTTATCCCCCACTTCCCGTCTCAGGGGCAAGGATTGGTTCAAGTAGTCTAGGGCCGTTTGCTTGTCTCCCAGGGCGTCGTAAACCCCGCCAATATTGTTGAGGGTACGTGCTTCCCCTGCCTTATCCCCCACTTCCCGTGTCAGGGGCAAGGATTGGTTGAAGTAGTCTAGGGCCGTTTGCTGGTCTCCCAGGGCGTCGTAAACCGCGCCAATATCGGAGAGGGTAGTTGCTTCCCCTTTCTTATCCCCCACTTGCTGGAACAGGGGCAAGGATTGGTTGTAGTAGTCTAGGGCCGTTTGCTTGTCTCCCAGGTCGGAGTAAACTAGGCCAATATTGGAGAGGGTACCTGCTTCCCCTGCCTTATCCCCCACTTCCCGAGACAGGGGCAAGGATTGGTTGTAGTAGTCTAGGGCCGTTTGCTGGTCTCCCAGGTCGGAGTAAACCTGGCCAATATTGTTGAGGGTAGTTGCTTCCTGTGCCTTATCCCCCACTTGCCGAGACAGGGGCAAGGATT
>NZ_JAJENT010000889.1:0-26372 GCF_035615515.1 Phormidium sp. CCY1219
CGCGCGAGTGAGCCAACTGCGCGCCGGTAATCGTCCGCAAGAAATTGCCCAAGCCCGCGCCCGCCTCGAACAAGCCCAAGCGCGACTGAGCCAACTGCGCGCCGGTAATCGTCCGCAAGAAATCGCCCAAGCCCGCGCCCGCCTCGAACAAGCCCGCGCGCGACTCGATGCCCTGCGTTCCGGAAGCCGCCAGCAGGAAATCGACCAAGCCCAAGCGCAAATCGAACAAGCCCAAGCCACTTTAGCCCTTAGCGAAGAACGGCTGCAGCGCAATCAGCAATTAGTCAATGAAGGAGCGATTTCGCGCGATCGCTTCGATGAAGTGGTCACCGAATACCGCCGCGCCACCGCTAACCTAGAGCGACTGCAAGACCGATTAGAACAACTCAAAGAAAGTCGCATCGAGGCGATCGAACAAGCCGAAGCCCAAGTCGCAGAAGCGCGAGAAGCCTTAGAACTGCAGCAAAGCGGCGCGCGTCCCGAAGAAATTACCCGCGCCGAAGCCGAAGTGCAAGAAGCCCGGGAAGCCTTAGAACTGCAGCAAAGCGGCGCGCGTCCCGAAGAAATTACCCGCGCCGAAGCCGAAGTACAAGAAGCCCGGGAAGCCTTAGAACTGCAGCAAAGCGGCGCGCGTCCGGAAGAAATCTCCCGCGCCGAAGCCGAAGTGCGCGAAGCCCTGCAAGCCTTAGCCTTGCAAGAAATCGGCGCGCGTCCGGAAGAAATCTCCCGCGCCGAAGCAGAAGTGAAAGAAGCCGAAGCGCAATTAGAAGCCGCAGAAGTGCAGTTAGAAGATACCATCGTCCGCGCCCCGTTTGCCGGTCAGATTACCCAGCGCTATGCCACCGAAGGGGCATTCGTCACTCCCACCACCTCCGCCTCCAGCGCCGGCAGTGCTACCTCGACTTCGATTGTCGCCCTCGCCAGGGGGTTGGAAGTGCTGGCGAAAGTGCCCGAAGCCGATATCAGTCGGATTAAACCGGGGCAAACAGTGGAAATTGTCGCCGATGCTTATCCGGAGGAGGTGTTTGAAGGGAAAGTGAATTTAATCGCGCCGGAAGCGATTAAAGAGCAGGATGTGACGTTGTTTGAAATTCGGATAAATATTGAATCGGGAACCGATAAGCTGCAGTCGGGGATGAATGTGGATGTCACCTTTTTGGGCGATCGCCTCAACGATGCGTTGGTGGTTCCTACCGTGGCGATCGTCACCAATAAAGGCGAAACCGGGGTCTTGGTTCCCGATGACAGCGGAAAGGCTCAGTTTGTCCCGGTGACGATTGGTCCGACCATTGGCAATCAAATTCAGATTCTCAACGGTTTAGAACCGGGCGATCGCGTGTTTGTCGGTCTTCCGGAAGGGCAAAATCTGGAAGATATTCTCAACGATGAGAAGTAATATCGAGTAACCTAAAAAGGGGAAATGTCCCTGCCCGCAATTTTTGGCGCGCTTTCCCCTTTTTCCCTCAGCAACGTGCCTTTTCTATAAAAGGGGAAATGTCCCTGCCCGCAATTTTTGGCGCGCTTTCCCCTTTTTCCCTCAGCAACGTGCCTTTTCTATCCTCTGCAGAGGCGTCATAATTAAAAGAATAAGTCCGCGTCGGGGAATCGGCGAAAAGCCTCGGCAGAATTTTAATTGCCCCCTGGGATTAGCTCGAATTGACCAGAGTAGGATTGATAATTAACGGTGAACTTATTAGAAAGTGGAAAAATGGCGGCGAAAACGTTGGTCGCCAATAAGATGCGGAGTACCCTAACCATGTTAGGGATTATTATTGGGAATGCGTCGGTAATTGCCACGATTGGGGTGGGAGAGGGAGCGCAGAATTTCGTGGCGCAGCAGGTGGAATCGTTGGGGACGAATTTGTTATTTGTGATTCCGGGAAGTCCGAAAGCGCAACGACGACCGGTGACGCCGCCGCAAACGTTAGTGTTGGAAGATGCAGAAGCGATCGCCACCCAGGTTTCTTCTGTAAAAGCTGTCGCACCCCAAATTAGCAGCAACCACCGCGTGACGGCGGGAAATGCAAATACTTCCACCACGGTGGTGGGGGTGACGCCGGAATTTTTATCCGTGCGGAATTTTGATGTGGCCCAAGGTCGATTTGTGACGGAATTGGATTTAAAACGCAACCAACAAGTGGCGACGTTAGGTTCGGAATTGGCGGAGAAGTTATTTGGAAATGCCAATCCGATTGGCCAGTCAATTCGGGTGAAAAATACGTCGATTACTGTGGTCGGGGTGATGCAGCCGAAAGGTTCGACTTTCGGGCAAAATCAAGACGATACGGTGTTTGTACCTTTGACCACAATGGCGAAACAAATTGTGGGAACCAGTTCTCCTTATGGGACGAAAATTAGTTTTATTTCCGTATCGGTGGAAGATGAGGAGAAAATGAAGGCAGCGCAATTTCAGATTGAGAATTTGTTAAGGCTGCGGCATAAGATTACCGATGAAGATGATTTTACGGTTCGCAACCAAAAGGATTTGCAGGAAACCACGGGAGCGATTACCGGGGCGCTGACGGTATTGTTAGCGGCGATCGCCAGTATTTCGTTATTTGTGGGCGGGATTGGGATTATGAATATTATGCTGGTGTCGGTGACCGAGCGGACGAAAGAAATTGGCTTGCGCAAAGCCTTGGGGGCGTCACAGAGAGATATTTTAATGCAATTTGCGATCGAGGCGGTGATTTTATCCGTGGCGGGGGGTTTTTTGGGAACGGCGATCGGGGTGGGAGGAATTGTGTTAATTAGCAGTTTAACGCCTTTTGAAGCAGGGATTTCCCTCAGGGCGATTGTTATTGCCACTAGCGTTTCCGGTACTACGGGTTTAATCTTTGGTTTTTTCCCCGCCAAACGCGCCGCCCAACTCGATCCGATTGTCGCCTTGCGCGGGGCGTAGGGAGTTCAATTGGACGGGAAACCCTCTGATGTCAGAACCGAGAATTTAACTGGGGAAAGAGTTTTGAGTTTGAATGGGTGATAGGGTTGTCAATTGATAGAAGAAGTAGGGAGATGGCATGTCCTGTCCTTACCTTCTGTGTGGATAGTTATTTTTGAATAAGGGTTTGACTACCTGATTTTTAACCGAGCGATCGCCCAATAGCAAACCCCCCAACACTAACAGGTTGAGGGGGTTGACAATAATTGTTTCCGGGAATATTCATCGCATCAAATCTTCGCGCAAATCCCCGGGTTCGTTAAGCATTTCCGGAGTCACGCCCGGATCGTTGACTAATTCTCTGGGGTCTTTTTGATACCCGCCTTTCATCACCAGGTTGCGCGGGTCTACAGCATCTTGTTTGGCTGTTTTGTTCTCGGTATTTTCTGCGGGTTGTTGGGGTTTTTTGGGGGTTTCCTCACTCATAAATGATGCCTCTATTGAGTCGATCGCTTATGTTTAGGTTAGCGAGTGTTTGAGCGGAGGAACCACCCCCTACAGACAGAGATTGGAGTTAACTTCCCGGCATCCATTCCAAAACGATACCGACGCGGGTATCGTTATCGTCATCGGCATCTTGTCGCTGCAGGTCCGCCCCGATGCGAAATTGGCGGGCGATCGCATAGCCCACGGAAAAGCTTGCCACTCCCACGGTCTCATCGCTACCGATGCCCACGCGACTGTAGCCCAAAGACAAATCTGCCGCCCCAGTGCGAGAGAGGACCAACATCACTCGTCCACCCAGTTGTAACCCATCGGTGGAATAGGAATCGCCATCGATTTGACGATATCCCACCACCGGGGCAATATTAAAATAGCCGCCTAGGGGAAGCAGATAGTAGCGTAACTCGGCACCGCCACTGGAGCGATCGCCCTCGCCACTGGCATAATAATCGCCACTGAGAGTTAAACCGGTACCGCCCAAAAACAGGTCTTCCACCCCCACATTAAAGCCACTGGCATCGTCATTTGAGGGTTCTCGAGCGTATCCCACCCGCACCCGGGTGCGAAAGCTCGGATCCGAGCGAATTTCTTGCAAAACATTGGGGGTTTCTTTCAACCAGCGCTGTAGGACCGGACTGCTTTCGATGATTTCCGGACTGAGGTCGAGTTCTTGTGGGGTGCGAACCGAGGTGGGTTGGGGTAGGGCTTCAGATTCTTGGGCGGATAAGGTACCCCCACCGAGGAGGATGCCGCCGCACAGAGTCAGACCCAGCAAACGGGCGATCGCAGTTAGGGGTTTAAACGCCCGGACACTGCTTTTACCAGGAAACTGTATTTTTTTGTCCATTAAAAAAACCGATGAATGGCGCGGATTGAGACCAATACTCAATCTTACATCTTTGTGTTAAAATCGACTTGACAATTGCCCCAAAATGTGAATCGGGACAATTGGCTAACCCCACTTAATTAGACAAACAAAAACGGCTCTGCAAGCAGCAGAGCCGTCAGACGAAACAACAGAGGAGCGAAACCGGAAAACTAAGTTAACTTAACGAACTGCCCCTTCCATAGATGCTGCGTCGATTGGCTTGAGGAAATAAAGCCGCAGCAGATGCCAGCCATTGGATAAATAAAGGGGAAGTTTCTGGAAAAACTGCAAGAACTTGGGCTTATTGGAACTTGCAATTTCTGCTAGTTTAGCATTATTTTCGGTGCAAGTGTCCAATCGCGAGAAAAACTCTGGATGGTCCACATCCAAAATCACCGGGAACACCCGTCCGGCAGTTTCGTTCGTCTTGCGGATCACATAAACGTCGTATTCGCGGGCATCCAGACCGATCGCCTTGTAGAACCCGGAACGCTGAATATCGTTCAGGAACATGGTTGCAAAGACGGAGAGCAAAAAGAAACGGCACCACAGCTTTGCTTTCCAATCATTCAAGAAGGAAGGCTGAGCCTTCATCAGGGCATCAAAGAAGTCGCCGTGACGGTTTTCATCCTGACACCAATTTTCAAAGAAGCGGAAAATCGGATAAATGCAATCTTGCGGATTCTTCTCTAAGTGACGATAAATCGTGATATAGCGCCAGTATCCAATCTTTTCGGACAGATAGGTAGCGTAGAAGATGAATTTTGGCTTAAAGAAGGTGTATTTCTTGCTCTTGGTCAAAAATCCCAAATCCAGGGACAGGCGGAAATCGGACATTGCCTTGTTGAGGAAGCCGGCGTGACGGGCCTCATCGCGAGACATCAGGGCAAAGCACTCTGCCAACACGGGATTTTTGCCTTTGAGTTTGCGAGAGAGTTCTTTGTAAAGCAGGAATCCGGAAAACTCGGCGGTGCAGGATCGTTCCAGGAACTCCACAAACAGGCGGCGAGTTTCGCCATCCACATGGTCCCAGGATTGTTCGAACTGTTCGTCGCGGACGAAATGATGACGGTTGTAGTCGGCGCGGAATTCTTCGAGGATGGCGCGGAGTTCATCTTCGTTGGGAGAAATGTCCATCCGAGCCATTTCGTCGAAGTCGGTGGTGTAGAAGCGGGGTGTCAGGATGGTTTCCTTAGCCGGAATTTTGACCCCATCTCGCATTTCTTCAAACGCTGGTTTTTTTAGGGAATCTACCATAGGTGTGGGTGTTGTCTTCTTATGAGTGTTCTACAGCAACGAGGGTGACGCTGAGTCCAAGAGTGCGGTGGGTTGCTTTGGCCGATAAAGGCCGTGCTTCCCTTGAGCGAAGTTGTTTGACGAACGTTAGTTTAACAGTGTAACAGGGGATGACCTCAGAAAAGAAGGTCAAGCTGGATAAAAATATATCAACTTTTGTAACGCGGCAAGTCACAGGATTGAGAATTGAGAATTGAAAATTAAGAATTGACAATTTTAGCTGAAAGCCAGTGGCGGGGTGGTTGTGCCAACATTAAAGAAACAGAATCCGCACTATTGCTTCTTTCTATGAGTTTCTGCTTAAATCCCAATTGCCAGAAGCCCCAAAACCCAGACTCTGCCCATTTTTGCATCAATTGTGGGGCAAAATTACTCTTAGGCGATCGCTACCGAGCCATCCACCCCCTAGGTGCTGGAGGTTTCGGCAGAACCTTCCTGGGAGTCGATGAGTATAAACCCTCAAAACCCCGCTGCGCCATCAAACAATTTCATCCCGATCGCGGCAGCAACAACAACTCCGAGAAAGCGGCGCAACTATTTCGCCAAGAAGCCATCCGACTCGAACAACTGGGGCAACATCCGCAAATTCCTGACCTGCTGGCTACCTTCGAGCAGGAGGAACGCCAGTATCTCGTCCAAGAATTCATCGACGGACAAGACCTCGCTGAAGAATTGGCCCTCGGCGGTACCTTCGACGAAACCCAAATTCGCCAACTCTTAAACGACTTGCTGCCCGTACTGCAATTCGTCCACGAACGGCAAGTCATTCATCGAGATATCAAACCGGAAAATATCATTCGCGATCGCCGCGATCGGCCCTTAGTTCTCGTAGACTTTGGCTCTTCAAAAGTTGCCACCGGTACCAGTTTAAGCCGCAGTGGCACCGTCATTGGCTCCGCCGGTTATGCCGCTCCCGAACAAGCCCTGGGAAAAGCCACCTTTGCCAGCGATATTTACAGTCTCGGCGTCACCTGCATTCACCTGCTCACCCACATCGAACCGTTCGACCTATTCGATACCCGCGAAGGATGCTGGGTGTGGCGAGATTACTTAGTAGATAATCCACTCAGCGATCGCCTCGGACAAATCCTGGACAAAATGCTGCAACATCCCCTGGGACGACGCTATCACACCGCAGCAGAGGTCTTGGAAGATTTAAACGCCCCCGAGACCCCCGCCGAAGTGCGCCCCAGTTCGCGCCCCTCGGCGTCCCATGCCTTGGAAACCAGCCGCCCCCAAGCCCTCGTCAATTTGGGCGACGAGCGAAGCAAACGTGTGAGTCTGAGTTACCTGCTGTGGGCGGCTGGATTATGCGGGTTGGGCGGGTTGCATCGGTTTTACAATGGCAAAATCGTCACGGGCGTGCTCTGGTTTTGCACGGGAAGCCTGTTTGGGGTGGGTCAAGTGCTCGACGTGTTCCTGATTCCGGGCATGGTGGAGAACTATCAAAGCAAACTCAGAGGCAAACTGGGGGTGTCCGCCTCTGGGGTTCCCCTCCCTGTACAAAATGCGATCGCCCAAAACATCTCCCCGCAAAATCCCAACGAACTGATGGTCAAACTGGTGAAAGCTGCCCAAGCCAGAGGCGGCAAACTCTCCGTCACCCAAGCCGTCATCGATACCGACGTCGGCTTTAGCGAAGTGGAAGCTGTACTGACGGAAATGGTCTCCTCTGGCTATGTCAGCGTAGAAAACGACCCCGTAACCGGCATCGTCATTTATCGGTTCAACGAACTATAACTAACCTCTTTCCCCCGAGGCTTAATTCCAGGTCAGCCACTTCTGACCGTTGAGCCGCTGTACCACATAAAACACCAGCAACTTTAGGTCAATCTTGCGCTCGTCAATCAAGAACGGCTCGATGGTACTCGGGACGTTGGATCGCTCGAAGCAGGCAAAGGCAAGCTGCCCTTTAATATCCTCATCGGGAAAATACACCCGAAAGTGTCGTTGCCCACCAAACCAATCCCCTTGCACTTGCGCCCATTCTGAGTCCGAACTCATCCCCGCAAGGCTTACCTTCTGCTTTGACAAGCTTACGGTGATGTCCTCTAAGCCTTCTGCCACAAGGGCTTCTTTCAGGGCGGGCAAATAGTGCTGCTCGATGAACTCCCCAAATGGCTTGTCCTCTAGCTTGGGTGGCTTCTCCTTTTTCTTGGCTGCCGCTTTGGCGGGGGGCTTTTTCTCAGTGGAATTTTCGGGTTTCGGATTCTTTTCTTCGGCCATTGATGCTCGATCCTCAGTTAAATCTCTGCAACAGCTCGCTCGATTAAGCGATGAGCTAGGGTTTGAATCCCCGTATGCTCATAGTAATTCGTGGACATGTCAAGAAATGCCGCTACATAGTCCAATTTATCATCAGAAATTTCTATGAACTTCTGCAGGTTGGCGGCTACCTTCTCGGGGGTTAAGCCCCGGGAGGCGACGAAATTACTCATCCATCCGGAGGTGGCGGCAAAGCTTTCGCCGATAAAGCCGAGTTGTCCCTCGGTACTCGACCCGGGAATCATGCTGCTGAGACGCTCGAACATCGGGTTTTCTTGTAGCTGGGAGGGCTGCAACCCACTGAGGATGGATTGCGCTTTCATAATGAAGTCCGGCCCGAGGGGAATTAGCCCGTCGAAGCACACTAGGGCTGCCATCCGCATCAGGGACTCTCCGCCATAGTCTCCCAGGGCGTTGGCAAAGTCTCCTATGCTGTCGCCGGGAATGCCGTTAATCTGGCAAAAGGCAATCAGTTCGGCAACTAATTTTAAGGATAAATCGATGGTTTGCGCTTTGTCGGCTTTCGGGGTAAGCCGATTTAAAAACCCGAGAAAGTTGATTTTTTCTCCGACTTTGTTGGCTAAGGCGGCGGCCCCGAGAGTACCGCCAAAACTATCTATGGTTTGGTACAACCATAAGGCGCGTTGATATCCTTCGGATTTGTCGTTGTACAGGTAAATGGCCCGATCGCCAATTTGTTGGATGAACTCTTCGTCGGTTTCTCCGGTTACGCTGCGAATGGTGTTTTCAAACCCGACTAGGTTATCCCATTCTCCAGGTACTACAAAGTCGAGCGATCGCAGTACGTACACCGTAACGTTATTTTTCGGCAGTTCATCGACTAATTCATAAATCGGTTTGCTCACGTTTAACTCCTTCTTTTCCCAACAAGGTTCCAGTTTGCTTCAGTTTCATGCGGCTTTTCTCTTGTGCAGTTCTCAATTCAACTGTCGCAACAACTGTATGGTTTATTTCAGTTGTCGCAATCCGTTTAAGTTGAATTTTTGCAGCCACGCTTCGCGATCGCTGGCGCTAAATGACGGATCGCGCGATTGCACTTTCACTTGGAAGCGATCGCCCACTAACACCGCCGTTCCCTTTGACCCGACGCTCACCGCCGGATACCCGCCAATCGTCTGCGTGCTATTCTGGAATTTTCGCACCGCATTCGGGTTATTGGCAGTATCTGAAATCGACAACATGGCTACTTCTTTCCCTCCTCGCTTCAATTTCGCTTCGGCAAACCCTCGTTTCTCTTGGGCGTACACTCGCTGGTATTCCCCGGCGGCGGAGGGGAAAAATTTATTAAACTGTCCTCCCGCTACCGATTCCCCCGCTGAGGTTCGGTTGCGCGCCACTTGGGTACTCTCCTGCTGCGCGCCCTCCCACCGGGAGGTTTGCTGCGGTTGCGTACAACCACCCACAAGCAACAACAGGGCGAGTAAACCGGATAATATTATCTGACGACTGCGCGATATTCTCATCATTGTTTCTTCTCCAGCATTTGCCACGGATTACCTGTTATTTTACTGGCTATTCCCCAAAATACAGGAGTCTGTCCGGCGATCGCTCTTCTTTTCTCTGGGCTTTTCCCCAACCTCTCTCGGTTATTCTTTCCCTCGCGCTGTCGCTGATGATTTTATTGATGTCGTTTGCAATCCCCTCGGTTCGCTTCAACCACGGGCATTCTCGCTTACCTACTCTCCAGCAATGGTAAAATTCAACCCTTCAATTCAACCCGATCAAAACTTTGATATGAAATTCAATTTTAAACCCAGGATTTTTAATCAGGTATTTTTCAAGTTATTACCTGCATTTTGCCAGATAAAAAATAGCAGCCTTGTCGTTGGGGTTGATTTTCAAGACTTTCTGAAAAAGAAGATAAGCTTGTGCTTGTCTTTGTTTGTGAAACATAAAAACCGCTTCTTCAAATAAGCTTTTAGTGGTTTGCTTCAAAGATTGATGCTCGATAGAATCTCCATCAAACACTTCAAACACAGAAACCGAGGAGCTTTTGCCTTTTACATTGACACAATCTAAGAAGCGATAGTTATACTCAGAAAAATCTGCTACTTGACATAAAGTTTGTCCGCTAATAATAAGAGTAGCACCATAAATTTTCGTCAAGCCTTCCAAGCGGGATGCTAAATTAACTGCATCTGCGATCGCAGTGCTTTCCATGCGTTCCCGTTCGCCAATCGTTCCTAACATCAGACAGCCGGTATGCACTCCGATACCAATTGCAATCGGAACGCGCTCGTATTGTTGTCGATACTCATTATAGAGCTGCAATTGTTCCTGCATGGCAATTGCTCCTCGAATCGCATCATCTACTGATTCTGGAAACAGCGCCATAACAGAATCTCCAATATATTTGTCAATGAAGCCATTATTAGCTCGAATCACCGGACTCACGCGACTTAAATAATCATTAATAAAATTAAAATTTTCTTCCGGAGACATAGCTTCTGATAGACTAGTAAAAGAGCGAATATCCGAAAACATAACCGTCATTTCCTTCTCGATGTGGTCTCCTAACTTAACATCCACAATGCTTTCATATCCGAGAAAGCGAAGAAAATCATGGGGGACAAACCGCGCGTAGGCTTTATTAATTTGCGTCAACCGAATGTGAGTTTTAATGCGCGCTAATAATTCAGCTTTGGAAAAAGGTTTGGTTAAATAATCGTTAGCCCCTGCAGTAAATCCTTTCACTAAATCGGTGGATTGATTTTTGGCGGTTAACATCACAATCGGCAATTCACTGGCTAAAAATGTTTCTCTCAGTTTTTGGCAAACTTCATAGCCGGTCATCCGGGGCATCATTACATCGAGTAAGATTAAATCTGGCTTAAACCCTTTTTCGATAATTTGTAAAGCTTCCGCACCATTGGTCGCATATTCGAGAGAATACTGCGCTAAAGAAAGTTGATTTTCCAACACTTTCAAATTGATAATTTCGTCATCGACCACTAAAATTTTAAACGCTTCGAGGGAACAAAAAAGAGGGGGTGATGTGGATAAAGTAAAAAATTCTTCCTCATCATTAATAACTGAAGTTGGGGGTGAGCTATTATCCATTTGCGAAACCGCAGAAAAGTCTTGTCCTTGTTGAGTAGAAATGGGTAGGGTAAAGTGAAACGTCGAGCCGACGCCTACCGTCGATCGCACCCAAATGCTTCCCCCGTGCAATTCTACTAATTTTTTGGTTAAGGTTAAACCTAAGCCGGTACCGCCGTATTTTCGGGATGTAGACCCATCCGCCTGTTCAAAGGATTCAAAAATTTGTTCTAATTTCCTCTCTGGAATCCCAATCCCCATATCAGTAATCGTCACCCGCGCTTGGGGAAATTTTTCAGCAGTAATCGGCTTATAATTGGGAATAACAACCCCCGCCGATGTGACTAACTGTGCTGAAATTTCGATGCTTCCTTCTTCTGTAAATTTAATCGCATTTCCCACGAGATTGTAAAAAATCTGTTGCAGGCGATTTTCATCCCCATCGACTAAGGGAAAGTCGGGAGGAATTGAGTTGATGAGCTGTAAGGATTTATGACCTAAGAGTACCTGGGAAGTTTTTAGCACGATGTCAACAATAGCGCGCAAACCCACTGGCTTAATTTGCAGCTCGAGATTTTTGTGTCTGAGTTTGGAAAAATCTAAGATATCATTAATTAAGTTGGAGAGTCTTTTGCCACTCAAGACAATCATCAGGAGGTTGCTGCGGATGCGATCGGGTAATTGCCCGCCTGCACTATCAATTAATGATTCGGCAATGCCGATGATACCATTGAGGGGGGTCCGCAGTTCGTGAGAGGTGTTGGCTAAAAATTCGTCTTTGAGTTCGTTGAGATGCTTTAAATCGGCATTTTTGCTTTCTAACGCAGCAAAGGCTTCTTGCAACTGTAGCGCCATCCGATTAAAGGCTTTTGCCAGAACCCCTAATTCATCAGAACGCTCTAGATTTACTGTCTGGTCGAATTCGCCTTTTGACAAGGCAGTAGCGGCGGTTTTGAGTTGCAAAATGGGTTGGACGATCCAATGGGTGGTGAGCAGTCCTGCTGAGGTTGCTAGGAGGAGTGCAGCTACACAAAGGAATAGGGTGAGTCGAGTATTTTCATAAATTTTTTCCATGAAATCGGATTCGGGAACTACCACAACAATCAGCCAATCTAGACCGAATTCGTCTTGAAATGCATTCACTTGAACGAAGTGTCGCTGACCTTCTAGCTTAAAGGCGAGTTGGTGTTGCTGGCGAATATGAGTTAATTCGCCAAAATTATTGGTTAAATATTGGGCTGTATGGCGGATTAATGGGTGGTTGACTTCTGTTGCCAATCGTCGCTCTAGTTTTTGCGTGGTAGAATTTTTGAAAAAGGGTTTTTCGCCTGTGGAACTGGCAACTAATAATCCGGACCGTTCTATAATAAATGTTTCGCCAGAACGGCCAATTTCTAACCCTTGCAAAAAATTAGCAAAGTGAGAAATTTTTAAATCTACGGAGAGAACTCCCTGAAGTTTGCCTTGGTTGTCATAAAAGGGTTCGACAAAAGGCATTCCCAAACTGGGATAAGCAGAATAGGGATAGATGTCTCCCCAAGTGGGCTGACCGGCTTGCACGGCATTTCTGTACCAGGGGCGAATTTTTGTGTTGTGGTAATCGCCAATGGTGATGAGTTCTACACGCTGACCTTGGGGATTGGTGGCGTAAATTTTGTAGTCACCTGCAACAAAGTTATCGGTGGCTTCAATAATTAAACTGCCGTCATCTTGCCGACCTGCAGATGCTAATCCACCGGCTTCGTTGCCAAAGTAAATGTAGCTCACTGCTTGGTCGAAGATTTGAAGCTGATTCCAAAAGTATTTTTCTAAGTCGGCTTGTTTGAGTTGTAAGGAATTATCGCGAATTCTTTGGGCCGTGATTTGATTGATTACACTGGGAATGGTTAAATAATCTTGCAGTTTTTGTTCGATGCGATCGCTGATTTCTCCTTGTAACTGAAATGCCAGCTCTTCCACTGCCTCTTGACCATTTTTAAAGGACAAATATCCCACCAGTCCGACGGCTGTAAAAATTTGCAGGAGAAATGGCACAACCAGGATAACGCGAAGCGGGACTTTTCTAGACAGACGGGAAAGGGAGTGGTTCCGGAACTGAGAAAACATACTGAATTGCCCATTTTTAAGCAAGATTAGCGGATTTTAAACGAGAACTGATGCCCGAGGAGTCTGCCTATGTGGTGCGTTCTCGCGATCGCCATAAGTTGGCTTTGGTTGCGCGATCGCGACCTGAAGGAGTTCCGAGGGGAGTGGTCCGCCCATTGTTAACGCCGCGATCGCCATCTGCTGTTTGATTCTATCCCTATCCCTCCACAAGAGTCTCTCTATTTTTCTACCTACTTGCATATTTCGTTATCAAACCACACGGATGCCAAATTCGGGGGTTCTCGGTCTCCACAAGTCGGGGAAAACCATGTCTCAGTGCGGATAGCTTTCCTCGCCAATTTGGCATTGAACCGATCGCGCTTCGGTTCAGCGCACTCCACTCAGACTCAGCAAATGCAGAGTCTTTCCAGACATCGGTTTGCCAAGCGAATTTTCTATAATATTGCAATTTAACCGTTTAATGCAACGGGGGTTTTGCCCCAAATGTGGCCGCTTTAGCCCTGGGGAGAGAATTTTGCGGGTAGAAGCGATCGCCCCTCCCCTAGGGTTGAGAGTCCATCTGCTGAGATTCCGGGGGTATGGAGGATTCCCCCTTGATGCATCCCTGGGTATGTTCGTCGGTAAGGGTGGGATTGAATAACACCACAGAGCGATCCAACAAAAACTCTTGAATCCACCCCAAGTCTCCCTCGCGAATCCGGGGCTGGGTTTCGGGTTCGGATCTGGGTGAAGGTTCCGCAGGGGGAGAGTCCTCTACCGTCGGTGAGGGAGAAGCCTGTTCCACAATTACCTCCGGTTCTTCCACCACGACAGAGGAGGTGTCCCCTTCTGTCGGGATGAAACAAACTTCGAGGCGCACCCAGGGATCTTCTCCTTCGTCATATTGCTTATAACTAACCTGTAGCACACTTCCGGGAGGGAGGATGCCCAGCTCGTTAGCGGGGATTTCCGCGCCAGGTTGTTGGAGTAATACGAGAGAAGTGTTGTTGTTGCCAGTATCGATAATGGAATCGCGAATTTGGAGGAAATCGCCAACGTTCAGCGCCGGACTTACATCATTGAACTCCGGGGTTGATGTGGCAGGGAGAGGAGAATTTGTGGACTCCTCACCCATTTGCAAGGGAAACTGGGGAAAGGTTTTGAACCCTTCGGTGAGAAACCAAGCGGCAGCCCCAAGTCCGAGCAGTAATAGGATAGCGAGTACCAGGGGGACGGAGAAAGGCGATCGCCGGCTGGGTGGTATCAATTTGGTGTCGGCATTGTTGGCGGGGAGTGCGGTATCCTCCTCATGGGCGGGCATGGCGGTTTCCGAGGCGAGGAAATCCACCGGCGGCACCTCATCGAGTTGCGCCACCAAATGATTCGGGTCGATACCTGCTTGGCGAATCGGCTCGACTTGACAGTAAACCACCGCTACCGTGACGTTATCGTGACCGTTATGAAAATTGCCGATATCGAGGAGTTTGGTAACGGCGCGCGCTACCGTGAGTTCGCCGGTTAAAATGGGGAGAATTTCGGTTTCCCAATATTGCTCCACGCGATCGTTGTCGCTTAACCCATCGGAGCACAAGAGAAACACGCTATCTTCATCGATGATAAAGCGCTGCACTGAGGGATGGAGTAAGGAGGAGGAATTCATCCCCAAGGCTTGAATTAAAGAGCCAGCAGCACCTTGTTGCAAAGCGTCGCGGTAGAGGGCGTAGCCTAAGCGCACTTCGCGCGAGGCGACATCATCATCCAAGGTGACTTGACGACAGCCGGTGCGGGTAATCCAGTAGGCGCGACTATCTCCGATGTGGTTGATGTAGAGTTCGTGGTGACGGGCCAATGCCATAACCAGAGTAGTGCCCATGCGCTGTCGTCCTTGGCGCTGCTGGCTATCGTTTTGTTCGGAAATTAGGTCGTTGGCGATCGCGCTGGCCCGTTCTAATTCGGCGATCGGGATTTGCGGATCCAGGTCTTCGGGATTTCTTCCCAGGAGATTGACGATGCGCTGTTGTACGGCTTCGATCGCTAGGTTGGATGCCACATTGCCCCCTTCATGTCCGCCAATCCCATCGCAGACGATCGCTAACGCTTCGGCCCCGGGGGTGGCGTTGGTGTGGCTGTCGCTGGGGGGATAGCAGGCGTCTTCGTTGCGGCGACGGGTGGGTCCTTGGTCCGTGCGGGTGGCGATGTGATAGGTGCGTTTGTGCAGTTTCGCGCAGATAACCAGGGCGCGATCGAGTAAGGCAATCAGTTGAGGGGCGGTTTTTACTTCCACGCGCACCAGCATCTGGCAGAGTCGCTCGAGATAAGGTGCGATCGAGCCATTGGCAGTGCTGACCCATCCACTCCACAGTTGCCCTAGTTCGTACAAGGGCGGGTTTGCTGGTGTATTCTCTAACTCTAACAGCCGCAAAATTGACCCTTCCACCCGCAGTAAGGCAGGGTTTAACAAGCTCGCCGCCACCCCCTGTTTGCTCGCCGGTTGCCATAAAGAAGCGATTTGCCACAACCAATTGAGCTGGCGCATGGGGGAAGCACTTTCCCAGCTTTCGGCAAGGGTGGGCATCAGCTTCGGATGGGCAATTTCGGTGGCGCTGTCCCCATTGGGGGCGGGGAGGATGGTCCCTTGGGGATAGATGGGGGCGTCCTCCAACAGCCAAATCTGCTCTTCAGGGCGCGTTGAGGATTGCGGCAACCTGCCGTACACTTGGGGCACCTGTAGCCGATGGGGAATCAATCGCAAATACGGCACAATGGTTTCGGGAATCTCCACCGGCATTTCCGGCAAGACTCCCGGTTTGGTGTCCAGCAGGATCCGGTCTCGCTTGCGGACGTAGCGATCGGCTAAAATGTCCCCCACCCTATAGTTTTCCAGTTCCGCCGCACCGATCGCCCATAAGTACCTTTTGGGCAGGGGCGTGCCGCATTTTTGGCAAAACTTTTGCGTCTCGGGATTGGGGGTTTGACAGGTGTAGTTTGGGCAATATATGGTCGCCGCTGTTTTTTGCATGGAGTTTCCTCGCGCCTGAAAGCTGTTTTGGTGCAGCTAAATTTGGGAACACACTACCCTCACCCAACTTAGCTTATTCTAAAATCGCTTTGTTGGTGTGCCATCTCCCCGATTTTAACCCTTTGTGACTCGCCCGTTAACCCCCACTACTGCGGAGAATCTTCCCCGGGATAGAAATCAACGGGCGGGTTAAAGACGCCACAGCCGTTTTTTCAGGTTGGCTGTGCTCGTTTGCCGTATCTTCTCAGAAAAATCCGCTTTTCCTGGAGCTGAGGCTTGACGCCGCTTTACAATTAAAAACACTATCTTATCGCGAAAGAATCTATTCCATGCTCAAGTCAACAACCCGTCACATTCGGATTTTTACCGCTGAGGTTCAGGATAACGAGTTCGTACCCCGGGATGATTTGCTCACCCTGGATGTGGATCCCGATAACGAGCTAACTTGGAACGAGAATAGCTTGCAAAAGGTTTACCAGAAGTTCGATGAGTTGGTCGAACTGTACGATGGTGAGGAGTTAACCGAGTACAATCTGCGCCGTATCGGTTCGGATCTGGAGCATTTCGTGCGATCGCTCCTCCAACAAGGGGAAGTCAGCTACAACCTCAACAGTCGGGTTCTCAACTACAGTTTGGGTCTGCCCCAGGTGACGCCGGAAGAATAATATCTTCTCCCCTCGATTGGTCTGCAAAAGCCCCACACCTGAAAAGGGTGGGGCTAACTGCCCGCCGACACGGGCTATTTTTTGGCCAATTCTCCACAGCGGATATCACAGGGTCATTCCCTGTGCTAACAATCAGCGCGATTGCTAACCCTAAACCATTAGGATAAACCCCCTCGTCTCCCGATTCACCAGCGCAAGGGACGCAGGGGTTCTCTCCGGGGGCGGAAAAACGGGATGGGCGATCGCAATTGATGACCCATTAGTTAATATAGACTGAAAACACCCGGTTTCTCATCTGTGCTTCACTCCCTCAAACAAAGCGGTGGGTGAATTCATACCTCATGTCGATTCGTCCTTTGCGTAAAACTGCCGGGTCTAACCGTTCTGTGGTATTGCAAGTCATCAAAAATACTAGCTTTTGTTGCGACTGAATCCCATTGTCGTCAATCACGCTCTGATATAAGGTGCCATCGAGCAAGCTGAGAATATGCTCGGTTTTATTGCTCCGTTGCGCGGTTTCGCTGGAACGATTTTGCGCTAAGTTATCGGCTTCGTTGATAATAATGCAAATTCGCTCTAAATAACTCGGCGGCACGAAATTTTCTACCGCATCGTGGTCGAGAATAAAAATAGCATACCCCAGGGGCACTAAAATTTCTTTGGCCACGGCTTGGGTCCAGGCGGTTTTGCCAGTTCCGGGTTCGCCGTGAACTAGAATCGCTAGTTGATTTTGGGTTAAAATCGCCTCTTGTACTTTGTCGCTAAAAACTTGAATGTCGGTGGGAAAGGTGCGGATGGGAAATTCGCTGTGCAGTTGTCCCACTCGACTTTGATAGCCACTGAGCATGATGGCTAAATTATAGGTGGATTTGTTGATTAGCGATCGCAAATCTGGGGCGATTAAACTATAGCGGCGTTGATTTCTCCCGGAATTCTGCACCCGCCCAAGTTGCTCGATTTGCAGCCAGATTTCTTGTTTGCTCCAATAGGCAAATACCATTCCCATTGTTTCGATTCGATCCCAATTCACAAACCGCTCGACCGGATAATAAAAATGCCGGTCTTGATAGGTTTGGGTAATGATATCCGGCGTTTCCAATAAATTGAGGATTTTAAACAGGGTAATTTCCTGCAACCGACGCAATACATAATCAATGGGAATGCTGTCGCGACTGACTAACTGAATCACTGGGGATTCTGCCGTTAGTATGTCGCTGTTTCGATAGTTCGGGCCGGCGGGTTCTGGAGTAATGTAATCCCAAAAATCATCGATGTCCCCGCGCGTGTAATCGGAAAATAAATTGAAAAAATTCGCCCACCAGTCATAGTTTTTTCGCCCTAATGCATCCGCAATATCGCTGGCAACATCTAGGCTTTTATGGGTGAGTTCTAAAGGGTCATTAAAGACGAGATGAAAGAAATAACCCCAGTCAAATTCCCGCGATAAAGGTCGCCAACCAGCCCCGAGCAATCCTCGGTCTTGATTGGCATGGCGATCGCGCTCGTTGTTGGGGTTCCCAATGTTTCCAATTGCCATAATTTGCGTTCTTTCGTGGGGTTGTTCTATTCTACCATTTTTTTAATTTCCTGACATTATCCAAGTCAATTTTATCCCAATTTGCCCGGTTTTCTGTTGCTACTTTTGGCGCAACTGGCGGTGGGTTTTTCCGCCTTCACGGACTCTGTTTTCGGTTAACAAGGAAGGCTAGCGCTGCAGCATGTCGAAGTCGCTGATGTCTTTCTCTAATTTGCAGAAATTACATGACCTCGTAGAATGTTTTGATATTGATATGCTACACGCATACTACAGGGCTGTCAAGGGGGTGGGGAAAAAATTTTTTGCCCTCTACCGGGTAAGGGGCGATCGCCCCCTTGTCGGATCCGCGACCGGGGCGCATTGCAAGTTAACAACTGTGGGCAAGGGGATTTTTTCTGGGAACCGATCCGTTGCGCGATCGCCTCTGTCATTCACCGCCACTGCGCGATCGTGATAGTCTAGCGATCGCGGGGTAAAGATAGTGAATGAATTCCTCAGAGGGCACCAGCCATGCAATTATCTAAACCAGAACTCGACTTATTTTACCGCCTTTACTATTCCTTGTTAGCCTATGTCAATCAAAAATTTGGCCTAATCCCCGGACTTTATACTTCCGACGAGGTGGCCGAACTGACTGTGGCAGAACTGGATACACTCCGGCAAAATTTATATAGATACAACTATCTCTTTGAATTGTTTGCCGAAGAAAATCCCCTCAAACTTTCTGCAGCTCACGCGAACATTGTCGATGGATGGAAGAACTTTATCCGAGGAAAGTTCTATATTTATAGTTACCGCGACCCCTACGCGATTTTTATCGCCGATCGCCCCCCTTATAAAGCCTATGGCGTCTGCGCCTTAGATCGACCCTTTTCCGCTCTGGTGGGCAGTGCCTTACCCGTGATGACGGAAACTGTCTTGTTACCCTTCAACCATAAAATTATCTATGACGGTACCTTGCAGCCCTATCCATTTTACTTTGGGCGCAGCATTCGCGGCAGTCTCAGCGAAACCTATGGCAAAGCTATCGCCCAATTTGGCATTATCGAAGATTTAGAAAGCCAAGATACAAACGCGCCATCCGAACCGGAACCGACACCGGAACCCACAGAAACCGACTCTCTCGCAGACCTGAGCGATACCGAACTGCTGCAATTTTATATCAGCAGCGAGGCACATCGAGAACGATACTGGCAGGAGATTAACGAACTCATCGACCGCGATGCAAAGCTGAAATACCTGTATTTTCAGGAAATGGGCCAGCGATACGCTCAGGAGTATCGCGATCGCTGGCGAGAAATCGGTATGAAAAAAGCCTGGATTGCTCTCTTTGAAGAAATGCCTATTGCTAGCGCTGCTACTAAAGCCGAGTTGGAGGGAATTTTAAAAAAACTCCTCCCCGCCCACCAGCGAAAATTGGTGTACATCTATCGATTGAAGTAGAGCAATATCACATTAACCCATGAAAATTAATGCGGGGGATTGAAATCGCGCCTGGGCCGGCATTAGCGAAGCCATGCCCGCAGCGGGCTATACGCGGACTAAGATATTGCCGGGGCAGGAATTCCCTAAGGCGGAGTTATTGTGAGGCACGCTTGGGGGGTGCGCGGAAGGCTGCTATGGACCGATCGCCTATCCTCAGGGTAAATTAGCCTACACCATCTGCGCCTTCAGTTATCAACTTTGTTGCCTATGATGAAAAGGGCGATCGCGTAACTGAGCGATCGCAAACGTGAAAATTAAGAGGAACAAACCCATGCGATCGAGAAAGCACAAATTGAATAAGCGCAGAGTATCTATTTCTGTACTCTCCCTCTTTTTGGCAATGAATATTATTGCCTGTGGCACACCGTCGAATCCCGAGGCTAACAGCACCTCGAATAACGTATCGGCTAACTCCACCGCCGGGACTGTGGCCCAAATCGACAAGGCAAATTTAGGGCAAGAAATTGTCACCGAACCCCTATCTCCTACCCCGATTCGCATCACCTTAGAGGAGTTGCTCGAATCATTTGCCTCCGATAGCGCCTCCAAACCGCCGCAGGTGGTGGATATTCCAGCAAATCCGGTACTCAACGTGCCGAAAGGCTTCACGGTGAACCTCTATACAGACAACCTCAACAGTTCCCGCTGGTTGCAACTCACCCCTAGGGGGGATGTGCTGGTGACGGAGACGCCAGACAACCGCATTCGCCGGCTGCGCGATAGTGATGGGGATGGGGTTCAGAAGTTCGCAAACCCTTCGCCACCGCTGAAAATGGCTTAAATTTACCCTCTGGGATGGCG
Source organism: Phormidium sp. CCY1219 (assembly GCF_035615515.1). GTDB lineage: Bacteria > Cyanobacteriota > Cyanobacteriia > Cyanobacteriales > Laspinemataceae > CCY1219. The sequence continues at coordinate 20,467 of NZ_JAJENT010000889.1, forward strand.
TTTGGGGGTACTTTTTTCTGGGGAATACGGCAGAGGTGCGGCCCTATGCTTACCGGGAAGGGCAAGAGCCACTCCAGGGAACTGGGGAAAAATTGCCGATTTGCCCGGGGAAGGGTATCGCCAGCACTGTGAACCCGTAATGTGGTGGTTTCGCCCGATGAGGACAAAATTTACCTGTCTGTAGGGTCAAAATCGAACCTGTCTCGCGAACCTTTACTCCGGGCGTCGGTGCAGGTGATGAATTTGCATGGGTCGAATAGGGATACCTTTGCTTATGGGTTGCTTCGGTCCGGTGGGATTGGATTTTCGTCCGGTGACGGGACAACTTTATGCCACGGTGAACGAACGAGATGGACTGGGGGATAATTTGGTGCCGGATTTTTTGGCTGGTTTGGATAAGGGGGAATTTTTCGGATGGCCTTATGCCTATTTGACTCCGGAATATGTGGATCCGCGTCGGATATAGAACGGAAAAAGCGAACGTCCGGAGTTGGTTAGTCAGAGTCAGACCCCTGCGGTGTTGTTTCAATCCCATTCGGCGGCTCTGGGGTTGCAATTTTACGATCGCAGCTCCTTTCCGGCAAAATATCGCAATGGGGCATTTGTGGCGTTTCGGGGCAGTTGGAATCGCGATCGCGGTATCGGTTATAAAATAGTTTTCGTTCCTTTCGATGACTCGGGAACTCCAGAGGGCTACTATGAGGACTTTCTAACCGGATTTTTGCTCCAACCTGGAGTGCCCACTACCTGGGGCCGTCCTGTGGGAGTGCTGGTAATGCCCGATGGCAGTTTGTTGTTTACTGAGGAAGGGAATAATCGGATTTATAGGGTGCAGTATGGCGGGTAGGGAATTACTTATCGGATGCAGGAGAATTGGGGGGAAATCAACACCCGCCTAGGGTCGCTGGGAGTTAAAATCCTCTGCTGTTGATGGTATTCCACCGGGTGTCCGAGGAATGCAGGTTTACCGAAACATAGAGGAACGCAAATTGGCTAGTCGAACAATTCAACACTTTCGTCGCTGGATCGGATTGGGTATGCTGTTGCTGGGGTTTGCGATCGCCGCGATCGCCTTGCCGGTGCGATCGCAATCTGCCTCTCCCGCAGTTCGCTTGATCCAAACCAACCAATGTCCCGCCTGTGACCTCCAAGGTGCCAATCTCAGCAACGCTAACCTGGTGGGGGCAAACATCAGCAGCTCTAACCTCACCGGGGCAAATCTCCTGGGCGCAGATTTGCGCGGGGCTAACTTCAGCGGTACCAATCTCACCGATGCCCGATTGGTCAATGCTGACCTGCGAGGGGCGAATCTCACGGGAGCAAATCTCAGCCGTGCAAACCTGACCAGCGCCCAACTACAAGGAGCGATTTTATTCTTAATTAACCTCTCTAATGCCGATTTAGATGAAGCCAATCTCAGCGGCACGGATTTATCCCGGATTTATTTAGAACAGGCTAATCTTAATAATAGCAATCTCAGCGGTACTAACCTCACCGGCGCAGAAATGTTTGGCGTTAATTTGAATAATGCCAATCTCAATGGTGCGATTTTGAACGGGGCGAATCTCAGTGGGGCGATGCTGCGAGAATCCGCCCTGCGCGGGGCACAAATGGAAGGGATTAGTCTGCGAAATGCCAACCTGACGAATGCTAATCTGCAAGGCGCTTTTTTACTCGAGGCAGACCTGAATAATGCGGATTTTAGCTTCGCCAATCTCACCGGGGCAATCCTGAATCAAGGGATTCTGATTCAAGCTAATTTAACCGCCGCCGATTTGACCGGCGCTTCTTTAGTCGATGCCGTTCTCACTAATGCCGATTTTACCAATGCCGTTCTCGCCGGGGCGATTATTCAAGGGGTGGAAGTCACCAATACCAATTTTAGCGGCGTGGACTTGACCCAGGTGTATTTGGAAGATGTGGATTTTCGCCAGTCTAATTTGTGTAACGCCCTGTTACCCGATGGGACAAAAGGGCCTTGTCGTCGGGGGCGCGATTAACACTGATGCAGGCAATATAAAACCGAGCCAATCCCACGCCCTCGCCAAAAACCACCCGAAAAAAGCTCAACCCGATACCTCCGCCGAGGGAAAATCACCGGAGAATCCACTATAATGATGGGAAAGGCAGGTTTCAATTCTCCCCCGGACGGGTAGGAAACCCTCATTCCCCCTTGCGCGGGAATGCCGCGTAACGCACCCGACCAGTGGAGTATAGACCCCTGGATTCCCGCTGGTTCGGGAAGGACATGCATGCTGCAACTCTCAATATTAGGAGGAAAAGGATGAAATTTAAAGACTTTATCGAATTTTTCCCTGGAGCTATTGAAGAAAATTATGTAACGCTAACGGAAGAAGAGTTAGAGGAGTTATGCAATTGACTAGAAAACTTAGATGGAAACCGCAAAACAACCCAATAAAATCTCAAACAGTGGGTTAAAAATCATCCCAAAATTAGAGATGCGGTGGTCAACTTTTCTGAATTGCCAGACCGGGAAAATGTAAGTTATCCTCGGCGTCAACCCCGCAGGGAAGCCGAAGTCTTACAAAACCTGTTTGAGCTTCGCCAATTGGAACGAAAGCAAAACGATAAAAAGTCCAAAAATAGCTAACTTTAAAACTTTCTACCCAATGCCTAAACTCAAATGTCTTTTGTACTTTATGCTCCCAACGTCCATCTGTTTGCCTTTCACCGATGGGAAATAGAAGACGCAGAAGTTGACCCGGACTATCGAGCGCATTATTTGCAAGATTGCTGTAAGGAAATTTTTCAAAGGTTTGGTATCCCGCCAGAAGCGTTCAAACTCTGAACGGTTGACTCTAATCGTCCCCTCGATATCCTCCTGGAAAGAACAACTGAGAAGAATATTCTTCTCACTGTAGAAGGTAAACTGGAAGAAAAAAAGATAACTGGCGTCGTCACTTACTTGCAGCTTTATGATAGCTATTGCCTGTATTTAAACCTGGGAATTCCCGAACTAGACGAACATCAAAACCGCACTCAGCCAGTAGATGTTTCGATTATCAATAAAATCAACCAAAATCAGCAGTTTATTTTGGAAAGTTCTATCGGGCAGGTGGTTATTTTAACCGGATGGCTCTCAAAGGAACAACAGCAAAAAACGCCAAAGGATTGGCAAAAACTGGCCGATCGCTGCGTGCAAAGTTTCCTGGAAGAATCAGGCTGCACCTCTCCCCTCTGCTATCAAGCTAACCAACTGTTTGGCAGTCCTGTTTTTGAATATGGCGACCCTCGTTATCCCGATAGATACAATACCATTTGGGTGTGGTTATTTTTCGACGAGTCAAAAGATACGGAAAAACCTTCTGCCCCCGCCGAGTTAAATCTGGTCGTTCTAGATCTAGAGTTCCTGAATTTTTTTATCGCCAAAAAGTTATCAAAAATTTTGAAATGAGTCGGAAAAATTATACAAAAACGAGCCAAAGATATAAAAAAATTAAAACCGAAGTTGAAAACATTAGAGCGCTCATCTCGCAAAGCAACCCTCACCGAAACAGATCGATGGGGACTGAAAGTCCCCGCCTCATAGCTGAAGTCGTCTTTAGACGACTCGATGCGCTAGTTCACGTCTTAGTGTTCTTTAGAGGACTTCAGCTATCAGCCAGGGATTAAAATCCCTAGCGGGTGTCGATCGAGGCGCTAGCTTATATATGAGAAATACGGGGATTAAAATCCCTGGCGGGTGTCGCTATCAATTATCTCATTATTGAGCCAAAATGGTATAACATAAATTCCAGAGGAATCGCAGTCAAAAAAGTCCGCCTACGCGGACTTTACCTATGCCTCGGCGCGATTTCAATTCCCCGCTGTCCATCCCCCGAATCATCATGGTACTCGACCTATTTCTCGACCTAGACTTCTACCGGGTCACCAATCCCGATTTAGCCACCTTAAACAACCCGCAACTGTTAACCCACCTAGAAACCACCGGACTCCAAGAAGGGCGAGAATTTTCTCCCTGGGTAGACCTAGACTTTTATCAACAGATAAATCCGGATCTAGTAACCCTAGACAACGCCCAACTCTTCACCCACCTGCAAGAGTATGGTTTGGCAGAAAACCGTCGCTTTTCCCCAGTAGTCGATTTAGAATTGTACCGCCAGACTCATCCCGATTTAGCAGACTTGGACGCCGACGAATTGTTAGGCCACCTGCAAGGGTATGGATTGGGGGAAGGACGGGTTTTTTCCCCAGTTTTTGACGTAAATTTTTATCGATCGCAATATGGGGACCTGCAAACTGCCGGCATGGACAATCGCGCCTTATATCGGCATTTTCTCCAGTGGGGAATAGCAGAAGGACGCACAGGGTCGGCGGCGTTTGACCTGACGGAGTATTTGAGGGAAAATCCCGAATTAGTCGCCGCCGGATTTGATAATTCCGAAGCGCTAGAACATTTTGCACTGAATCAGGTGATGGGAGAACTGGAGGGGAATCCTCTCGGCCCAGACAGACCGCCGGTGGAACAGGCGATCGCCAATCTCGTGCCCACGGAACCCCTAACGGCGCAACCGATTCGCATTACACCTGCGGCCCTAGCGCCACCCTTTGCCAGTGACAGTGCCTCCAACCCGGCGCAGGTAGTGCCGGTGCCCTCGGAAGCGGCGCTGCAGGTGCCCGAAGGGTTTACGGTGAATGTATTTGCCGAGAATCTCAACCGCCCGCGCTGGTTGGCGGTGACTCCCACCGGGGATCTGTTAGTGACGGAAACCCCAGACAACCAAATTCGGTTGCTGCGCGATACCGATGGAGACGGTGCGGCTGATTATACCACAATATTTGCCGATGCGAGCAACGGATTAAACCTGCCATTTGGAATGGCATTTGCGGACAATACCTTTTTTGTGGGCAATACCGGGGAAGTGTTGCGCTTTGACTACACTCCGGGGGAAGAGCGCTTAAGCGGGAGGGGAGAGGCGATCGCCGATTTGCCCGGAGAAGGATACCGACAGCACTGGACCCGCAATGTGGTGGTCTCCCCCACCGGGGACAAGCTTTATGTATCCGTGGGGTCTGAGTCCAATGTGCAGGAAGAACCATTACCCCGCGCCTCGGTACAGGTGATGAATTTGGACGGGTCGGCGCAAGAAACCTTTGCCTTTGGGTTGCGAAACCCGGTGGGCCTGGATTTTCATCCGCTGACGGGTCAGTTATATACTACAGTCAACGAACGCGATGGACTCGGGGATGATTTGGTGCCCGACTTTTTCACTGGATTGAGTGCCGGTGAGTTTTATGGGTGGCCCTATGCCTATTTCACCCCGGACCGACTGGATCCGAGGCGATCGCTCGACCCCAACAGCGCCGCCGCGCAATGGGTGGCGGGGACTCAAACCCCAGACGTGCTGTTTCAGGCGCATTCGGCGGCCCTGGGCCTCCAGTTTTACGATGGGGACACCTTCCCCCCGGCGTATCGCAATGGGGCGTTTGTCGCCTTTCGGGGGAGTTGGAACCGCAATACCCCCACCGGTTACAAATTGGTGTTCGTGCCCTTTGATGAGGCGGGCAATCCCCAAGGGGAGTATCGGGATTTCTTGACTGGGTTTCTCCTGAGTGAAGACCCGCCCCAGACTTGGGGACGCCCTACTGGGTTGTTGGTTCATCCCGATGGCAGTTTGTTATTTACTGAGGAGGAGAACAATCGGATTTACCGGGTGCAATATACGGGTTGATTGGCGATTGGCGAGTGGCGAGGGAGTTGCGGCCTTAACCGCCACTTGGGTTAAGGTGTGGTTAAAAGGGGTATGATTTTGCTCTCGATGCTGTTAAAATGATTCCCTATGGAGAATTGAGGATTAAGTCAGCACTCCGCTCTAAAGAGACGGGGCTTCTAGCCCCTGACTTTAGGTAGCTGACCAGCCTAAGCCCTACGAGGGCTACGTTCA
>NZ_JAJENT010000890.1:0-3621 GCF_035615515.1 Phormidium sp. CCY1219
CCATTTCCCCTGGCTCTCATCCCGACGCTCACCAAGCACGGGTAGAGCGCGGGGCTTCCCGCCGAGAAGCTAAACTAACCCGCTTGAGATTGCTTTGCGCCGCTGCTTCCATCACCAGGTGACCCACCTCAGTCGAACCGGTAAAAGCCACTTTATTAATATCCGGGTGACGCGCGATCGCCGCCCCAGCAGTCGGTCCGTAACCCAGTAAAATATTGACCACTCCTGACGGGAAACCGGCTTCTACAATTAACTCGCCCACTCCCAGAGCCGAGAGAGGTGTTTGTTCTGCAGTGTTCAGCTCAAGAGTATTGCCCGTTGCTAAAGCCGATGCTAGCTTCCACGCTTGCATTAACAAGGGGAAATTCCACGGAATAATTTGCCCGACCACGCCTACTGGTTCCTGTCGCGTATAGCAGAAATAAGGTTCGTTGATGGGAATGGTTTTACCATGTACTTTATCCGCCCAACCTGCATAATAACGATAGCAGGCGATCGCTAAAGTCAAATCCTTGTTTAAAAAATCGCTTAATGGCTTACCATTATCAAGAGTTTCCAATCGCGCCAGTTCTTCTTTATGCTCTTCCATCAAGTCTGCTAACTTGTAGAGCAATTCGCCGCGTTTGGTGGCTGACATTTTCGGCCAATCTCTGCTGGTAAACGCTCGGCGCGCTGCTTCCACTGCGCGATCGACATCAGCACTATCTGCTTTGGCTACATCGCAGATGACTTCCCCATTCGTAGGGTCGATGGTTTCAAATCTTTTGCCAGAAACGCTTTCTATCCACTCATTATTAATAAGCAGTTTGGTTGAACCAATATTTACAGCTTTTTCTGGTGTGGTAGCCACTACCATAGCTTTCCCCCCTATTTGTCTCTTCGGTTACTATTTTGTATTTAAAATATAGTGTTTTCAAGCCAAAATTGCCATTTTGAGCGAGTTTTAAAATATCTCTAACTAACTGTAGAGAATGTTCGCTCGATATTGTGAATTTTTGCCTATTTTTTTTATAAAAAATATCTTACCTTTGGAAGATTGACCCAAATTACCTTCGATGTTAAGCGAGCTTCTCAATCGCAACAGTCGTCCGTCGCGGGTTGAGACGAGCTATGGCTGGGGAAGATTTACACCATCCCCAAGTACCACCCGAGGGCACTGGGCAATAATTTCCCCCCGAGGAGGTCTCCAGTAGGAGACCAGGGGGAGTTTCTGGAAGGGGGTATTGCGGCGATCGCGCCTTTGGGGCTAAACTATTCCGATAGTCGGAATAGTTTTTTCTATGTTTGTTGGAACTACTGAAGCGGCGACTCTTTTGCAGGTTTGCGCTCGAAGAGTCCGAAGATGGTTAGAAGAAGGAAGGATCCAAGGAGCGCGGAAAATCGCCCGCGCTTGGGTCATTCCTCTCTATAAAGGACAACCCCGTGTAAAAAAGGGAACGCGCGGTCCAAAACCCCGCTGGGCAACCCAGCCGCACTGCGCGAATTACAACATTCACATCAATCGCCACAATATCGCGTACAACAAAAAGCACCAAACCACTGAAAAACCTGTGGTTTCGGTGAAACGCGGCTCTCGCAATTTGGCCAAGGGTTCCGAGGTGGAAATTCACGGCCCAAGTCGATTGGTTTATCAACCGAATAAGCCTCTCGATTGCGGGGCAACCGTTTGGATCGAAACTTTTGCAGAGCTAACGGTCTATGATGTGGAAGGAATGCCCATCGCCCTCGACCCTCGCTGGGTATTAGAGCCTGGATGAGCGAATTGAGCATGGAAAATTAGGCAATTGGCATTAGCCTAAAAGGGCTTTGGTCCCAATTTTTGGCCTCACCATCCACTGGTGTGCCTATATGACTCGTCTCAATCATTCTTGGAATGGAGGCGGGAAATTTCTGCTGCGCTTTCACCGAATTTTCCCCATCATCGAACACCGCAATATCGATTGCTTTATCGGTGCATAAAAATTTTGTCCCCAAGCCCAATCGAGAAAAATCAATTGCCCGCCACAGCATCCAGACATAATTTCACTCACATTAATTAACGGGAATTCAATTTTTATGGAAAATACTCACAGGAGTATTCCCTATCTTCGCTTGCCAAAAATACCCGTAAAACTAATGAATAAAATATTTTATCCCATTTTTCAAAAATTAATCCAATTTCCCGCAGGTACCTGTATCGCCGTGAGATTGCAAAGGGTGAACCTCCCTTTAATTAGGGAACTGTAGGGAACGAGAGGTATCGCCACCGAAAATCTTTACCATATTTCTGCCCATTTGTCAATAGCTACTCGAGCCACTTCTCCCGTTTGCTACTGCGATCGCCCCCACAACTGGCGCGACAATTTAGTTCGTTCAGAAAATACTGAACGTTTAAAACAATGCTAGAATTGAGAAAAGAGATAAAAAGACAATTCCCAGGATGTCTACCTTGAATAACGAACAGCGACAGTTTGAACTCAAACGTTTTGTGGAAGAAGTCGGGCTGTTATTCGAGTTGATGGGTTTACCGAGAATGGCAGGGCGGATATTGGGCTGGTTATTAATCGCCGATCCGCCACATCAGTCGCTTACCGAACTTGCCGAAGGGTTGCAAGCCAGCAAAGGGTCGATCAGCACCATGACTCGCTTGTTAATCCAAACAGGTATTGTCGAGCGACTCAGCTTGCCGGGAGAGCGTCGAGACTATTACTGCATCAAACTGGGTGCGTGGTCCGAACTAATCGAGCAACGAATCGCCCAGATTAAAGCCCTGCGGGAACTTGCCGAAAAAGGACTAGAACTACTGGAGGACAAAAAACCGGAGCATCGGCTCAGACTAGAAGAACTGCGGGATTTTCATGCGTTTTTCGAGCGAGAATTGCCGAGGTTGAGCGATCGCTGGGAAAAAGAACACCATAACCCCTAAACCCGGTTTTGAGCGCCACTTTAACAAACCCTTCCACAATCCTCCCGGCAAAAAACTGGCATGTCCCTAAATCTACCCATAACATAGCTTATCCCAAAACCGACCCCCTTTTTGAACTGTCGTTTGGGTGAAAACAGCGCAAAACATATTGGCTCATCTCCCACCACTTATCAGGAGGACGCCCATGCAACGGCAAACCACCGTAGAACAAGAAAAAGAACTACAAAAAAATAACAAACGACCCCCCCAGCCCGGGAAACCGCCCGAAAAAAAATCTAAATCCAAGCGGCGCAGGAAATCCATTGCGATCGCCTTCCTTGCGGTTGCATTATTAGGCATCGGCACCACCAGTTACTTTGCCCTGCAAAACGCCCAACCGAAAACCGACGAACTCGCCACCCTAACCGTCCCCGCAGACAACCAAAACCTCACCGTGCGGATTCAAGCCAGCGGTACCGTGCGCCCGATACAAAGCGTCAACCTTTCCCCGAAAACCGCAGGACGAATCGCCCAACTCTACGTCGAACAAGGCGATCGCGTAGAAGACGGACAAATCATCGCCAGCATGGAAAGCGACGATCTCAAAGCCCAAGTCATGCAAGCCAGAGCCAGAGTCGAGCGCGCCAGCGCCCAACTCGCCCAACTGCGCGCCGGTAATCGTCCGCAAGAAATTGCCCAAGCCCGCGCCCGCCTCGAACAAGCCCGCGCGCGAGTGA
>NZ_JAJENT010000891.1:0-4208 GCF_035615515.1 Phormidium sp. CCY1219
TCCCCGTAGGGTGTGTGACGCCCGTCATCCATCATCGGGAACATCACCCAACCCGGTGCGGGCGTCACGCACCGTTCCCGTGAGGAGGCGGGGGATTGACCACTGACCACTGACCACTGACCACTGACCACTGACCACTGACCACTGACCCAACCATTTGTCAATCCCTTGCCTTTGGCTCGATCGCCTGGGAGGTTAACATTAACCGCAATTTGGCATGGATTAAATTTAAGTGAGCTAAGCCCAAATCTACACTTCCTTCCACCACCACGCCGGTATGCAAGAGGCGATCGAGGAGTTCGAGAATCGAGGGATTGTCCGAGTGTTCTCCGGGATAGTATTCTCCCTCTTTGGGTAACAAGGTACCGATATCGCCTAAATCGATATTCAAATCAGCCGGATCGATATCGAAAATTTCGCAGAGGTTGACGATTTGTTCTTCTAGTTGGCGCAAGCTTTCGGCGGCGCGATCGAGTTCTTCGTCGGTGAGCAAATTTTCGTCCATGCGCCGGATGACTTGCGCTTCCATCAGTTGGCGGATGAGTTCTACTACGGTGAGCAATAAAGGAGCTAACCCAGCTTCTTTGTTGTTGGGTTTGGGGGCTAAAATACTGTCGGGAGATGAGGTCATAAAGCGGGAGAGTGTAGAAGGTCAAACGTCCCGTACCCTAGAAGGGATGGGGTTACGCGGGTCTAGCCCGCCGACGCAGGCTAGGGTAGATTGGCGAGTTGCAGGTGAGCGTTATGGGGTGGGCGGTTGGATTTTAAGGATAAGATAATTTCCGTCCGGACCCGTGACAGGGATGACAGTAGAAGTGACCCGATCGCGATCGCCCGGTTCCGCCACAGTTCTCGCACAGGGGTGCATCGGGCGATCGCTGGTGAACGCCTTTCCCGCCGCAAGCGAGGCACGGATTGCGGGTACCCGTGGGGGAGACGCCGGTATGAGCGCAGTACGCACAAGCAACCACTGGCGGGGTCATCCAGTGATATCCCCGGCCCTGACAAGCGGGACAACTGGACAGGGCGGACATGACGCCAAATCTATCTTTTCCGGTGCCTTGACAGTAGGCGCACTGGAGTTTAGAATCAGACTGGAGCAATTTAGATTGAAGTTTCATCGCAGGTTTATCCAAGGTGACGACAGGTTAGGGCGAGATTGGGGTTTGGGTAACAGGCGATCGCCAATTGCACTGCAGAGTGATTCCCGCCTCCCCTCTACAGGCTACACCGATTCTATCTTAAATCGGGCAGCCGTCGCTCCCTCCCAGGGAAAAAACGGTGGTCAGCTTCTCGGGAGACAGTGGCACTCCATCTCGCACTCGCTTACCCACCGGGGCGGCGGCGCGAAGTCAATCCTCCGAATTGAGCTGTTCGCACAAGGTTTGATAGGCGAAGTCGAAATCGTCCGAGGTGATAAAAATCTGCTTCGGGTCGCTGATTCCCCCTTGGCGGGCGCGGCGAATGGCGGCTAATGCAGCCCGATCGCACAATAAAGCCAAGTCCGCACCATTCCAGTTTTCCGTGCGCGTCGCCCAGGGGTCTAAATCCACATCCACTACCGGGCGATCGCGGTTGTGGACTTGCAGAATCGCCAAGCGGGTGGGGCGATCGGGCAAATCCACGGTTAATTGCAAATCCAGACGACCCGATCGCAGTAACGCCGGGTCCAGGGCCGTGGGTCGATTAGTTGCGCCAATTAAGATAAGATTAGCAGAAGAGTGCAATCCGTCCAATTCGCTCAGCAGTTGTCCTACCACCCGATCGCTGACCCCGGAATCCCCGGTATTTTGTCCCCGGGCCGGGGCTACGGTATCGATTTCGTCGATAAATATTACGCAAGGTGCGGCTTGTCGGGCTTTAGCGAAGAGGTCGCGGACCGCTTGTTCCGATGCGCCTACCCAGCGACTGAGCAATTCCGCGCCGCTGACGCCGATAAAGTTGGCTTTGGCGCGGGCGGCGACAGCTTTGGCTAAGAGGGTTTTGCCGGTTCCGGGAGGGCCGGCGAGGAGAATTCCTCTCGGGGCTTTTGCGCCGGTGCGCTGGTAGAATTCTGGGTAGAGCAGTTGTCCTTCTACGGATTCTTGTAGGGTTTGTTTCACCGATTCGAGTCCGCCAATGTCCGACCAAGATACCGAGGGGGTTTCGATTTCTAGCGATCGCAGGACCGAGGGATTGATGGTTTTGAGGGCTTGTTGGACGTCCTCGGCGGTAATCGTGAGGTGGTCGGGAAGGGGGGCGGTGAGGTCCGGAACCTGGCGGCGCAAAGCGAGATAAGCCGCTTGTTGGGAGAGGGCTTTCAAGTCTGCGCCCACAAATCCGACGCAATCAGCAGCGATCGCGGTTAAATCCACTGAGGGTTCTAAGGGCATATCTCGGGTGAGAATCTGCAAAATCTCCAGCCGTTCCCCCTGGTTGGGGACGGGGAAGTGAATTTCGCGATCGAAACGTCCCGGGCGGCGCAGGGCGGGGTCGAGATGGTTCGGGCGATTGGTGGCGGCGAGAAGGAGGATACCCCGGGTGGGGGAGAAGCCATCCATTAAGCCGAGGAGTTGTCCCACCACTCGTTTTTCCACTTCTCCTTCCACTTTAGCGCGATCGGGGGCGAGGCTATCGAGTTCGTCGATGAAGATTAAGCAAGGGGCCGAGGCGGTGGCGTCTTGGAAAATTTGCCGCAATCGCGCTTCCGCTTCGCCGTAGAATTTGCCCATGATTTCTGGGCCGTCGATGGCGATGTAGTGGAGTCCCAGGTCGTGGGCTAGGGATCGGGCGGTGAGGGTTTTTCCGGTTCCCGGCGGTCCGACTAGCAAGACCCCGCGCGGCGGTTCTAAGCCGAGTTTGGCCAGCAAGTCCGGTCGCTTCAGGGGCAATTCTACCACCTCCCGCAATTCCCGGATGACCTCTTTTAAGCCCCCGACTTGAGTGAGGTCGCTTGGGTGAGGTGACGTTTCCCCAGACCCTTGGCGGTCCTCCTTGCCCCCAGGAGGTGGGGTGACAATCGGACGGGATGCGCTTCGCGGACGACGGGGAATGTTTCCTTGGGGGGGTATGTTGCTCGCGGTGCGGATTTGCACGTCGCTGCGAATCTCCCCGCTTTCGATTTTGTCTTCTAGGGTTTTGGCTAGTTCTAGCAGTTGTTCGAAGCCTTTGAATAGTTCGCTCATGGATTTACAGGTTGCTTGCGATCGCTACTTTGAGTATAGCAGTTGACCTCCAGAATCTCGGAGTCCTTCACTTAAGTAATCCACCCCGGGGCGCGACTTCCCGTTAAGTGAACCATCCCTCCTCCTCCCAGAACAAACCTTTTCCCCCTCCCCCTACACCTTCACCGCCAGATTTTCTTCCCAGGGACGCGGCCCAGGTCGCTTCCCTTCGGGGAAGTGGAATTAATGGAAACGTTCTACCTTATCTGGAAATCTGATAAGAAATCCTGTCGCTTCCCTTCGGGGAAGTGGAATTAATGGAAACAATCATCGAAATCATCACAGTTTCCTTTAACTCTATACTTGTCGCTTCCCTTCGGGTAAGTGGAATTAATGGAAACTTATGTGCGATTCGTTCGCTGGCTAATCCATAACCAGCGGGGAGAAACTAACCGAAATTATAAGAACATGTTAACTCCTAACTGACTCTTTGATACAAGTGAAAATCTTGTCCGGTAGGAGACACGGTGACTCCCAGCCTGACCACACCGAATGAACTCGGAATTTCATTTCAGTGAGCTGGTAACAGGCCGCAATTAGAGCTAAAACAGATAGGCACACTGGCGGTAAAGGGGAGACAGTACGGGTAAACTGGTTCTAAGCAAGGGGGCAAATTATTTTGGGTCTACCGAACTTGTTATGTAAAAATGATAATTGGGTCTTGAGGGAACGGGGAACAGGGAACAGGGAACGGGGAACAGGGAACGGGGAACAGATGTCATTTTTCTAATTGCTTTTTAATAAGACTAATAATCATTCTACTTTCTTCCGGCAATAGATGTATAATCTTTTCTAAAACAAGGGAACGGGGAACGGGGAACGGGGTCAGTATCATTGTAAACTGTTCCCTGTTCCCTATTCCCTATTCCCTCTATTTGAGATAGAAACGGAACATCTCGTCATTTGTGAGACCCTACCATAGAGTTCGTGTTTAGGGAAAAGATTAGTCAGAAAATAGCATTTTTCTGCAATTTCCATACCTTTTTGCCAAATTCTCAAGTCTTT
>NZ_JAJENT010000892.1:0-822 GCF_035615515.1 Phormidium sp. CCY1219
TCGATGCGATCGCCCTCCTGGAAAAACCCCAAATCGATTAAGCGATGATACTCATCAATCGTAAAGCGTTTGGCAGCTATTAAACTCATTGACCTGCAAGAAAGTTGACCACAGTTTTAATTGTAACAAAATTTTACCCCGACGAAAACCCAAAATTTCTGCGCCGATCGCAGCAGCAAGCTAGCAAACAAGTGGGGAATATGAAACGCATCGTTCTCATTGCTAGATTTTAATTTGGTCTGGGCGGAAATGACCAATTTTTGCTGCCTACCTCTTGGGTTGTGGTAGTTAAGCGATCGCCCCCGGAAAAACCCGTCCTAGTTCCAGAATCGCATCGGGAAACTCGGGTAAAGCAACGGTTTCATCCGGAAGCAACACCTGCTTTTGGCGGTAGTCAAAAACCGCATTAGATTTTTGATAGGGAACCTTGTAAACTTCCAATTGATTTTCCAACAAATTGACGAGCCAATATTCGGCAATATTCGCTTCCGCATAAAGGGGAAGTTTCACCTCGCGATCGTACTGCAAAGAAGAATCGGCAATTTCGATAACTCCGATAATATCTTCCGGCATCGGATGATGAGATAAATAGTTATCTGGCCGATTTCTCACCATAACAAAATCCGGTTCCGGTTCGCTGTTATTGGGCAGTAAGATAGGGTCTTGGCATTGGAGAGTGGCGCGTTCGCGGAGTAATTTGGGCAGTTCCCGAATTAAATTTCGACAACAGGTTGTATGCGCTTTGCCTTTAGAAACCATTGGCACCAGTTCTCCCCGAATCAATTCGATGCGATCGCCCTCCTGGAAAAACCCCAAATCGAT
>NZ_JAJENT010000893.1:0-5688 GCF_035615515.1 Phormidium sp. CCY1219
GTTGCAGTTACCAACCCAGGAGTTAACCCGTCTGTTGCTGACCCTTTCTCGCGAAGAGTTGTTGCAACGATTCGGAAACGAAGGTTAAGTATTATCTGGGGAAAGTGGATTTGGTAAAACTAGGGCGATCGCTCCCTACTTATTAGAAGCGATCGCCATTTTTCGGCTTATCCCTATTGACTCAAGGCAATATTTCGGTTCGCCAGCGTCAGGACAATCCGCAGCAGTGGGCGAACGTGCCACAAAATTTAGGCAGTGCTTATTTGACCCGGATTGCGGGCGATCGCCCCATAAATTTAGAGAGATCGCTTCATTAGGAGGAATCTGTCTTACAGGGGTTGAGCCATGACTTTTTCCCCGACAATGGGCACAAATTGTTAGCAATTTGGGAAAATTATATGACGCTCCCAGATATGGCGCTCGGACGGACAACTTAAGATTTATAGAAGTTGGGGTGAGGGCACGGCAGTGCCGTGGCCCTACGGGTAGCGATCCGTTGATTTTCGCCTTGATGTTTACTGCACTTCTACTTCGCGCTCGAACTCTACCACAACTTTATTATTGCGGAGCAGACGATATTCGCCGCGCCAAACGCCGGGGATAATCGGTCTTTGGGGGGTATTACGCTTGCCCACATATCCCATCCAGGTTTTACTGGGAGAATCGATAGTGCGTTTATCTTGTGCGACAATTTCGCCATTAGGTGCGGTGAGTTTAAACGCGAATTCGTCTCCTTGCAAGACACCATAGGTGTGAACCCAGAACAAAATGGCGGGGATATCTCGCGAGAGGAGAGAATCGCGGAAGCGTCCTTCCCAGAGGTCGTCCATCGTGGGGGCTTCGGCAGCAAAACCGGCATCAATGGGGCCGGTGGGCTGATACCCCAGGGAGTCTGCCCACAGGGAATTGCGCTGCACATTACATCCCGGTGCGGCGTTAGCACCCACAAAGGGGTCTACAACTTCTCCTTGGTAGCGGACGCTCAAATGCACGTGAGGGAACGATGCCGCACCGGATGCGCCCACCATGCCCAGGGGAGTGCCGGCTTCCACTTCCATCCCCGGACGCACCGAAATACTCCCATTGCGGAGGTGACAGTATTGGGTCTGCCACTGGTTGCCGTGGTCGATGACGATTCCGTTCCCACATTCTACCCCGGCGACTTCTTCTTTCTCACTTAAACTTCTGAGGCGGCGATCGGGCATCCCGTCGCGCACCCGCAGCACGGTACCGGGAGCGGCAGCCAGAACCGGGACACCTTGTGCCATTGTCGCTTCGTCGGAAATGGCAAAGTCGGTGCCTTTATGACCGTCGTAGGTTTGCCGCCCGCAGCCAAAATCCACCGCTTCTTCTGGGGTGGGGTCGAGATCGGGATAAAGCAAGATAAAGCAATCTTCGCCCAGGGTGCAGTCGATGGGTTGGGCGAAACGCGGTGCGTTCTCTGTGCGAGCGGAGATCGTCCTGTGTGGGCGAGCGATGCCGGGAACCTGGAAACCCAGCCAAGTGGCGCAGCTTGCCGCTCCTAGGGTGAGTAAAATTGTCGCAATCTGTTTCGGCTTGAGTGATATCATAAATAGGATTTCGGTTCGGGTCGGTCAGTAAAGACGTGGCCAGCGCGATCGCGGTTTCCGCAAGGCCGGCAAAAGTCTTCCTCCTTTTTTATTGTAGAGTCTAGAATAGAAAACCGGGGGTTCCCTGGCCAATACTGTGCGATCGCGGTGGGCTTCTTCCCTGGGAGCGACCGGTGCGATCGCCCTTGTTAAACTCCAGGCGGGAACTGCCAAACCTCTAAACTGTAAACCCTCGTTTCTGCTTCGTAAAAACTCAGACTGAATTGAACGATTGACATGAAATCTAAACTCATCTCATTAATATCAGTAATTCCCCTAGGCGGACTGCTCGGGAGTATTTTGTGCATTTGGGGATTTTTTGAAATTGCAGAGGAAGTGCTAGAACAAGAAACCACGGCAATGGATACGGAAGTTTTATTAATGTTCAAGGATTTGCATACGCCACTGCTCGATCGCCTGGTGACGGCAATTACCTTTCTCGGAGACCCGAGGCTATTGAGCGTGGTTTGTTTTCTCCTGGGCATCGCATTGGTGAGGCGCGGCATGAAAGCGGAAGCCACAACAATTGCGATCGCGGCTATCGGTTCGGTTCTGCTCAATACCGTTTTGAAAAAGGTTTTTTCCCGAGCCAGACCGGAACTTTGGGAGCGCATTCTCGATGTCAGTTCCTACAGTTTTCCCAGCGGTCATGCCTTGGTTTCATTGGTGATTTACGGCATTTTCGGCTACTTGCTTTCCACTCAATTTCCCCGCTGGCGCGTATGGGTAGCTATTGGTACCCTGGGCTTAATTATCCCGATCGGGTTAAGTCGGCTTTATCTCGGCGTTCATTGGCCCACGGATATTGTGGCTGGATATACGGCGGGAATGGTCTGGCTAATGGCCTGCATTATTAGTTTGGAAATTTGGCGACAATCTCGCGGCTTTTTCCAGGGGTATCAGGAATAATTTTATCAAGGTTTGGTCTGGAAATCCCCGCGCCCTAGAAGGGTAGGGCGTTGGTTCCAACTTTCGCCCGCATGACCAGGTCTAATTTAACACAGATTTTGAGTTTTTTGATTTGTTTCCCCCAGGGGGGGAGCGCTCTATCCGATCGACGGTTCCCCCCCTTGAAAGCTGCAAAATCATGTTATTTTTTCTGAAATTACCCCGATAGCAATAAAGAATTATTTCTGTTTTTCCTTCCCCGTTTCCGGTTTTTTATTCTTCTGGTTTGAATCAATTGCATTACTTTGTTTATCGGGAGTGGTGAGGGTTTGGAAGCGGCGATCGCCTTGTTTGATGGCATAGGCGAGCTTTTTCTGGTAAGCGGCAATTTTTTGGGATGCAATGGCTTGTTTGGCGTGATTTTTGGGCAGACTTTCTAACAAGAGAATGGCGGATTGCCATTCTCTTGCCACCACATTCCAGTCATAATGAGAAAATGCCGATTGAGCTTTGTTTGCGGCATCCCGAGCTGTTTTCATGGCTTGATTGAACGGATCGGTGTGCCTCACCTGCTGTCGCGCGAAGGCGAGATTTTCTCGCGCGTCCCGGATGTGCTGTTCGGCTAAGGCGCGTTTTAGGTGAGTTTTTGGCACGCGCTCCAGGCGCGCGATCGCCTCTTCCCAGTGTTTAGCCGCTGCCTCCCACTCCCCCATCGCCGTAGCACTTTGTGCGTCAAAAGTGGCGCGTTCCACGGTGGCGATCGCTTGATTGTAGGGATCTAAGCGACTTAATTGCTGTCGCACGTAGCGTAAGTTGTAGTTATACTCGCGGATTTTGGCCTCGGCAAAGGTGCGCTTGGCGTGGTTTGGGGGAACGGTTTGCAGTTTGGCGATCGCTTCTTTCCAGAGAATTGCCACTCGTTGCCACTCGGCGATCGAAGCGGCGCTCTGGGTTAAATTGGCAGCGAGTTTGCCTTTGGCAAGGGCTTGATGGATCGCACCGAATTCGGCTAATCGCGCTTTCACTTCCGCTAACTTTTGACCGTATTCAGCCAGCTTTGCCGTTGCCAAAGCGCGGTTGGGGTGAGAGGCGGGCAATTGCGTTAAATTCGCGATCGCTATCTCCCAATGTAACTCGACTTGTTCCCACTCCGCTTTCGATGACGCGGTTTGCGCCAGACTGGTGGCAGTTTGCGCTTTGGCGATCGCGCGCTCGAATCGATCCAACCGCGCCACCTGTTGGGAGGCATAGGTCAGATTGTGCTGATATTCCCCTATCTTTTCTCGTGCCAAAGCGCTTCTCGGGTGGGTTTCGGGTACCATTTTCAACTCGGCGATCGCCGATCGCCACAGACTCGCCACTTGGTGCCACTCTTCCAGGGAGATCGCGCGTTGGGTGAGATCCGCAGCTTGTTGCGCGTGGTTTATCGCGGCGCGGAATGGATCCACCTCTGGCTGCACGGTGGCGGTGGTGGCGGAAACGGGTAGAAACCCAGCTTGAAACTCCTTTGCAGGATCGCACCCTGCGGTTAATCCGATCGCGGCGATCGCGATCGCTTTGAGCAATTTGTGCCACCATGACAGTGGCAAGCACAGACCGAGAGAGAATTGATTGAGTGGCATAGCCCTGATGAAAATCCAGAGGTGGGAATCGGGTTTAACTTTCCGCCCTGCGAGCGCTTCTCTATTTGTTTTAGCGTGCGAATCCCTCAATCGGCAAATTTGGCTCGAATTTTCTATTGTTGGGTATAATTACTGTCATTTTTCCCAAGCCACCCAGAGCGGGTTTTCCCACCGACCAATCCTACGATTACCAATTCTTTCCGATTGCCATCTATCTAAAGGAATAAATTCCGCTGCGATCGCTGAAAATCCGACCCTGCATTTACCCTCGCCCGGCCCCGAAAAACAGCGATCGCCCCAGTTAGCTTTTCATTGGCGGAAACACCTTTGTCAATTCCAGGGTTAAACCGGGAAATCCCGGCAACCCAATCGTTTCATTCCACAGTTTAACCTGTTTTTGCTTATAGTTAAAGGTTCCGTTAGAATTTTGATAGGGACTCGTGTAGATTTCTAGTTGATTTTCCAGGACATTAAAAAGCCACACTTTGGAAATTCCAGCTTCGGCATAAAGGGGTAATTTGATTTCGCAATCGTACTGTAGTGAAACATCCGCAATTTCGATAATCAGCAAAATCTCATCCGGGGTGGGATGATGGGATAAATAGTTTTCTTTGCGATTTCGCACGATCGCAAAATCCGGTTCCGGTTCGCTATCTTGGGGTAACGCGACTGGATCGGCGCATCGTAAAGTCGCGCGATCGCCGAGTAAATGACACAGCTCTCGCAATAACTGCGTGCGACAGAATACATGTGGTTTTCCTTTCGATGCCATGTTCGCAATTTCTCCCCGAATCAGTTCTACGCGATCGTCCCCCTGGAAAAATCCCGCTTCAATTAAGCGGTGATACTCTTCAATCGTAAAGCGTTTGGTTTTCGGTAAGCTCATCAGAGTTCAATCAGGTTGACCACTGGCTTTATTTTACCAGATTTTCCCCAAATATTCCGGATTTTCAGAATTTATAAAAAGTTATTTGAAAATTAACTATAGTTTTTATAACTTATCGATACAACCGCTGATTTTATTTAGGTAGTGTTTACGCGATCGCCCCCGGGAAAACCCGTGCTAGTTCCAGAATCGCATCGGAAAACTCGGGCAAAGCAACGGTTTCATCGGGAAGCAACACCTGCTTTTGGCGGTAGTCAAAAACTGCATTAGATTTTTGATAAGAAGCCTTGTAAATTTCCAATTGATTTTCCAACAAATTGACGAGCCAATATTCGGCAATATTCGCTTCGGCATAAAGGGGAAGTTTCACCTCGCGATCGTATTGCAAAGAAGAATCGGCAATTTCGATAACTCCGATAATATCTTCCGGCATCGGATGACGAGATAAATAGTTATCTGCCCGATTTCTCACAATAACAAAATCCGGTTCTGGTTCGCTGTTATTGGGCAGTAAGATAGGGTCTTGGCATCGAACTTTGGCCTTACCAGATAGGAGAATGACCAATTGCTCGTTTAAATTCATACAACAGACTGTATGAGCTTTTCCTTTAGAAACCATTGGCACCAGTTCTCCCCGAATCAATTCGATGCGATCGCCCTCCTGGAAAAACCCCAAATCGAT
>NZ_JAJENT010000894.1:0-50514 GCF_035615515.1 Phormidium sp. CCY1219
AAGGTAACGGAAATTCGATGGGGCAGGCAGCGCTTTTAAGCAATTTAAGCATTGCTTTTGCGCCCTGCCTGCCCCCTAGGGTTCATTATACCCAATCCCCATCCGCCTGTCAACCCTAGCCATCATTTTCCGAGCCGCTTTAACCTGATTGTCAATCTGCAACTCTCTCTACCAAAATTAATTCATAAATTCTATAGCCATACAGTGATAAAAAGTGGCAATTATTTGGTAGAGTAAAAGTAGGTAAAAACGCAGTAAGGTTTAATAACATGCCCTATACGGAAGATGGTGGATTGCTGAATAATTTTGCGAAAGAGCCGAAGATGTACACTGCCAAGCCTCCCAACAAGAAGCAACAACGGAACTATCTCGTGCAGGCGGTGTTTGCCCTGCTGTTGGTGAGCGGCTTAATTGTGTTGGCGGTGTCGGTGTCTGGTGGGATGAGCTAGAGCCAGCAAAAAGGGTAATTTTGCCCAAATTCTGACAGTGATAAGTCAGTAACCAGGTGCTTTAAGTAGAGGGGCACCTGGTTTTTTGGGGTCATGGAGCGATCGCGAAACCACAGAAAGGCACTGGCGGGAGAAAAAAGAGGCGGAAACCCCCACAGAGGAGAACTCCTGAAGCTGCTATCCCAAACAAGAAAAAGGAGTTGTGCATCATATTGTCCAAGGATCGTCGCATCGCCCTCGTTTTTTGTAGGTAGCCTCGGCTTGCAATGCTGGTAGCATGTTGGTAACGGATATTTTTCCCGAAAAAGGATTGGGTTTAAATCGGCAAAACTACAAGCAGCTCAAACTGGCGCTGAGTCTGGGTTTGCGCCGTCAAATTTTTTTGGCGGTTTGCGATGACATGCGCTTGCGGAACCAACTGGCGAGGCGGTTAGAAACCGAGGTGGGCGATCGCGGTGGATCGTCTCCGGAGGGAGAGTTTGTGGTGACGCCGTTGCGATCGCGCAGGTATCCGGGAGTGGTGAGCATCCAGTTAGACCTCGCGGATCCCAATCCGTACGCGGCGATCGCGGAATGGTTAGAGCGCAATCCGCCGCCCACCGAGCGATCGCCCATGCCGGTGTTTCAGATTCTCGGTATCGAACACTTAACCCGCCATTCAACGAGCGTGCAATGGTTTTTTCTGAATCAGTTGCGCGAAATCGAGCTGCGGTTAGTGGAAACTTCGGTACCTCGGATTGGCGAATGCAGTTTGCTGCTGTGGGTACCGCGTCCCTGGT
Organism: Phormidium sp. CCY1219; assembly: GCF_035615515.1. Classification (GTDB taxonomy): domain Bacteria; phylum Cyanobacteriota; class Cyanobacteriia; order Cyanobacteriales; family Laspinemataceae; genus CCY1219. The sequence goes on from NZ_JAJENT010000894.1 coordinate 1,229, forward strand.
GCCATACGATCCAACAATCCGCCCCGGAGTTTTGGCGCTGTCGGACCGGGGTATTTGAATTTGAGGGAGACCCCACGCCGATTGACGAGAGACGAGAAAGCGATCGCGCGCCGAGGCGGGTGATTCCGATGCCGCAACGGGTGGAGGCACCGAAAACAGCAAAAGAGAAAGAAGACGGGGAAACGGCGATCGCTCATTCCGGCCCGGAAGCGGGATCCGAAAATCGGGAGGTTGCCGAGTTAGAAGCATCGCCGGGATCTGCGCCATCCCCCGCCGAGAAACCCGCGATCGCCTCGTTACTGCTTCCCATAGGGCAACCTGCGTCTCCTGGCGAGTCCGAGGAGGCTCCACCTGAGATTCCGACTCCGAGTGTGGCATCAGCTCCCCCAGCAAAATTAATCCAGTGGGTGCGAGAGACTTGTTTATCACAAACGAGTGAAAATGTCAATGATATTTCTAAAAAATCCGAGACCTTCTCGGTGCCCTTGCAACTGCTCGATCGCTTAAAGCAATTGCACGCACAATCCGCATCGGCAGTAGAACTGGCGGATACTTATTTTAAGTTAGGCAATTTTTATCGCGAGTTACTCACCCCGAGTGGGGAAGGCAAGGGCAAAAGTGAGGTGAGTCCAAGTGCAAGTCGTGAATATAACTCACAATACCTGGAAATTGCCATTCTCGCCTACGATCGCGTGCTAGCACTGCTCGAACCGGACAATCCATTGTGGGCCGATTTGACCAATGACCTCGGGAATTTTTATTGGATGCGCGCGAGAAGTGGCGAGAATAGTGAAGAGAAAATCGCCGATTTAGAGCGGGCAATTGAAGTGTATCGGCGCGGGTTAAACCCGTTAGCGGGGCAAAAGCAAAGTGAAAGTTGGGGGAGAATTCAGAATAACTTAGGAGCGGTTTATGGGGAGATGGCTCGATATGGCTCGCGCGTAGAGAATTTGCAGCGATCGATTGCCGCTTATAATGAAGCATTAAACTGTCGCAAAGGCGCATTAGAAAGCGACCCCCCGGCGAATGCCAGAGCCTATGCAGCGACGCAGAATAATTTAGGAACGGCATATTGGAATTTAGCGCAACATTGCGAACCGGTGGCGAATTTGCACCAAGCGATCGGGGCGTATAGCGAAGCCTTGCGCCATCATTCCCGGGAAGAGCAACCCCGGGAATATGGGATGATTCAAAACAATCTCGGTACGGCATATTGGAATTTAGCGCAGTACGAGAGACCCGCCGATTATTTGATGCTTGCCGTAGCGGCTTACGAAATTGCGTTAATTTATCGAAATGCCAAAGAGATGCCCGCCGCCTGTGCGGCGACGCAGAATAATTTAGGCACCGCCTATTGGCATTTAGCGAACCACTCGAAAGCGGATCCGGGGTTGCGAGGGGAGTTTTTGCGCGAAGCGATCGCCGCCTATGATGCAGCATTGGCGATCGTCGAGACCCTGGTGCAAGCATCCCGGGTGGGAGAGGGCCGCGCCCCCATGCTGGCATTCGATCGCTTTGCCGCCCACAATAATCTCGGAATTGCTCATTACCAACTGGTGAGCGAAACCGGCACCGTCACCGAAGAAAAAGAGCGATCGCAACATTTAGAAGCCGCCTTGCACCATCACCTGCAAGCCCTACAAGGATGGCAACAGCAACCGCAACTGCATCAAACCGCCTTGCACTACGTGGTGCAAACTATCCGCACCTTTTATCGAGAATTTGGCATTGCCGGACAAAATCTGGCCCTGGCCAAAGTGCCCGGAGAGCTACTCCCCGAACTGCTGCGAAAATTGTAAATCCTAGGGCGGGGAAACAGTAGCGATCGGCAAAGGAAGGGTGAGGGGAAGAAGAGAAAAAAGCATTTTTTTCATCCACGCCGATAGATGTCAAGCATCCATGACGCAGACACAGGATCCATGCAAAGCGTGGAGTGGAGGCAAAAAACGAGGTAGGGAAACGAGAGAGGCGTGGGAGGAAACCGGGAGAAACGTTTCCAGACGAGGAGAGCGGCACAGCGTCTCAACCGGGACAGAATTGCTATGATAGATCGAAACAATTTTGTTTAATCAAACCTTTGTGTCACTCAATCGGCAAGCCAACTGAGAAACAGAAGGAATCTTGGGCGCACAGCGCCAGCGAACCCCTTCCGGCAAAAATGTCACAATTATAAATGCAACGGTGCGATCGACCTTCGTGGGACGCAAGCGTGCGGGAGGGAAAACCTTCAAGTCGCCAGAGTGCCACAGAATCAGCCAACAAAATCAATCGAGAGTGTAAGTGTGTGACTGTTTCACCTAAGTTGTTAGAACAAAATCTAAAAAGCCTATTTCCCTTTGAGTTAGATGAATTCCAGCTACAGGCGATCGCCGCCTTAGAAGCTGGACGATCCGTCGTCGTCTGTGCCCCCACCGGATCTGGGAAAACCCTAATCGGCGAATATACCATTCACCGAGCCTTGCAGGGTGGCGGGCGAATTTTCTACACGACGCCACTCAAAGCCCTATCGAACCAGAAATTGCGAGACTTTCGGGAATTATTCGGCTCCCACAACGTCGGATTGCTCACTGGGGATATGTCGATCGATCGCGATGCCCCCATCCTGGTGATGACCACCGAAATTTTTCGCAACATGCTCTACGGCACCTCAATTGGTGCGGTAGGCACCTCCTTAACCGGGGTAGAAGCGGTGGTACTCGACGAGTGCCACTACATGAACGATCGCGCCCGAGGGACGGTATGGGAAGAATCCATCATTTACTGTCCGCCAGAAATCCAACTGGTGGCGCTTTCCGCCACCGTAGCCAACGCCTCGCAACTCACCGACTGGATCGAGCAAGTACATGGCCCGACAGAGCTGATTTACTCCAACTACCGACCGGTGCCCTTGGGTTTTTACTTTTGCAATTCCAAAGGGTTATTTCCCCTACTCAACCGCAAGCAAAACAAAATCAACCCGCGCCTGCTGAGGAATCCGAGCAAAGGGAGAGGGGGAAAGAATCGGGACGTGCCCAATCTAGGGAGCGTTTTGACTCATTTGCGCGAGCGGGATATGCTGCCGGCGATTTATTTTATTTTCTCGCGCCGAGGATGCGATCGCGCCGTGGAAGAAGTCAGCGAACTCAATCTAGTCAACCCAGGCGAAGCGCGGGTCTTGCGGCAAAAAGTGGAAGAATTTTTGCGGAAAAATCCCGAAGCGGAGCGAGTGGGACAGGTGAAACCCTTGTTGCAGGGAATTGCCGCCCATCATGCCGGCATTTTACCCACCTGGAAGGGATTTGTGGAAGAGTTATTTCAGCAAGGATTGATTAAAGTGGTATTTGCCACCGAGACCCTTGCCGCCGGGATTAACATGCCCGCACGCACCACAGTGATTTCCAGTTTATCCAAGCGCACCGATGACGGGCACCGACTGCTGAAAGCCTCCGAATTTTTGCAAATGTCCGGTCGCGCGGGCAGACGCGGGATGGACGAACGGGGGCATGTAGTGACCGTGCAGACCCGGTTTGAAGGCGCGAGAGAAGCCGCATATTTAGCCACCGTCGGACCCGATCCCCTCGTCAGCCAGTTTACCCCCACCTATGGGATGGTCCTCAACTTGCTGCAAACCCACAGCTTGGAAGAAACGAAAGAACTGGTAGAATCCAGCTTTGGGCAGTATATTGCCACCATGCACCTGCAGCCGAAATTAGAAGAACTGGAGGAACTCGAGCAAAAGCGGCAGCAGATGGAGACGAAATTGGCCGAAGTAGACGAGGATCTGTGCAAGGGGTATCAGAAGTTACGAGAGCGGCTGAAAGCGGAAAAACGGCTGCTGAAGACCTTAGAAGTGCAAGCCTTGGAAACCAATGCGGCGATCGCGGCGCAAGCCCTGCCCACCAGCGAACCGGGACAGATGCTCAGTCTCAAAGGTCGCCACATTTCCGCCAAAGAGCCGATTCTAGCGGTGTTAATCGGCAAAGTGCCCGGATCGGGACAATCGCCGAATTTGATTTGTTTGGGGAAGAATAATCGGTGGTATGTGGCCTCGAGTAGCGATGTGGTGGCCCTGCACGAGGTGTTGCCCCAGTGGGGGAAATGGGAGGTGCCCGAACCGCCCGTGGAACTGATTCTCAAACCCGGACAGTCGCGCAAAGGGAACGAAGAAACGGCGGCGATCGCGCAAGCGATTCCCGACTCCCTCGAGTCGTTTTACGCCCCAGAAGTGGAAGCCCAAGCCCAACGCCTTGCTGCCGTGCAAGAGAAACTGAAAACCCATCCGCTGAATAAATACGGCGACCCCGGCAGCTTGCTAAAACTGGAAAAACGCTGCCAGAAACTCGATAGCCAGATCGAGAAAATTCGCAGCGGACTCGATCGCCAGCTTTCTTCCCACTGGGATGATTTTCTGGCGCTGATTCATATCTTGCTACAAGTGGGCTGCTTGCGAATGGTGGAAAATCCCCCCGAAGCAGAAGAAGAGGCAGAAGAAACCACCCCCAGTTTTGACGTGACCGAAATCGGCGAAAGCGCCGCTGCCATTCGCGGGGATAACGAATTGTGGTTGGGTCTGGCACTGATGAGTGGGTCCCTCAATGGCCTCGGTCCGCATCAGTTTGCGGCTGCCTGTGCCGCTTTAGTCACCGAAGTGTCCCGTCCCGATACTTGGACCAGCTATCAAGTTTCCCCACCGGTGAAAAACGCACTCTCGCAACTGCAAGGGTTGCGTCGGAAACTGTTTCAAATCCAGCATCGACATGATGTGACTTTGCCCATTTGGTTGGAACGGGAGTTGATTGGATTGGTGGAAGAATGGGCGTTAGGGGTGGAATGGAGCGAACTGTGTGCCCATACGACGTTGGATGAAGGAGATATCGTGCGGATTTTGCGTCGGACTCTGGATTTCTTGTCTCAGGTTCCCCACGTTCCCCATATCTACGAAGAGTTAAAAACTAATGCCTATCGTGCGATTCAGCTTCTCGATCGCTTCCCCGTGAACGAAACCATCGAGCAACCCTAGTGCTCCCCGGCGCACCGGAGGCGCAGCGCGTTTGCAGGCGTTTCCCCCGAACTCTACCTGAGTTCAGCTCCTTTTAATTAGGCAATTAATCGGCAGTTTTTGCCTCACAGAAGCCGCAATTCATCGGCGTTAAAACCTTCAAGAAGGCGCTGCTTTTCCAGTGGGTATGATAACCGCAGAAAATCGGACAATTTACCCACTGGAAGTTATAAATAACTCGGTTTTAAAACCAAACAATTGCAATTTTAATTTATTTTTTTGATAAAAAATTACTTTTGTCGATAAAATAAAAGAGAATTTGAGGAAACCAAATCCAAACAAGCAAAAGCCTTTGTTTCGTAGGGTGCGTGACCCCCCGTTCCCAATCGGTGGGAACATCAAACAATGGAATTCGGGGGGTCACGCACCGCTGCAAAAATTTGCCATAACAGATTGTTTCTTCCAGGATATCTCGATATAAATTTAATCCTTCCATTGCACCAATTTCCTTAATCCATCATCGGATTTCTATCGAGGTTTTAGGCAATTGGTATAAATATAGAAAAAGTTGAAGTAGCTTTTTGGTGGGCAGGGCAATTGGGCTGTTTGCTGGGAGCAACTTAGATCGAGAAGCCCTGCCCACCCTACTCACTATCGAGGGGTTTTTGGTGGGCAGGGCAATTGGGCTGTTTGCTGGGAGCAACTTAGATCGAGAAGCCCTGCCCACCCTACTCACTTGTGAGATGAAATGCTTTAACGGAGTAAACCATCGCCGCCAAATGGGTGAGGGAAAAAGAGCGACGCCTAAAGAGGGAATTCGGCGTCACCTTGGCGGTGGGTGCAGTATGAGAGCGAGGGGGCAAGAAAGCCGAGAACCAGAGCGCCAGGGAAGCGACGCTGGAGAGGGAAACAGCCACAAAGACATAGAGAGAGGGAGAAAGAAAAAGCCCCCAAAAAAAATAGGGAAAGTGAAAATTGCCGAAAAAAACTGATAGAATAAGCCCTTAGCATTTTATTCGGCCAAGGTAAGCGTGATGAGCGATCGCTGCTTTCAAACCTCTCCATCGTGGCCCCCGGGAAAACCAGGGGTAAACCCAGCAATGCAAGCCGATCGAATGACCCCCAAATTGTCGAGATGGTCTTGCTACAGCCGGACCGCGATGCTGGCAACCCTCATCAGCAGCGTAGTTTTGGTAACTCCAGCCGCCTTCACCGGCGTCAGCGCCCAGACGCCCGCCGCAGATCCGGCAAACCCTACAGCGCCGCAACCCCTGAAACAAAGCGCCCAACCCCTGCCGGAAAACGCCTCCTTGCATGTGGGAGTGGTTCGCAGTGAGGATAACGCGGCACAGTGGCAGGCGATCGACCAAAGACTCAGAGCAGCCGGCATTTCCTACACCGTGGTCGAAATCGATGCAATGGCGCAAACGGTGCGGGAGAATGACATTACCCTGTTAGTGCTGCCCAACATCAGACAATGGACCTCGGAGCAAGTGCTGCAACTAGAAACCGTGATGAGTCAGGGGGTGCGGGCGATCGTCACCGGACCGCTGGGGGTGGATTCCCCGGATGGAGTGCGGCAAGCGTTAACCTCAATTGTGGGTGCCTACTGGGAAGCGCCCTTGGGCGAACCCCTAACCATGCAACCGATTCCTTGTCGCAGCGAGATGCTTTGTCCTGCGAATTGGATACCGGAAAATGTAGAGAGTCGGACGCTTCCCGGGGGGAGAATCGCGCCGAAAGGCTTTAACACGCAGGTAATGACCACCTGGGGACCGACCCCGGGACCGGCGGCGGTGATTGTCAGCGATCGCACCACATTTTTCGGCTGGGAATGGGGCAATCATGCCGATGTCGCCTACGATAGCGCCTGGTTGCGCGCGGCAATTTTGCGATCGCGACGGCAAAACCCAAGCAACACCCGGGTCCGCATTACCGACAACGAAGCCCCCGCCTCCCCATCCCCCACGCCAACTCCGCCCGCGCCAGAGAATCCGGCCCGAGAAACCCCCACCGCCGCAGAGCAACTGCGCGAGTCGGCGGCGCAACGCCAAACCACCACAGCAGAACCGCCGCCCACCCCAGAGGCACCCGCGACACCGGCACCCGCGCCACCGCCACCGACTACGGCGGCACCCGCGACACCGGCACCCGCGCCACCGCCACCTCCCCCGGCGGCATCCCCGGCACCGGCACCCGCCCCTGCCAATCCACCGCGCGAGGATACCCTGCCTTATTTACCGGAAGATACCGTAACCCCAGAACTTCCGGAGGCGACACCCCCGCAAACCCAAACCCCGCCACCATCGCCCCCGGTGGCGCAAGAACCGGCGACACCCCCGCAAACCCAAACCCCGCCGCCATCGCCCCCGGTGGCGCAAGCGCCGGCGACACCACCGATTGGGGGGCAAGTGGCGGTGAATTCCGAGGGGGCGGCGGTGGCGGATCCGGCGGAACAAGTGGCTTCGCCCGGATTAGAGGTAGAAAGAGGACCCCTGCCGATTACTTCCGTGGAAGCGATCGCCATGCGTCAAGAACTAGAACATCTCCTGGGGCGGGTGGAAAGCGCCTTGATTACCGCTTCCGTGCATGAAACCTTGCCAGCAGCGGCAAGTCTCGGCGAGGGATTAGCAGAATTGCCCGGGGAGATTACCCTATCGTCGATTTCCGTAGTGGATACGGGGGGAAACAGGAAAGAGGGAGAAATCGCGGCAGACATGCGATCGCCAGAAGGTCTGGTGGCGGCAACTCCCAGGGCATTTCGCGCCACCGCCGAAGCGATCGCCTCCGCCAAGGCGATGCTGCAAGAATTTCCCGATCTGGTGCAGCGCCAAGACTATGCCAGCGCCCGTTCCCAATGGTTGGAAATTCGCGATTTGCTCTGGAACCACTATCCCCTTGAAGGGGTATTCGGGCAACCGGAAATTCGCGCCATCTGGCTCGATCGCGCCTCGATCGTCCGCGCCGGATCCGAACGGGGACTGGCGCAGATTTTCGATCGCTTAGCCGCCGCAGGCATTAATACGGTGTTTTTTGAAACCGTCAATGCCGGTTATCCGATTTATCCGTCTGGAGTTGCGCCGGCACAAAATCCCCTCACCCGCAATTGGGATCCCCTGGCGGCGGCGGTGAAATTGGCGCACGATCGCGACATGGAGTTGCACGCTTGGGTGTGGACGTTTGCTGCCGGCAATCAACGGCACAATGCCTTGCTCAACCAACCTCCCACCTATCCCGGACCGCTGATTAGCGCTCATCCAAGTTGGGCGAACTATACCGAGGACGGAATGATGATTCCCCCCGGACAAACTAAGCCGTTTTTGGATCCGGCAAATCCGGAGGTGCGGCGGTATTTGCTCGGGTTGTTGTCGGAAATTGTCACCCGCTACGAGGTGGATGGGGTGCAGTTGGATTACATCCGCTATCCGTTTCAAGACCCCAGCGCCGAACGCAGCTATGGATATGGGGAGGTGGCGCGGCGCGAGTTCGAGCAATTAACCGGGGTCGATCCGATGGAGATTACGCCGGACGATCGCCAGTTGTGGCAGCAGTGGACCGAGTTTCGGGTGGCGCAAGTGGATGAGTTTGTGGCCGAAGCGTCGCAACAGTTGCGAAATTTGCGATCGGATCTGGTGATTTCCGTGGCGGTGTTTCCGTTAAGTCGTCACGAACGGTTGAATAAAATTCAGCAAAATTGGGAAGCTTGGGCGCGGGAGGGCCATGTGGATTTGGTGGTGCCCATGACCTATGCAATGGATACCAACCGTTTGGAGAAATTGGCTCAACCTTGGCTCGAGGAAGCGGATCTGGGGTCGGTGCTGGTGTTACCCGCGATTCGCTTGTTGGATTTGCCCGAGATTGTGGCGGTGGATCAGATTCAGGCGTTGCGAAATGTGTCGGCGGGGGGATATGCGTTGTTTGCTGTAGAAAATGTGAGCGAGGAACTGCAGGGGATTTTCCAGCGCACCCAAGGGCGATCGCCGGCGAGTTCCGATATGCCGATTCCCTACCGCGAACCCTTTGCGGCGGCGGCGGCGCGCTTCGAGATGTTGCAGCGAGAATGGCGCTTTTTGTTGGGGGGCGATCGCCTCTGGATTCGAGAACCTCAACTCACTCAGTTTCAGGCAAATGTCGCCGAGTTGGGTGCAGCCCTCGATGACCTGGCGGCGGATCCTTCGGGGGAAGCGTTGCAGTCTGCCCGGGAGGCGTTACGGGCGTTTCGCGGGGAATTCGAGGATTGGATGAATTTGCATTCTTTGCACAATCCCTATCAAATTCAGAGTTGGGAGAATCGCTTACAGACCCTCGAGGTTCTGTTGCGCTACGGCGATCGCTTTGTGTTGCAGCGATCGCAGAGTGTATCAGAAGCGGGGGAGTAGAACCATAAGCCCTACAACTGATTTAAAACAGCGGTTTGACCGCCGGATTTCTGATTGCAGTTGACATTGAGGGTTTGGCAGGCCAAACTAATTTCTATCTTTTGACAGATAAAGTGTCAACGTGCAACTGCTACGCTAAAAGTTGACCGTGGCGATCGCGATTCTCGTTTCCAGCAACAGGGAACGGCTGGATAGAATCGAGCCGACAGCGGGAGTGAATCGCCCCGAGATTGTGTTCTCGGGTAAGGACTTGGGTGGGGGAGAATTTCCACCCTAGGAAACTGCGCGATCGCACCGGGAATTTTAGTTAAAACCGTGGAGACTTTTATGACAATCGAGGTACGAGACGACTTAGCCTATATCGTCCTCAAAAAAATTAAAGAAAGCGGCGATAATCAACAACCCCACGATGTCAATTTGACGCGGGAAGATTTAGCCGATCGCCAGGTGACAGAAAAAGATTTACTGGGCAACATCGATTACCTCAATCAAAAAAAATATATCACAGCTGAGTTTACCGGCGAACCCCAAGGAGGCGTAGAACCATTACCCGAGACCATCCACTTGAAAAAAGCCGCTTTAACCGATAAAGGTCGGCAAATGTTAGAAAAAATGGAGGCGAAGCCACCGGAATCCCTAAAACAGGGCAAAAAGGCACCGATTCCCATCGAGCAGATGCCTTTTCTGGAAAAAGTGATGGTGAAAGGGAAACTGTACGATATTTTTGATGCTCGCGATATCACCGTCATTGTCTATCGCGTGATGCGCGATATGATGACCACAGAAGCGAGCGATCGCGTGGGGGAAGAACTGCACAAAGAAGCGATGCCCACCGATGACAAAAGCCTGCAAATGGAAATTGCCGAACTGTGGAAAGATACCAATCCCCTGGTGGCATTTCTCAGTCGCATTCGTCCGCCGTTAGAGATTAAAGACGAGCGCTTTTTGTTCCGGGTCGCCAATGAAGGATCGATGCCGAAATATACCGAACCCGAACGAGTGGTGAAAGCGGTATTTTCAGCAACGAAAGAGGAATTATCCCCGGAACGAATCGCTGAAATTGGCGAGACGCTTCCCGGCAAAATCAAGCAATTGTGGAATCAGGCATAAGGTTTAATGACAAGTTCCCAGCAGGTGCTGGGAACTGTTAATTTAGGTAAGAAATCTCGATCGAACCGTGACGCCTGAGTGCGTGACTCCCCGGAGATGTCAGGGGGGGACGATCGCAAACGGGCATGTCTGGGGAACCTCATCCCTGTTGCGAAATGGCAAATCCGGAGATGGAGCCTTTTGTGGGGTCAGAGTGCCCGGGAAAGCAGGGGAGGGAGGCGCGATCGGGGGTTTACAAGATGAAATTCCCGCCCGATGAGGGTTTGAGGGATTTTTGCACAGTGACCGAAATCACGAATCCCGGCGATCGCGATCGTTCTGAGAGGGGGGTAAAGTCACTGCAAAATTACGGGGAAATACGGACAATAAAAATAGAGTTTACAAAAGTTTTCCTGGAATGATGCAGATGATGCTTTCTCAAAATCAGCATGACGTTCGCCAAATCGCCGATAAAATTTTGACCTCTCGGCGAATTACCCGCAAGGATCAGTCCTTACTGATGTCCGTGGTCTTGAATAATACATTAAACCCACAAGAGAAACACAGAGTAGATAAAATTTACGATGACTTACACAAAGGATTAATCCGAGTAGTGGATTGACCATGAGCTTTGGATCGGTCAATCTGCTGCTTGGGAGAAAAGGAGTTAGGTCAAACGAGTTTTAATATTAAAAAAGCGATCGCTTCTTTCAGGTGATAGATCCGAAGCGATCGTCTCATTGTTTTATTGCTAATGACTATCGTAGAGGGAACAGGTAGCATAACCCTCCCCATTCCACCGTTATGGTTTGACCGCAAAGCCACCTTGCATCATCTGGTTAAAGCGTTCCAATTCCTGCGGTTCGCCGATCGCCAATACTTTATCCCCGGCGTGCAAGCGCGTTTCGCCTTTAGGATAGTAGCAGATTTCCTGATTATGTCGCACCGCCATCACCGTGACGCCGGTGCGGTTGCGAATATCGGTTTGTGCGAGAGTCTGGAGATCGAACGGGGAATCCGGCGGAATTGTCATCCATTGGCTATTGAGTTCCGGTAAAACCTGGTTGAGGTCTTGTTGTTTCCAGCGGATGGAACGTTCCGAACGAACGCTGAGATAGCGATCGCCGCGAATCGAGGTCATTACTGAGTGAATGGTGGATGGAGATTCGCCCAGGTGGGTGAGCAAATGGGCACCGATTTCTAAACCTGCTTCAAATTCTGGTTGAACCACTTCCCACGCGCCTAATTGGGTGAGTAAATCGATTTCGCGATTGTAATGACATCGGGCCACCACATCCAGACTCGGGGCAATTGTTAAAGCGCGTTTGAGGAGCAATCGGGTACTGGTGGGGTCCGGAAGGGCGATCGCCAGAGCTTTGGCTTTTTCCAGATGGGCTTTTTTCAGCACCAATTCTGAATCCGCATCGCCGAGAATATAGGGAATATGTTGCGATCGCAGTCGTTGGATGGCGGCTTCGCTATTTTCAATGACTAATATCGGATAGCCCAAATTTTGCAAAATCTTCACCGTGGTTTGGCCCACTCGCCCGTAACCGGCGACGACTACATGATTGGAAATGGTTTCTGGAATCGAGAGAGATTTCGTCCCGCGAAACCGGCGCAAATAATTCCCCAACCCGGGCATTTCGATTGCCTTTTCTGCCAAGGTGGGGGAGCATTTTAACCCAAGTGGCGTCAGCACCAAGGTAATCGCAGTGGTTCCCAACAGCAGCAGATAGATTTTCTCGCTAATAAAGCCTTGTTCTAGACCTACCAACGCCAAAACAAAGGAAAATTCCCCAATTTGATTTAATCCCAAAGCAGAAATAGTAGCGGTTTTAAACGAGTAACCAAATTTTAAAACGATGGGGAAAATAATCGCGGCTTTGCCCACCATCACCAGGGCCACCATGCCTAAAATCCAGCCAAAATTTTCCATGAGAATAGCGGGGTCGATGAGCATACCCACCGAGGCAAAAAACAAACTGGCAAATGTATCGCGCAAGGGGAGGATTTTTGCCAACGCTTGGTCTGCATGGTCGATTTCCGAAATCATCAATCCCGCGACAAAGGCTCCCATTTCAATGGATAGACCCAATCCGGCGGTAATTAATGCCACGCCCAAACACAGGGCGATGACGGTGAGGAGAAATAACTCGCTACTGTCGGTTTGAGCGACGGCTTTGATTAAGGGAGGAACCAGCCATTTGCCGGCGGCTAAAGCGGCGGTTAAAAAGATGGCTCCTTTGAGTAAGGCGATCGCGATCGCAACCAACAGATGTTCTGGTTGTTGCAGGGCGGGCAAAATCGCCAGCATCAGCCCTAAGGCTAAATCTTGGGCAATCAAGATGGCCAGCATGACTTGCCCGTGAACCGTGTGGATTTCCCCGCGTTCCGTGAGGGTTTTAAGCACCACTGCGGTGGAGGAGAGGGAAAAAATTGCGCCGAGAAATATCCCTTGGGTGAATCGTTCTGGGCCGGCGATCGCGGTCACTAACAGGGCCACCAAGGAGAGGGTTAAGCCAATTTCGAGCAAACTGCCTTTAATTGCAATATCTTTAACCCGCTTGAGTTCGGCGAGGGAAAATTCCACCCCGAGGGCGAAGAGTAAAAAAGCGACACCGATTTCGGCTAGGGCTTTAATCTCCTCGAGTTCGCTTAACAATTTGAAACCAAACGGGCCGACGAGCAAACCGCTGGCTAAATATCCTAACAAGACGGGTTGGTTGAGCCGTTTGGCGAGATATCCGCCCAGGGCAGATGCGCCCAATACCGTGGTCAGATCCAAAATGATATTGTGTTCTACTGACATGTTGTTGCGGGGGTTTTAAATGAGTTTGTCCAAAAGCGATCGGGCACTATATTAAAATTTTATGACATTGTGACCGCAACATGACTTGTTTAAGCGGATTTTTGGCCAGCGGCGGGCGATCGCCTTGCAGACAGGGTAGCCGTTTTCTGCCTAAATGGATCCATTCCTGGCAATGGCGATCGGTTTTGGCGCGAAGCGATCGCCATGCCAAATTGTCAGCTATTCCTGACAATTTGGCGAAGATTACTGCGCCTGCTGTAACCGAAATCTGAACTAAAGGCGAACAAATATTAAATAAATTTAAAGTTTAGTTTCAAATTGTCTCAATCTGCATCAAAAGGCGAAAAAGTTGCCACAACCTGTTTTAAAATAAAAAAGCAACTGTATGTAATGCCGGGAGGCAATCAATCGTGGCTTACACGTGCAACCTAGGTAGCGGTCAGCAAATTTTTGTCGAAGATCGGGGAAATCAAACCATCGTCACCTTAATGAGTGGCAGTGGGGGTCAGCAGCAACAAGCCAGCAGCGGTTTTTCTACTGGAAAATGGACCAAACCGCCGACTCTATATCGGATGGGGGGTGGCGCTATCTTGCGAATTGATACCGAAGGCGGAGCGCATTTCATTTCCATTCAATCGAATGGGATGAGCGCGATGAGCAGTATGCCTACCTTGGCGGGTGCCGAAGTCGCGCAAATGCAACAAACTTCCACCTCGGTAGCGAGCGAACCGACAATGGAACCGATGCAACCGATGGAACCGATGCAACCGATGCAACCGATGCAACCAATGGAACCGATGCAACCCATGAAACCGATGAAAATGGGGGACATGGAAATGCGGGCAAATCCGATGGAAATGCGAATGGGAAACATGCAAATGAGCATGGGAGACTCTCAGCCGGCGAGACAGTCGGGGCGGAATTTTTGTCCCCAATGTGGAGCGGGGGTAAGCGCTAGCGATCGCTTTTGCTCGAATTGCGGTCACACCTTAAACTAAACCCGATTTTCGGGTAGGCTATTCCGGGGAATCTCCTGTTCCCCGACTGGTTTAATTATTTAGCAATCACCCTCTACCATGTCGATTAAAGTTGCCCTAAATCATCGGAAAGTCTATAGATTCGATCGGGCAGTGACTTTAGGGCCACATACGGTGCGGCTGCGCCCTTCTCCCCACTGTCGCACCTCCATTCACAGTTACTCTTTGCAAATTGCACCGGAGAATCATGCCCTCTATTGGCGACAAGATATCTGGGGCAATTGGCTTGCGAGAGCGAATTTTCCGGAGAAGACCGAGGTTTTAAAATTTGAGGTGGATTTAATCGCGGAGCTGCAGCCGATTAATCCCTTTGATTTTTTAGTGGAAAACTACGCGGCGAGCTATCCGTTTGCCTATCCAGAGGACATCGCCAAAGAACTCGCCCCCTGCTTGCAGGTGCGAGAGTCTGGGCCGCTGTTAAAGCAATGGCTCGAACCGGTGAAGGCACAAAGCAGCTTTATCACCACCTTTCTCGGCGCGATCGCCCAAAAAATCCAGCAGTGTATTGCCTACAAAATCCGCTTAGAAGAAGGCATCCAATCTTGTGAAGAAACCCTGGAGAAACGGGAGGGTTCCTGTCGGGATACGGCGTGGTTATTGGTGCAAATTCTCCGTCATTGCGGCTTGGCGGCGCGGTTTGTCTCGGGATATCTGATTCAATTGGTGCCGGAGGAACCCGCACCAGACGAACCCCGAAAAATCACAACCGATACCGCCGACTTGCACGCTTGGGCCGAGGTGTATTTACCCGGTGCGGGATGGATCGGACTCGACCCCACCTCGGGCATGTTCGCCGCCGAAGGGCATGTGCCCCTTGCCTGTGCGGCAGATCCGCGCCATGCGGAGCCGATCGCGGGAACGATATCTGCGTGCGAGTCCACCCTGGAATTTGCCGTGAGGGTTTCTCGATTTGCCGCACCAGAACCGGGAACCGCGCCCTATACTTCCAGCCAATGGCAGGCAATCCAGCGGTTGGGCGAGCGGGTGGACGAACGACTCCACGCCGCCGAGGTGCGATTGACGATGGGGGGAGAACCCACCTTTATCGCCCTGGACGATCGCGAGTCCGTGCAGTGGCGCACCGGGGCACTGGGTGAGGAGAAACGCGCGCGGGCGGGAATTTTGCTGGAACAACTGCGCGATCGCTTCGCACCGGGGGGATTGCTCCATTACGGACAAGGGAAGTGGTATCCCGGAGAACCCTTACCCCGCTGGGCGTTAGGCTGTTATTGGCGCAAGGATGGTCTGCCGATTTGGCGCGATCGCGCCCTCATGGCTCGCGATGCCAAAGACTACGGCTACTCTCACGCCGAAGCCGCCAAGTTCCTGACGGAAATCGCACAACGGTTAGGGGTTGCCCCCGACTGCGCGATCGCCGCCTACGAAGACACCGCCGACAGCGAAATCGCCGCCTATGCCTTACCCTTAATTTGGGTGAGCCACAACGGCAAAGAGGGGTGGCGCAGTTGCCTGTGGGAACCCCCGCGCGATCGCTTGGTGTTGATTCCCGGGGACTCCCCGGCGGGATATCGCCTGCCCCTGGATAGAATGTCCTGGGTGCCCGACTCGGAGCTGCAAACCGAAGCCCCACTGCATCCCGATGCCAGCAAACAGCCCTTGGGAGATATGGCGGCGCGGGTGGCTGCCAGAAGCGAATCCCTTAGTGAGAAACAAAGCCAGCACCGCACCGCCGCAAACAGCATCCAAGTGGCCCTCTGCGTTCAAGTGAGAGAGGGATGCCTACAGGTGTTTATTCCTCCCATCAATCGGGCAGATAGCTATCTAGACCTGATCGCCTGCATCGAAGACACCGCCGCCGCCACGGGCTATCCCGTGCGAATCGAAGGCTATGCGCCACCGCGCGATCGGCGATTGCAAGGCTTCCAAATCACCCCAGATCCGGGGGTAATCGAAGTGAACCTGCATCCGGCGCACAGTTGGGAAGAACTGGTTCGCACGACGACTACGCTCTACGAAGACGCCAGAGAATGCCGGCTGGGAACCGAAAAATACACCACAGAAGGCGATCGCATCGGCACCGGGGGCGGGTCTCACATTACCCTAGGCGGCGTCACCCCGGAAGAAAGTCCGTTACTGCGACGCCCGGATCTGTTGCGAAGTCTGATAACTTACTGGCAAAATCATCCCAGTTTGTCTTACTTGTTCTCTGGGTTGTTTGTGGGTGCCACCAGTCAGGCCCCGCGCGTGGATGAGGCGCGCCACGAAAGCTTATACGAGCTGGAAATTGCCTTTTCCCAACTGACGCGCGATCGCGCCACCCCTGCCGGTGGCCCCGGGGCGGAAAATCCCCTGCCCCCGGAAGTGGTCGATCGCTTGTTACGCAACCTGCTCATCGATGTCACCGGCAATACCCATCGCTGCGAGTTTTGCCTGGATAAACTCTATCCGGTGGAAAATCCGCGCAACCAAGTGGGATTGCTGGAATTGCGCGGGTTTGAAATGCCCCCGCACCCGGAAATGGCGCTGGTGCTGTCATTGTTGATTCGCGCGTTGGTGGCGCGGTTCTGGCAGCAACCTTATACTCATAAACTGGTGCGCTGGGGAACCCAGTTACACGATCGCTTTTTGCTCCCGCACTACGTCTACGCCGATATCGGCGATGTGGTGCGCGAGTTGCACGATGCCGGCTATCCCTTTGAGCTAGAGTGGTTTGCGCCGTTTTTGGACTTTCGCTTCCCCCGGTATGGGGAGATACTCCGGGATGGGGTGCAGCTCGAATTGCGGCGGGCGATCGAACCGTGGTATGTGCTGGGAGAAGAAGCCTCCCGCCGAGGCACTGCCCGCTATGTGGATTCCTCGATGGAACGGTTGCAGGTGTTGCTGCGCGGAGCCACCGAGGGGCGGCACATTGTCACCTGCAATGGGTATCCGGTACCGTTGCAATCGACCGAAGTGGCAGGAGTGTTTGTCGCCGGGGTGCGCTATCGGGCGCGGAAAATTGCCGCTTGCCTGCATCCGGCGATCGACCCTCACGTGCCGTTACGGTTCGATATCGTGGATACTTGGGCGAATCGCGCGATCGGCGGCTGCACTTACTATGCCCAACACCCGCGCGGAGAGGAATGGGCCGATTTGCCGGTGAACCAGCGAGAGGCGCAAACGCGACTGGCTGCCCGTTTTGTGCCCGAGGGTCACACTCACGGTACCTTACAAGTGCCATCGTTACCCCCGAGTCGCGAATATCCCCTCACCCTGGACTTGCGGCGGGTATAATCTCCGCTTGGCAACAAACCGACCGAACTCACGTAGGGTGCGTGACGCCCCGCCCTAAATCTGCGGGAAACCCGCTAGGGACGAAACCGGGCGTCACGCACCTCCCCTCGGGAGAGGCATTCTACAACGTGGTATCTTACAGATGATTTTCGAGCTGAACCGTGCGCTGTTCCGTGGTGCGAATCATGCAAGTATCGTAGCCGGCATTTCCGCCACCGGTACGCTCGAATTCGCACAAAGCATCCCGATAGGCGATCCAGGCGAGTTCCGCATCTTTTAATTGCTCCTTGAGGAAACCTTCAAGTTTCCCCATGAGCTGCTGGTAGACGGTGTTGAGTCGCCGATCGCTGCTTTGATAGTTCGTCCCGATCGCCCTGGGAATTTCCCCGCGCCGATATTGGTAAAGCTCGCTGCTGCGTTGTTCCGTGAGAGTTTCCATACAACCCGATCGCAGCATCGGTTGCATGCTGCCCCCGTAAGCAATTAAACTGCTATAAAATTCGCATTCCGCATCGCGAAATTCAATCCATCGGCGTTGTGCGGTGACTAATTTTTGTCGTCGGGAAGGCGACAGGTTCGGAGTCAGGGTTTGATAGACCTGATTGAGTTCGCGATCGGCACTTTGCCAGTTTCGCGCCGCGCAAGCATTCATTTCGCTCTGGGTTTGAGGGTTGTTGCAGTTCAGTTGCGCGATTTGGGGGTGGGAAAACCCTGGAGAGGCGATCGCCACCGTGGGAATCCCCCAGGTTCCAAGGGCGATCGCCATTCCCACCATTCCCGCACCCATCCAAGTGCGCCAAAATCCTTTTTGCTGTTGTTTATTTTTCATTTTTCATCCCATCCCGCCCGAATACTGAAGTGCATTTATATCTATCTCTATTCTGTTGCCGCCCAGGGGGTTTGTCAATGGGTTAAAGTTTAATTATTTGTGAAGATTTGCAGCGGCGATCGCCGAGGGGGAAATGGGCGATTCACTGAGACCCGTTTACTTTAAAATTCGGGAAGATTGAGGGAACCGTTACCGGTGTCAAAATTTCCCCCGCTCTTGGAAAGCAAAATTGTAAATTAACCTATCGTAGCATAGTTTCTATCTGAGGTCAATTGGGGAAAGGCGGAAGGGCGATCGCTAGGGGAAAAAATCCGCACCCAGAAAAATTGAGAAACCCCCGGGGAAAAACGCGATCTGATAATGGTACTCTAAAAAAAGTCAGCAGAGACAATTTGGCGCGTGCCGACGTTGCGATCGCAAATGCGAGCATCGTGGATGTTGCCATTGATATCGTGACCCTAACTGTTTTAGAGGAGGAACCACAGAGATGAGCGAATTTTTAGATTTTCTGAAGCGCAAATGTGCTTATGTGGCGATCGGGGAATTCAAACCCGGTAAATTTGACGAAGCGAAACAGCTTTTTGAAAAAGCGGTGTCCACTTATACCACTGGATTCAAGGGAGCGTATTTATTGCAAGAACCGAACAGCGATAAAGGGATTGCGGTTATCTTGTGGGACAGCATTGAAGATATGGAAGCCAATCAAAACGAGGCTTACCAAGCAATATTAAACGAAATGTCCCATTTATTTGCCACAGCGCCCACCACATCTTTTTATGATGTTTGTAGTGAAATTCCGGCGGTTTCTGCAACTGAGGCTGAGTAAATTATTTGGCCAAGAAGTTGCCAGATAAACGCAGACAATAGAACGACTCGCGCGATCGCTTCCCATTGCTCAGGAAAAGGCTAAGGGGTAGGGGACTGTGTATCCCCAGCGATCGCGCCCCCAAAAAAGGACAATCTGGGTAAATATATTTCTTTTGGTAGATGTCAATCTTTGGAAAAATTATAGGATATTAATAGATCCGCGATCGATGACTCGTGTAATAACTCGTTCCCAGGCTCTTATCGGGGAACGCCAACGCCGAGCCTCCGTCTTCTCCAGAATTGGATGCAAAATAATTTGCACCCTGTTTGAAGAGACGAATCGGTCTCTTATCTTGTGTATTTTTAGCACCATTACCTCATCATGCCAGAACATTTTTTACTCAGTCGCGTACTGCTACAGTTCGACAGTGAAAAAGAAGATTTGCTCGAAGAACTTTCCGCCGTAGCGCTGACCCCAGATGGCAGTTTGTGGGTGGGTTCCGATGAATTTCTCACCATCGAGCGCCTTTCTCCCGTTGCCCCTTATATTTACGCAAATCACACAAAATTCAAGCTAAAAAACTACATCAACTTATTCAATGAGGACGATGAAATCGACATTGAAGGCATGGATTATTCCAACGGCTACCTGTGGGTAACCGGCTCCCACAGCACCAAGCGCAAAAAACCCAAATCCAAAAAATCCACAGAAAAAAATCTGGACAGACTCGCGACTATCAAGAGCGACTACAATCGCTACTTACTGGCTCGAGTGCCGATTATCGACGGCGAACCGTTCCAATCCTACACCGAAGATGATAGCTCGGAAGGCAAAGTAACCGCCGCGTATCTACAACAAACCGACAACAATAATATCCTCATCGAGAGCCTAAAAAAAGACGAACATCTAGGCATATTTGTGTCCAATTTTATTCCGAGCAAGGAAAATGGCTTAGATATAGAAGGAATTGCCGTAGAAGGGAATAAAGTGTTTCTCGGGTTGCGCGGTCCGGTGCTACGCGGATGGGCAGTAATATTAGAAATTGAAGTAGAAGAAAGCGAACCGGGGGTATTAACGCTGAAAGAGATTGGCGAAGACGGGCAACCCTATAAAAAATATTTTCTAGATTTAGATGGGTTAGGAATTCGAGAACTCTGTCTGGATGGCGAAGATATGATTATTATGGGCGGAGCGACAATGGATCTGGATGCCGCGATGAGCGTTTTTCGGCTGAAAGATGTATTCGATCTGGATGAAGATACCGTGGTGGAACAAGATTCCGGGGACTTGGAAGTGTTGTTTCACCTTCCGTTTACCTTGCAAACCGATATGGCGGAAGGACTCACCCTATTTCCTTGCTTGGGACAGCCAAATTCCCTACTGGTGGTGTATGATTCTCCGGATAAAGCGCGATTTATTGACGATACCTCTTTGTTTGTGGATGTGTTTAAACTGAAGCGATAAATTTGGAAATGTAGGAGCGGGTTTTTCTGAGTTAATGCCACGGTTTAGGGTCTGGGTAGAGACGCGATTAATCGCGTCTCTACAAGCGGCGATCGAAGGAAAATTATCAACCTGCTCCCATCGGCGGTTTAAGGTTGCAGTTCTTGCAACTGCATTAAATGTTCCGGGCAAAACATCGCCACGCCGACGGCGATGATTTTTCCGCTATAAAGCGCTCGCACTTCTAATTGTTCTTGGGGCAATCCTTCGCTGGCGATCGCCTGTGCCACTTCGGTAGCAAATTCGGTGACCGAATCGCCGGCGTTGAGCGCCGTGCAAGTTTCGCGCGCCAGTTGCATGGCTTTTTTGCTCCCCACTTGTTGGTGAACTTGGATTTCTTCTGGGGTTAAAATGCCTTGTAAAAATTCTTCAAAATCCTGGGCTTTTGCCTGGGTTGCAGTGCATAAAACCAAGGCGAGAGATAGGGCAATTCGGGATGGTTTCCACATAACATACCTGAGTGAATAAATGAGTTAGCTGGATTAAAAAACCGACGGGCTTACCCCTAAAGTTAGCTGAGGGATTTTCTCCCCTAGAGGCCACTGGAAACGCCAAGTGGCGCGGTTAAGGGTTAGGATACCCTTTTTTGTTGGATTTCATATCATCGGAGCAAAAAAAATTTTCTGGATGGGAAAAAATAGACTGGAGGGGCAGCCGCCACCATCTTTTCTAGGTAAGTTTATTTTGTATATGCAATGTAAAGCAAAATTAACGGAGAGATTTACTTTTACAGGTTTCCGTAATCTAATGCATTTAGATTGCAATTTTCGCCTAGTTTATGCATAAAGATAAAGGTGAAAAAATGAATGTTTGGCTAGGAGTTTAAGGGGTAAAAAAGGCGGGGGAGTTAATTTTGTCGGTGTGAATTTTATCTTGCCTCTATGGATTTGAGCGATCGCTATGTTAGAACGGATTTGGGAGTGGCTCGAAACCTGCCCACTGGCGATCGCGGCTCGATTGTCATACCGGACATCGGCGAAATGCGATCGCCCCAGTGAATTACTAGCAGGTATTTTGCAAATGCAACCGATTTGGCTTTGCCCAAAGTCAGTTCCAGTAAAAACCTCTTTAAACAATGCAATTTATTTTCAGAAAAAAAATTGCCAGTAACCAAGCCATTCCCCTTAATTTTGCGCGGAATTCCCCAGTGATTCTGCGTTTAAAGAGAGGACAGGGTGCCCCCGTTGGGGTTGCGCTGGTCTACCCACCCCTTCTTTATCATTCACTCTTGAATCTATGCCTCGTCGATTTATTCTCCCCATAGCGTTATTTCTGCTAACCCCGATCGCGATCGCGATTATGCAATTTAGACTTCCCGCCCAGCCCCTCTCGGCGAGGGAGTGGGTGTCAGATTCCCCGGCGGCGGTACAAGCGCAATCTCCGGGGAATCTAGACTGGGAAAAAAATCCCGGTAGACTCTCCCCAAGGGAAATCTCCTCCAACGAAGGAAGGATTTTTCACCATTTCCCAGCGCTCGATTTAAGCGTTCCTTTTGATAAGGACAAAACCGCGCCGCAAAGCGCAATTACGCGCAACGAAGAACGACGATTTAGCGAACAAACCTCTACAGAGATTCCCACCTACGAAACCATCGATATTCTCTGGCTTTTACTCTGTTCCGGCTTAGTTTTTATCATGCAAGCGGGATTTATGTGTTTGGAATCCGGACTTACCCGCTCTAAAAATAGCATCAACGTTGCCGTAAAAAACTTCACCGATTTTGGCTTATCCGTCGCGTTATTTTGGGCATTTGGATTCGCCTTAATGTTCGGCAATTCTCTGGGAGGATGGATTGGCGGCAGTGGATTTTTTTTAGATGGAGATGTTGCCCCATTTCAAGCCGCATTCTTTTTGTTTCAAGCCATGTTTTGCGGCACGGCAACTACCATTGTTTCCGGTGCGGTGGCAGAACGGATGAAATTTAGCGCGTATTTAACAGTGGCTTGCTTGATTTCTGGGGCAATTTATCCGATTTTCGGACATTGGGCGTGGAATGGGGCGCAGACCGGAATGTTTGTCGGCTGGTTAGGAAAAATGGGGTTTGTAGATTTTGCCGGTTCTACGGTGGTTCACAGCATTGGCGGATGGGTTTCTTTGGCCACATTATTAATTGTTGGACCGCGTGCCGGTCGATTTCCCAAACAGGGAAAACCGGAAAAAATTCACGGGTCTAATCTGCCAATTTCCGTGCTTGGAGCGTTAATTTTATGGTTGGGTTGGTTTGGGTTTAATGGGGGAAGTACCCTGGCGTTAAACGAACAAGTTGCGGGAATAATTGTGGATACGGTGCTCGCAGGGGTGGCGGGTATGATGAGCGCAATGACGCTTGCTTGGCGGGCGCGGGGGATTCCGGATGTAGACGTGCTGGTGAATGGATCTCTGGCCGGTTTGGTGGCGATTACCGCCTCCTGTCATGCCGTAACCGGATTATCTGCAGTGACCATTGGGGCAATTGGCGGCGCAGTCGCCCTCGGGGTAGATGCAGTATTAGTGAGACTGAAAATCGATGATGCGGTGGGTGCGATTCCGGTTCACTTGGGGGGCGGGATTTGGGGCACCTTGGCGGTGGCGTGGTTCGGGCAAAGCGATCTGCTGAATACGGGGTTAACCCGGTTGCAGCAGTTTGGGGTGCAGTTTTTGGGCACCTTCGCCTGTTTTGTCCTGGCATTTGGCAGCAGCTACTTAGTGCTAAAGGTCGTCAATTTTTATTTTCCCTTCCGAGTGTCCCCCGCCGACGAACATATTGGGCTGAACGTTTCGGAACACCGTGCGAAAACCGAGATTTTGGATTTGTTTCGCGTGATGGATTTTCAGGCGAAAACACAGGATTTGAGCTTGCGCGTGCCGGTGGAACCCTTTACCGAGGTGGGACAAATCGCCGATCGCTACAATCAGGTGATGGATGCCCTAGAAGAGGAGGTGACGCGCAACGAAGCGATCGTGAATACCGCCACAGACGCGATCGCCACCTTCGCCCAACCCACTGTGGAAATTATCACCGCCAACCCCCGTGCATCAGCCATCTTTGGCTATCCGCGCCAGCAGTTGCTCTACTTACCACTATACAAACTCATTGACTTCGGACTCGATGTTTCCTCCTCCCGGGAGGAATTCCTCGAGAAACTGGCATTAATTTTATCAGAAATTGTGGCCGCCGGCACCCCCTGCGAATTAATCGGCATTCGCGCCGATGGTTCTCGCTTTCCGGTAGAAGTGTCAATCACCGAAGTCCAATTACGAGAAGTTACCTTTTATACTGGCACTTTTCGCGATATCACCCATCGCAAACACGCGCAACAAGCCTTACAAGAAAGCGAAGAACGATTTCGCCGCTTATCTGGCGCAACCTTTGAAGGGATTCTCGTCCACGAAGATGGCAAAATTATCGATGCCAATCAAGCGGTAGCGCGGATGTTGGGCTATGAAATTTCGGAAATTATCGGCACCAATGGACTGAATTTCGTGGTGCCAGAACATCGAGAAACGGTGTTAAAAAAGATTGTTTACGGGGATGAAATGCCCTATGAAGTGTTAGGATTGAGAAAAGACGGATCTACCTTAGTGGTGGAAATCGAAGCCAAGATACTGCCTTATAAAGGACGCGAACTGCGAGTGGCAGCAATTCGCGACGTTACTGCCCGCAAAGAAGCGGAAGCGGCGCGCAGAGACAGCGAACAGCGATTTCGCGCGGTGATGGAACAAGCCGCCGATGCGTTTATTATTCACGATGTTAATGGTAAAATTATTGATGTAAATCGCGCTGCTTGCGATAGTTTGGGATACACTCGCGCGGAATTGCTGCAGTTATCGGTGCGGGATATCGCAGATGAGAAAGTGTGGCAAAAAATGGAAACCGAATGGCAAAAGATGACTCCCGGAGTTCCGATCGCGATCGAAGGCATTCATCGCCGTCAGGATGGCACAACGTTTCCGGTGGATACCCGCGTGGGATTAATTGAAGCGGGGAATCGCCGATTAATTTTAGCCCTCTGTCGCGATATTACCGAACGCAAACAAGCCGAAATTGCCCTGCAAAGCGAACGAGAAAAGTCGGAACAGTTGTTGCTTAAT
Organism: Phormidium sp. CCY1219; assembly: GCF_035615515.1. GTDB lineage: Bacteria > Cyanobacteriota > Cyanobacteriia > Cyanobacteriales > Laspinemataceae > CCY1219. The sequence continues at coordinate 25,969 of NZ_JAJENT010000894.1, forward strand.
ATTTTGCCCGAGGCGATCGCGGAAAAACTGAAGCAAAATCACAGTACGATCGCCGATGGATTTGCCGAAGCCACGGTTTTATTTGCGGATATTGTCGGCTTTACTCAACTTTCTTCTCGCATTTCCCCCACCGCCTTGGTTCACTTACTCAACGATATTTTTTCTTCCTTCGATCGCCTTGCGGAACGTCACGGATTGGAAAAAATTAAAACCATTGGAGATGCCTATATGGTGGTGGGCGGATTGCCGATTGTCCGGGCGGATCATGCAGAAGCGATCGCGCAAATGGCGTTAGATATGCAGCAAGAAATTATCGCCTTCAGCACGAAAACTCGCGAACCGTTTACCATCCGCATCGGCATTCATTCCGGTCCGGTGGTAGCGGGGGTGATCGGATTGAAAAAGTTTATTTACGATTTGTGGGGCGATACGGTGAATGTCGCCTCTCGCATGGAATCTCACGGCATCCCCGGGGCGATTCAAGTCACCGAAGTGACCTATCAACTGTTGCAAGACAAGTTTTTGTTTGAAAAACGCGGCACCATTCACGTGAAAGGAAAAGGGGACATGACGACCTATTTGTTACGGGGCAGAATTAGCGATTGCTCTCCCGATGTGCCGAAACAATAATGCAGTAGGGTGAGCCTCGCCCACCCTACATCTCAAGGAAACGAGTGCGAATTGGCGGCGTCGCACATCCGCTTACCAAGGACTGCCGATGGTGGTAAAACCCGCCCAGTAGAAGGGATGGGAGAGTTCGGAATCCCCCAATTGAGACAGGGCATCGGGCAGATCCATCGCCCGAGTGGAGTTGACCAGTTGACCGGACTCGAAGCGCAGGGTACCTCGGATCATCGCCATCTGCGCCTGACGCAGGGCATCGGCTTTAATCGGGGCGCGTCGCAGTTGGGTATAAAATTCGGTCATCAGGGCTAAAGTCGCTTCATCGCTGACGTACCACAACGAGGCGATCGCGGACTTGACGCCACTGTGGACGGCTAACCCAGCAAACCCTAATTCCGCTTCGCGATCGCCCAGGGCGGTACTGCAAGCACTTAATACCAATAAATCTACGGGTGGATAGTGCAAATCCAGGGTTGGCACTTCATCGAGTTCTAAGCGTTCGTCCCACAGTTGAATGTAGGAATTGCGCGCATTTCCGGAATCAAATCGCGCGTGAGTGGCGAGGTGGATGATTTCAAATCGGTCGGTTTCTCGCTGTTTCTCCAGCGTCTCCACAGTAAATTCTTCGTTGATAAACGATTTTCCCGGCCAAATATTGTGCGCGATCGCTTCTAACTCCAAAGGCACTGCCGGTAACGGGGCTTTATCGGCAAATTCAGACGCCCCCATTGCCAACAGTCGCGCATTTTTCATCGAAGAATAGCTGTGTGAGGTCAGGCTAAATGTGGGAATCAAGCTGATGCTGTATTTTTCAATTAAAAATTCCTCACTATCGTGCAATGCTGCCACGGGAATACTCCGCAACCCGCTATCCAAAGACATCAGCAAGGTCTCGATTTGCAGCGCTTCTAATTCCCCTGCAAAGGGTTCGACCATCCAACTATACAACTGTTGTGCCGATGATAAATAGGTGGTTAAATTGCGTCGCTTCGGATCCGTGACCTGCTGGCGGAATTCGGTAATCACCGGAAATAAGGCCGATTGCGGCGCATCGGCGACGGTTTTGCGGATCGGGTCGCCCACCGCCGGCACCAACACCAGTTCCAAGCGATCGGGGCGCGTAACTACATATAAAATTGCCGATTGCTTGCCAGTGTCAGCGGTAAGAGTTTTTAAGCTGCGCTGGAAATTCCCCAGGATCTCGCTTTGCTGCGGCAGTTCCGCCGTCACTCCCAGATGTTCCTGAAATTCGAAATTCCAACTTTGTTCGATCGCCCAAATTGCCCCCTCGGTATTATTCTCCGCCAATGCGTCATCGAGGGCAACCGATCCACCCTCGGAAGTCGGAGTAGAGGTGGAATCTGACGCCGAGGATGCTCTACCATTGGTCGTCGGCGATGTATCACGCCCCGATACTTGGGACGTGCTGGGGGCGGAGGTTCCGCTCTCGTTGGGCAAGTCGCGATACACGCTGGGGTCTACCCGCAAAACCTGCTCTTGCGGCATGTGCCCGGGATTTTCCAACGGCGCGATCGCCTCGCGGTGGGTTTCTGCCTGCATCTCGACTTCAGCATCATCCCCATTGCTGGGATTTTCTGCTGGCGTCGGTTGTGCGATGGGCGGAGGCGAGGAATTTTCTGCTGGCGTAGCTGGCGCGATCGCTTCGGTTGCTGCTAACATTTCAGTCTCTTGTTCCCCGACAGAGAGTTCTGGCAAGGATAAGGAAAGCGATCGCGATGGTTCAGTGGATGTTTCTACAGATTCCTCAGCGGATAAACTCTCTGGCAATAGTGTTTCTGCGGATAAGGTTTCCGCACTCACAGTTTCTTCCGAAGGCGTTTCCGCACTCACAGTTTCTTCCGAAGGCATTTCCGCACTCACAGTTTCTTCCGAAGGCATTTCCGCACTTGCGGTTTCTGCGGGTGGGGGTTCCCCGGATGGCGGTTCTTCTGTGGGAGAAGATGGAGACGCCGAGTCTGCCGATGGCGGCGAATTCGATGCCTCTACAGTTGGGGGAGTAGGGGGTAGATCTGTGGTTTGTGCGGGTTGTGACGGCGCTGTCGGTTCCTCGACGGTGGGTTGTGAGGGTTCTACCGATTCTTCGGACGCCGCAGGGGAGGGTTCTACTGGTTCCTCGACCGTGGGTTGTGAGGGTTCTGCCGGTTCTTCGGGAACCGATTCTGACGGTTCAGCAGAAGCAGTATCGCGGGTCGGGGGTTGGACATTCGGTAGAATCTGAATATTTCCTTCTACATAGTCATATAAAAAGGTTCCCGGGGCGTTAGCATCGGAACCGATGGTGTTGCGGTCGATCGCAGTTGAGCCAGAAACAAGGCGTCCGGCGGTACCATTCACACTGGGGTCGCCGACGACAAAAGGAATCTCGCCGCCACCGCCGTGACGAATGATAATCGAACCGCCCCGATCGCCCCCGATGGTAGAAATGCTGGCGGGTTGGCCGCTGGCGTCGGTCAAGGTATCGGTAGCGCGGAAATGCCGACGGGTGATAATTTCCACGTTACCGCCATCTATGCCCCCTTCGGCATCGATCCAGCTCACTTGCACATCCAAATCCGGATCGATAAACACATCGCCGCCATTGCCTGCGGTTCCGGAGGTATCGATCGCGCCGCTGGTGACTTGAGTTTGGGCGTAAATATCCACCGACCCGCCATCGATCGCGCCGGATGCGTTTATATCCTCAGTGGTAATGATATCGCTTAGGGTAGTTTCCGAACCGAGGGCGATCGCGCCGCCACTGCCCGAGGGCGAACCGGTGGCAATCTCGCCGATCGCGATATTTCCCGGGGTCTCCACCCGCAGGGAACCGCCTTCGGTCTCGCCAGTGGTATCTATCTCGCCTAGGGTAATATCGCCGCTGGTGCTGGAGACGGAAACAGCGCCACCGCGATCGCGGGTAGAAGCGGTCTGGATATCCCCGGTGGAAATGTTACCCGATGCTTTGATTTCCACTTCTGCGCCCTCGACAGAGTTGGCACGGGTATCCAGGGTGCCATCGCGAGTATCCACTGCCCCGGAGATGCTGCGGAGGTCAATCTGGTTGGCAGTAATCTCGCGGGTGAGAATGTCCCCCTCGCCGGTGAGTTTTACCGCACCGCCATCGGCCACCGATATCGCACCATCTAGGCGAATCGTGCCGTTAGAGGTCACATTCATTCCCCCGGCGGCGATCGCGATGGTGGAGGCCGCTTCTACAGACTGCGCCCGAATCTGCAAGCTCCACAGGGGGGTTATATTTCCCACTTCGCGATCGAAGCGCAGGTTGCCGGTGCCAGCATCCACACTTAGGGGGTAATTGCCATTTACGGTGCCGCCAAAGATAATATCGCGATTGTTGCCTCGCACTTCTGTGCCGCCTTCCAGCCGGATATTCGCTGCTGTGAAGGTGAGGGAAGCATCTTCCGTAGTGGCGATCGTGCCATTTAACGCCAGGGTGTCGCCGCGCACGATCGCCGAGTCGCTAAATTCCGTACTCACTTGGGTTGCGCCGAGTCGCGTGGTGCCGATACTGTTTTCTCGCCCCACGGTAATCGACTGAAACCCATCTTGCACCTGGGCCAGTTCGGGCACCGTCAGGTCTAAAGTGCTGCTGTCCCCATCCACTCCCGTCTCTTGCACCGACAGGGCCACATCTAAGCTGGCGGTACTCGGTTGCAGCACCAAGTGTCCCTCACCCCGGAGAGGATCGTGCAGGTTAATTTCGTCGGCGGTCACGGTTAAATCTGTCAGGGGAGTGGTATCTCCCACCGGGCGCAGGAAGCTCACCGTGCCGGTGCCGGCACTGACCTGCAAGGCGTGCGATCCATTTAGGGAGGCATCGAAAGTAATGTTCTCGCCTTCGGTGGTTACTGCAATATTGTCGTGCAGTTGAATGCCGCCGTCGGTGGATAAGGTGAGCGATGCGTTGTCGCTGCCGGCGATCGCGCCGCTCAGATGAATCGTTCCCGTTTGCGATCTCACGGTGAAGGGATCGCTGAGGGAAATATCGGCAACGGAAATTTGGCCGATGCCATTGGCACGTCCGATAGTAATCGAAGCAAAGCCTTCTTGCAAGTACCCCAGTTCGGTAACGGTTAAATCTAGGGCGGGGGTGTGGTTATTCACGTCCCCGAGGCGGATATCGCGATCGGGTAAAAGCGTTTGTAAAGTGAGATTTCCCGATCCGGTCACCGTATCGGTAAAGTCCATCGCATTGCCACTGAGGATCGGATCGCCGATCGCATTTAACGGGGCGTTGAAGTAGAGAAAATTCGCACTGGCATCTCCTGCTAAGGTTGTCGGTGCTTTCGCCCACAGGGTTTGCAGGGGAGTGGTGCTGCCGATATCTCCATTCAGCAGAATCGTCCCCGTCCCCTGGGTGAAAAGGTACAGTTCGTGAGACCCATCCACTGTGCCGTTTAACAGCAGGTTGCCGCCCCCGGCATCCATCGCGATACTGCGATCGAGGGAGAGTGCTGCATCGAGGGTAATGCTATTATTGTTCGTGGTGATATTTCCCGGCGTTACCTCACCCTCACTCGCCACCGAAATTGCCCCGCCATTGCCCGATGTTGCCGAGGCAGCGATATTTCCCGTGACGATGCGATTTGTACCGTTCAGGGCGATCGGACCGCCAGTGCCCGTGGATTCGGTGGAGGAAGTATCCAGATTGCCGGTTCTCAGTTCGTTGCCCGCACGGATCGAGATGCCGGCATTGGCGGCGATATCTTGGGTGGTAACATCGGTGGCGGCATTTAGCTGAATCGCACTATTATCTTCGCCGGAAATCGCCGCCGTAGCGGTAATCGACCCGTCCCCTTGGGGGGACTGAATTGTTACCGGGTCGCGAAAGGCGATCGCCTCGGAAATGACGATCGCGCCACTCCCGCTGTCATGTCCGATAATAATGCGCTCGAATCCATCTTGTAAGGCATTGAGTTCTCCCTCATCCAACTGAACCCGATTGCCTATACTGCCTAGGGTCAGATCCGCGTCCGGATTGTGAGGCTGAATCTGCAATACCCCCGTGCCGGCGAGTTGCGTGGTGCCGTTGAAATTGAAGGAATTGCCAGTCAGGGTCATCCGCCCCCCATTTTTCAGGGTGCTATCTTGCAGCAATATGCCGCCGCTGCCGGTGCCCGTGAGAGAGATATTTCCGCTGTCGGTGGCAATGCTGCTGTTATCCAGGGTAATGCTTTCCCCAGTGGCGATGAACTCGCCGCCATCGGTGGCGATCGCGCCATTCGTGAGATTTACCCCTCCGCCATTGGTATTATCGGCATCGGCAGTTAGGGCGATCGCGCCGCCGTTGGAGTTCATCTCACCAGCGCGAATGTTTCCCCCGGCGCTGACGGTTACGGCGTGACCAGTTGTCGTGAGGGAACTGGCGGATAAGTCGATTTCGCCGTCGGTTTCCGGGGACTGCACCTGCAGCGAACCGCTAAACTGCATGTCCCCGGTGAGGGCGATCGTCCCGGAAGAAGTCTCTGCACCGATGGTAATGCCGTCGAAGCGATACTCTACTGGGGTAGAGTCGGTATTGGCAATCGTGAGGTCGTTGGCGGGATCGAGCGGCTGAATGTCCAGGGTGCTGCCGCTGAGGGAGAGATTCGTGCCGGAAAACTCTACAGTATCGCCAGTGAGATTTATCGTGCCGCTTCCGGCATCGATCGCGCTTTGGATATCCAGGTCGAGAGTGCCGTTGCTGCTGCCGGTTATCGCGATCGCACCCCCGTTAGAGGATATCGCCCCGGTAATCCCTACCCCCGGTTCCGTGCCGTTGCTGGTGCCGGTTAAAGCGATCGCGCCGCCTTGGGAGTCCAGGGGAGTGGCGATCGATATTCCCATACCGCCAGCACTTTCTCCCGTCATCTCCAACGCACCTCCCCCGGAATCCAGGGAAATGCCGGGGTCGAGGCGCACCCCCGGTTCTGCCGTGTCCTGGGTTTTACCGGTTAAACTTATCTGACCTCCCTCAGAGGTGAGGGTGGTGTTTTCTAGGTGGATGGCGATATAGTTTTGATTTTCGGCAATCAGGGAAATATCGCCGCCGCCGGAGTCTAGCACGCTACCCCCATTGAATAAAATCCCCTGCGATCGCACCGACTCGCCGACGATCGTGACATTTCCGCCACTAGAGGCGATCTGGCCTTCGATTCGCACCCCTTGAAAGGCGTTGTAATTTGCTGCAGTTCCCGAGAGATAAATTTCACCCCCACCGGAATCGAGCGCGCCGTTGGAGGTAATCACAATGCCCCGATGCCCGCCATTTTGCGCCACGCCCTCTAGGGTAACATTACCGCCCAAGGTGGATATCGTGCTATTGAGGTTCACGCCACCGCCACCGGGTTCTGTGGCAGTGAGTCGCCGTCCCCGTATCGTGAGATTGCCTCCCGAGGTAGAAATCGGGCGATTCACGTTGACCCACCCATTACCCCCGGCGAGGTTCCCATTGTTGCCGTTGAGAATCAGATTTAACGGGGCGCTGCCCGTTGCGCCAGCGATCGGCTCGTCGATGACGATATTATTGTGAGCGTTCAGCTTCAGGGTTCTTTCCAGGGTCAGGTTATAATTTAGCGGGGTACTGAGGGTAATGTTCCCCGCTTCCGGGCCTCCCGTACCGGTGGCAATGGTCACATTTCCGGAGTCCAATGCTTGGAGAATCAGGTCTACGCCCAATTGCGCGTTATGGCCGGCGGATTCAAATGGGGAAATGCCGTTAATATTGCTAGACCCCGCCCCGGGCACGATTTCGATATTATAGGGGTCGATCAGCCATTCCCCTGCTAACCCGGCGATCGCACCTACATTGGGCACTGTATTCACCGCTAACCCTTGCAATCCGCTGGTTTCGATAAACCCGCCATTGCCGGAACGCGCGCCGCCCCTTGCGGTGAGGGTGCCGCCAATTGTCGCACTTTCGGCGGCGAACAGCACGATCTGGCCGCCATCGCCATCGGTGCGGGCATCGGCACTGACCACAGAATCCTCACTGACGAAGGTTTGCAAGGCATTGGGCAGCGGGCCGCGTCCTTGGCGAGTGCCCCCCACGAACACCTCACCGCCACTGCGTCCCGAGGCATCCACCCTCGCGCCAATCAAAGCAATGCGCTCTCCCAGCACGGATATACCGCCCCCCGGACTGCCCGGACCGCCAGCTACATCCAGGGTGCCAGTGGCGATCGCATCCCCGGTGTGCGGGTCGAGGGCAATCCCGGAACCGGAAATGGCGAGCGTGCCATCCGCCCGCACTTCCACGCGATCGCCGTGACTCACACTACCCCCCGTGAGCAATTCCGGCAACCACAGGGAGGTGAAGGCGTTGGTAGAGGCGGTGAGAGGCGCAGGGTAAGATACATCTAAACTCAGCAGATGATTCTCTTGGGAAATGCGAACCAGATGTTCTCCCGGAACCGCTGCTAGGGTGATGGTTCCTCCGGGTGCGGATAAGGTGCCGGCATTCAAGACTTGGGTGCCGAGAAGGGTTAAGTTTTGTTCCGGTTGCACGGATAAGTGGCCGAAATTGGCGATCGCTCCTGCATTGTCGGGTAGCACAAATGCCGAGGGAGTGCCGACTAAACTCGCCCACTGATTGTCGCCAATGCTGTTAAACCAGTGCCCTTCACTCAATTGAATGCCCGTGGCGGAAGTGGCAAAAAAGTCCGCCGGTACGTTTAACGATGCATTCAGTCCGAAGACAATTCCCGCTGGATTCACTAAGAATAAATTGGAATTTCCTCCCGTGACTTGAATGAGTCCATTAATTATCGAAGCATTCCCCCCCGTCACTCGTCCCACAATGTTGAAAATTGTCGGGTTGGAATGAAAAGTCGCGCTCTGTCCGGCATCTAAACCAAAGCGCTCGAAACTGTGAAATAGATTGGCTCCATCCCCGGATAATTTTCCCCCACGAATGTGAAATTCATCCCCCTCTGGCGTCACCCGGGTTCCCGTATCTTCCGGGGTGGGGGCGATGGGTTGGGCGAGGATTTTTTTATGATGAGTAATTGTTAAATTCAATACCGCTAGGGCGGCGATTAAAAAACTACGGCTTTTCATAATTATTCCTTAGACGAGCTGCCTCAAAAAGACGAAAATGGGGCAATTTTTCTGTGATGGCTTTTCTCGGGACAGCGATCGCGCTCGATCCGGGTCAATGCTTGTTTTCTGCTAAAACGCTCATCGTTACCCCTGCTTCTGTGTTAGACAAAATCTCCTCACCAATGAATTAGTCTTTTTGCTTATTGTGGCCGATTTTCTCATTATTGGTTCCTTCCTAAATTTAACTCATCTCAATCTCAGTGACAAGCGATCGCCCCTGCTTGTTTCCGTGAAATCCACAGGTTCATCCGTAGGGTAGAGAAAGGATGCCGAAGAACTACTGAACTTTTTTTTCGTTTTATGTAAAACATTCGAGCCGCTCGAAGGTACTGCAAATTTATGCAGCCAAAAAGCCGCAAATCCACTTTTATACCTTGGTTTGCGATAATGAAACCTGGTGCTGAATTCCGAATTAACCTGCGAAGGATTAACTGCACCGTTACATTAAAATTTGCCGCGATCGCCCCGGGATGGCATGGCGAAAAGGGCGCGATCGCCCTTGTAGAAAAGCAAAGGTAACAAAAAAAGTAACAACTGACGAGAAACTGCTGCCAGAATGTTACCTTCTTTTGCACTCCAGATACTTGACAAAATAAACTGAAACTGATGCGAGACCTGACCGATGGGGGTCATTGGCCTTGCGCCCCTCCCTCCATCATTCAAAACCCCAATAAAAAAGCCTCCCGAGGGAGGCTTTTTTCTCTGCTAACGACTTAATGTCGCGCCGTATGAATTAGGCCGGTTTGGTTTCCGTAGGTTTTTGCAATTGGCGAAGGATTTCGGCTTTTTCCAGCAACCCGACTAATACGCCATTATCGTTAACCACCGGCAGTTGCGAAATGTCTTTTTGTTCCAACAAAGTGACCACTTCTAGCAAGGACAGGTCGGAATTGACAGTGGTGGTATTTTCCACCGTTTTCATCAAGTCTTTCACCTGAGTAGTAGGCCATTGCGAAGTAGAGACCAGTTTCAAATCATCCACCGAAATCGACCCGATAAAAGCGCCCGCTTCGTTAGTGACTAAGAACTTGCGCCATTGGGTTTGACCGATAATGTATTCGTTGGCAAATTCGCGCAGGGTCAGGTTTTCAGAAACGATGGGGCTATTGGGATTGACCGCATCAGCAGCAGTGAGGTGAGAGAGTTTGTCTTGAATCGTGGCAGACTGGGCCGCAGTTCCCGCATTTTGCAGCAAGAAGAAACCGATTAACAGCGTCCAGAAGCTACCGAAGTTACTGAGACCCAAGATAGAAAGTGCGCCAGTGACGATCGCGAACCATCCGATCGCTTGTCCCACTCGTCCGGCGAAAATTACCCCTTTATAGGGATTGCCGGTAATCTTCCATACCAAGGACTTGAGGATGTTCCCGCCATCGAGGGGCAAACCGGGAATCAGGTTAAACAGGGCGAGGATTAGGTTAATCGACGCTAACAGTCCCAGCATCGCGCCCACCGGACCGCCTACATTGGTGACGACTCCGATCGCGGTGAATATACCGAACAGCGCTAAGCTGACTAGCGGACCGGCGATCGCCACCCAAAACGATTCTCCCGGGGTTTTCGATTCTTTTTCTAAACTGGCTAAACCGCCGAATAAGAACAAAGTGATAGATTTCACTTCGATTCCCTGGCTAATCGCCACCAGGCTATGTCCCAGTTCGTGGGCTAACACCGAAGCAAACAGCAGCAACGCCGCCACAAAGCCCAACATCCAGGGAACTGCACCTCCCATTGGAAATTGTCCTGCCAGCCAACCCCCGTAACTTAGGGTGACTAAGCCCAGCACTAAAAACCAAGAAGGATTTATATAAAATGGGATTCCAAACAAGTTGCCTACACGGATATTGCCGTTCATTCAGGCTACCTCCTTTATCTCTATAAAATGCACCTTTGTCGTGCTTATGTACCTAATGTAACAAAACTTAATAGGAAAGTCAATCCCCCCTTAGTGGTAGAAACCGCACCCAAAGGTTCGGTTTCCGAAAAGCATACTCTGACTTTGATTGTAGGCTGCTTTTTCAGCAGCAATTTTCCCAAGAAAAATCCCGGCTTCCCTTCCTAGCAGTAAGCACTAATATCTTCGCCACATTCATCGGCGAGATAGCATAAAGCGCGGAATCGCAAACTCACCAGTTCCTCGTAAAAGGGATTGAGCTTGCACAGGGGCGGAATGTGAAACAGAGTGTGGCCAAACAAGTTCACGTCCCGCTCAAACGGACACTGCGCCGGAATTAACTTGCACAGCAAATGCGCCATTTCCGGATTGGTAACTTCAATGGCATCCAACCAGTGGCGCAATGGGTGAAGAATTTCATCCATCACGTGCAGAGATTTTTGCTTCCAATGATGTAAAGGCGTCGATAAAACAGGCATCGAGTTTCACTCCTCTTCTTTCTTTTTTCGTCTGAATTAATTTGCTATTTATAGTATGACCGATTTTAGGCCGGGATGCCGTGACCCAAAAGTAGTAAAAACCGTGATTTACACCTCAGCTTTTCGTGATGTAAAATACTCCTCAATGCGATCGCAAACAACCGCCACCGCGATCGAAATCACAGACACTCTCTCCCCAGAGTGAGATTGCCCCAGATTCCGCGATCGAACCCCCCACCGTCGGGTGCGTCACCCCCCGCAATTCATCAATGGGAGAATAACCCACGTTTGTGGGGGGGGTGACGCACCGCCCCCATAGCGCGATCGCCCTATATCCTTATCCCGAGGATGGGATGATTTCCCTCCCATGCCCCATGCCCGGGGATGAGTTGAGGCTACATAGCCGCAGAAAACCCCTTGAAATTTACAAACTCTTTACACAGCTCTCCTAAACTATAAAGATCCGAACAAGATAGATTTTTCCTCTTGCCTAAGCTGGAACATTGCCTCTAGAGTGGAAGTAAACAGAGGTGCAGTGACGCAAAGACTATTTCGCTACGCAGCGAAATTAGCCACAGTGTTTATTCAACCCATTAAAGTGTCGATAACGGAGACCAAAGAATCATGGCGATTCATACAAGTAAAAACCTTTCAACATTCAACGCGATCGCTCGCCAATCCGCGATTGGGGTAATGGCCCTGGTTGCTACCACTGCAACCCTACTCACTGCTGAAAGTGCCTCAGCTCAGGTGACGAGACAGCAGTATGACCAACAATACGAAAACGCACCCAGCGATTTGTTGCGCTTAGATTTCGACGCTTGGACGCAATTTAACGATCTGGTGAATGACGAGCGCAATTCCCTCAATACCCTCAATCTGCCGCAAGCTGACCTGAGCAAACTGCGTTGGTCCGGAGGCGTGCAAGATGTGGAAGTTTTCTTCATCAATGAAGGGGCGGGCTATCGCAATCAGCTATTTTACTCTGTAGATAGCGGAACCACGAAAAACAAGATTTTTGACGATATTTCTTCCCCCCTGAGCATTCTTTCCAACAGCAAAGGCCCCCTGAAACTGGGTGAAGGAGCCAGCTTGGGCAATTTTGCCGGAAACACCTTTATTGATTTCTTCGTGAAGTCTAACGGCAAAAATGGCGGCCAACAGTTCCTCGGGTTTGACCCAAATCTAAACTCCGACAACCTGACGCACGTTCTCGGATATACTGTGGGCGACTACTTGCTCCTGGGGTTTGAAGATATCGTGGGTGGCGGAGACGAGGATTACAATGACGTGGTTTTTGCCGTCAAAGGTGTGACCACTTCCGTACCCGAACCTTCTTTAATCCTCGGATTGTTAGGTGCCAGTTCTCTAATGATGATTCGCAAGCGCCACGCACAATCAGAAGCGTAATGTTAGCTGATTTAACAATAAACCCAGCCTGAGATAGGCAGGGTTTATTTTGCTTTTCAGCTCGATTGTCATCCGAACCCCCCACCGGTAGGGTGCGTCACCCCCCGCAATTCATCAATGGGAGAATCAGCCACGTTTGTGGGGGGGGTGACGCACCGGCCCCACACCCGCACCGGCATGAACCAATCCAATGGCGCTGGTTGCGGTTGCTTCGGCGATAATTACAAGGGCGCGTTGGGAAACCTGCATCATTACTTGCCTCAAACTCGATGATGCATCTAAAGTTGAAAAGAATTGTAACAAGTGCTTTACACCCGAGTGCCAATGTGTATTAACCCAGGCAGATGACCGATCGCCGAATTGGGCGATCGCTCTGGCATGGCAACATCATTAGCACTATTGGAAGATATCGAACTGGGTAAAGGCAATCTCGATGCTGCGGAACAATATTTAACCGAAGCTTTAGGGAAAATGGAAAAATTGGGAATGAGGTGGGAGATTGCCGAAACCAATTTTGACCTGGCGCTACTCTCGCGGAAGCGCGGTAACGAAGACATTGCCCAGCAGCATTACCAGAAAGCGCATGACATTTTTCAAGAATTGGGGGCGGCGAAGGATTTAGAACGCATTGAAAGAGAGTGGAATGGTGAGGATTGACCAATGACTTACAATAAGATGCCCGCGATGCAGGCGGTAGTGAAACAGGCAATGGAACCGGCAATCATGGTTCGCAGGCCCAAGCGAGCTAAATCCGGTTGACGATGGGGGGCGATCGCGCCAATGCCGCCAATTTGAATGGCGATCGAGCCGATGTTAGAAAAACCGCACAGAGCATAGGTGGCGATCGCAATGGCCCGTGGGGAGATTGCCTGATTTTGGATTAAACTTTGCAAATCCAAATAAGCAATAAACTCATTTAAAATCGTCTTTTTCCCCAACAAAACCCCCACCTGTGCCGCATCTACCCAAGGAACTCCCATCAACCACGCCACTGGTGCCATTAAATACGATAAAATCCACTCCAAAGAAAGTTGCGGCACTCCTACCCAACTGCCGATGCCGCCTAAAACTGCATTCACAAAAGCCAACAATCCCAAAAATGCGATGAGCATCGCTGCCACATTCAGAGCCAATTTTAACCCATCCCGCGCCCCAGATGCTGCCGCATCAATGGCATTGGCATAGGTAGTTTCCACTTCCATTTTTACCGTTCCTTGGGTGACAGATTTCTCCGTTTCCGGATACAGTAATTTAGAAATGGCCAATGCTGCCGGTGCGGACATCACCGAAGCGGCCAGCAAATGTTCTGCCGGAATTCCAAAGCTTAAATACGCCGCCAAAACCCCGCCGGCAATGGTAGCAAATCCCCCGGTCATTACTGCATGAAGTTCCGATTGGGTCAGTTTAGAAATATAGGGTTTAATCATTAAAGGAGATTCGGTCATTCCCACAAAAACATTCGCCGCACAACTGAGAGATTCCGCCCCAGAGGTCTGCATGGTTTTCATCATTCCCCATGCCATGCCCTGCACCAAGCGCTGCAAAATCTGATAGTGGTACAAAATGCTAATACAGGCGGAGAAAAAGATAATGGTAGGAATCACTTTAAACGCAAAAAAATGCTCGGTAAAATCCTCGCCAAACACAAATTCCGACCCAGCATCGGCAAAGTTGAGAAAGCGGTTTACGGTTTCGCCGAGAAACTCAAACAGGGCTAAACCCACGGGAGTTTTGAGGATAAAAACTCCCAAACCAAGCTGCAACCCAAGCCCCCATGCCACGGTGCGCCAGCGCACCGCTTTGCGATTCACCGAAAACGCATAACACAGCGCCACAAATGTCACCAATCCTAACAGAGAAATTGCTCGTTCCATGACTGATTTTTTACCCCTAAGCACGGATGCAAAATAATTTAACTCGTTCCCAGGTTACCGCCGAGAAACGCAACTGCCGAGGCGGAAGCGATCGCCGGCGTTTCTTAACCAACGAGTGAAGCTGGGGCAACCACTGCCGGCGAGAAACCCGGTTTTTTATCCCCTCGGAAGTGGGCGGAATAGAGGTGAGAAAAAATCGAGCGAAAATCGGACGAATTCGCAACCCATTTGACTCCAACCCCGCTTCTTGTCTCTTTTCCCCAAACCCCCCCGAATCGCCCCATATTCGCGAACATTTTACCAGAGGGTGGGTTACAATACAATAGACAAATGAAAAATAGTATTTTATAATAGCCTGGAAGGGGGGGCAGGGCACTGGAAGCGGTGCCGGCAAGGCTTCAGGCGTGGGACTTGACGCCCCTGGCGAAGAGTTACCCACATGATTGAAAGGGCGGGGATGACCTCAACGCGAATAACCATCGAGGAATAAAAAACAATGGATCGAGTTTTATTTCGCAAAATTCACCGAAAAATTGCGCCGATTTTGTTCTTTCCTTTATTGCTCAGCGCCCTCACCGGCATCATTTATCGCCTGGGCAAAAGCTGGTTTGGCATGTCTCCAGACACCGCCAATTTTTTTATGGTGATTCACCAAGGGGAATTCTTGGGAAATCCCATCAAACCGATTTACGTGCTATTGGTTGGGTTAGGACTGATTGGCGCGATCGCCACTGGTTTGACCCTGATGCGCCGAGGCGGAAGCGATCGCGCGAAAAACCGTGCCAAAAAATTCAGCGATCGCCAGTTGCATCGCCTCCTAGCCCCGATTTTTTTCCTCCCCTTACTGCTCAGCGCCCTAACTGGAATTATCTACCGCCTGGGCAAAAGTTGGTTTGGCATGTCTCCTGACACCGCTCATCTGTTTATGGTAATTCACCAAGGGGAATATCTAGGAGATGTCTTGAAGCCAATTTACGTTTTGCTAGTCGGATTAGGGGCGATCGCACTCCTCATCACCGGCATCCAAATGCTGGGCTGGTTTCGCCACCGCAAAGGCAAAAAAGCAGTTTAAATTCTGGCAAATGGTATGGCATTTTTGACTCCTTCCCAGCACATGCGGGGAACGCCTCCCCTTCCCAAAGTAAGGCAAGCCCAATCGGCACGCTTGCTTAAATGTTATGGCATTTTGGCCTTCAGCCATTATAGAATAAGAGGATATGCTTTCCCCAAGTCGCCGGAGCAAAATCTCCGGAAGTTGGCCGGAGGGAAATGGCATTTTCGGGCAAAATTCGTAGTTCTAGCAACGGAGAAAAAGGAATGAATCGTCGGGAGTTTATGAGTTGGGTGAGTGTTGGTTGCATGGCCAGTTTTTTACCCGTGGCGATCGCCGCTTGTTCCCCCAACGAACAAGCCCAAACCGAAAGCTCCAATCCGCCACCGCCGCCACCGCCCACCGATTCTTCAGAGTCCGAGGGATTTGAAGCGGTGGGCACCGTAACTGAATTAGACGAAAACGGTGCAATCCTCAATAAAGAATTTCCCGGCGGTTCGGTTCTGGTTATCAGAAACCCGGAAGATGCGGCGATCGTAAATGCCGTGAATCCCACTTGCACCCACGAAGGCTGTACGGTAGAATGGAATGTCGGCGAGAGCAAATATATCTGTCCCTGCCACGATGCCGAATACAGTGCAGACGGCACAGTGCTGCAAGGGCCAGCAACAGAGTCTTTAGCCACTTATACAGTTAAAATTGAAGGAGACTCCGTGTTGGTCAAATCCCTTTAATGGGGTGGGGAGCATCACAAAATCGAGATGCAGATTCGCCATAAAAATTCACCGCCAAAGCCGTGTTAAAACAGTTGTTTCGCAATTCGTCACAAGATGTTATTGAAGAACGTCTAAACGGATCCCGTTGGGGTGCGTTTGTTAGCGAGCTGTTGTCGAATAGCGGGCATTTTTTGATTTTTAACGCGCTCTCAGAAATGGCGTTAATGAGTTGGACTGACTATTTAATCCACACCGGGCATTATTTAATTGTAGGTGCAATGTTTGCCCAAGCCTGGTACTTATCTCGACCCAATCCCCATCGGTTTTGGGGAAACTTTATCGGTCCATCGATTTACACCCTGAGCGATTTACCCCTAGAAGGGCTGGAATTTTTTGCCGAACCGAATCACCTGATTTTGTGGTGCTTTGCTGTGATGATTGCTACCTCGCAATTCATCCGCTTTCATAAGCCATCTCAGACCGCCACTTGGATTATTCCCCTAGAAAGTTTGACCAGAACTAGCATGGTGATTGCCCTGTATGGGGCACTGATCTACAAATCTTACCCCGAGGCCACCGGATGGGAAAGTTTCATCAATATTCTCCGGATTCCCCATCATCAATTTATCATTCAAAGTACGATGGTGGTGGGATTGTTGCTGGGACTGCAGACGTTACAGGTGACATCTCAACGGAAAAAACTGCAAGAAACTGCTGGTTTGTTGCGGAATTTGGCACAATGGGGAATGGGAAATCATGCAGTGAAACAAGCGGTCATCAATCCGGAAGAATTGGGATTTCGGCGACGCGATCGCGCCATTTTATTTATGGATATTCGCGGATTTACCCACTGGTGCGAAGAAACTTCTCCCGATATTGTCGCCGCCGTGCTTAATTCTTATTATCGCACAGTAGAACCCGCCGCCGCTAAATTTCAACCGTTAAGAATTACCTTAACCGCCGATGAAATTATGGCAATTTACGCCACTCCCCAGCAAGCGATCGCCGCCGCCCGCGCCATGCAAAATGCAGCCGAAACCCTGCTTGCGCCCCATCAATTAGGGGCGGGATGTGCCTTGCATTACGGAAGCGTAATTGAAGGATTATTTGGCAGCGATCGCGTCCGCACTTACACCGCGATCGGAGATGTGGTCAACACGGCAAAACGGTTAGAAACAGCCACCCCAGCCGGAGAAATTACCCTCTCCGATCGCATTTATCAATGCATGGAAGAAAAGCTAGAAGTCGAACCGCGCGAACCAATCGCCGCCAAAGGCAAAACTGAACCCATCGCCGCATGGCGGTTAAAGTAAGCCGCGCAAACATCCGCATCCCTAAATTTTTGCCAGGTTAAACTAACACTTTATCCGGAAATTGGCGGAACGGAAAAGCGCGATCGCCCGCCCACAAAGTTGATGTAAAAGTCATCCCGACTGAGCTATTCAATCCTTGTAGAGTCTAAAATGCTGACTTCAAAAGCCAGGAGAAAAAGGGATGCAGCTACCGTGGTTCGCTAAATTCAGCCTATTTTTATTCTTCCTTTCCGTTCCGCTTTTAATGCCCCCCACCGACTCCCTCCAGTGTTCGATGTTAGTCTGGAGTCGAGAAATCCGCGATTTTGGCGACGATGGATCCGACGGATTCGACGGACGAGATGGGAGAAATGGTCGTCCCGGGGACAACCAAACCCTTTTCGCCGATGGAAGCTCTATCCTGTTGGATCTCTCCGGGACCGACGGCGAGGATGGCGAGGATGGCGACAATGGGGATGATGCCCGCTGTCGCCGACAACCGCGCAACGTGGATTACGACCTGCGCGCCCCAGATGGCGGCGATGGCGGCGATGGCGGCGATGGCGGCGATGGCGGCCAAGGCGGTTTTCTCACTATATATTATACCAATCGAGACCATTTAAACAACATTTTCGTGAATGCAGCCGGCGGAAAAGGCGGGCGATCGGGACGCGGGGGCAATGGGGGCGACGGATGCGACTGTCGCGAACGGGATTGGGATGTGCGCGTGTGCGAAGATAGCCTCAACACTTCGCAACCGCAATGCCGAGAGCGAGAGTTTCGTTGCTACGATGGGTCAGACGGTCGCAATGGCTCTTGGGGTGCCAGCGGTGGGAACGGACGCCTGGGAACGCTCACATTAATTAACCGCCAGGAACCCTTAGCGGAAGACAACCCGGCGATCGCCGTTCCCATCTCCCAACTCGCCAGCTTAGACGTTGTTCTCTCTCGCAATCGCTGGGAAACCCGCCAAGGTGCGAGCTTGCTGTTAGCACCCGGTTCTAAAATTGCCGATGAATATCGCGAATTTCGCGATCGCATCGAACGCCCGGTTCGCGTAACCTGGGAAGCAGGGCGATCGACCTACAATTTTACCGATACTCGCGCCAACTTTCGCTTAACCGAGGATAACAAAGTCGAGCTTTTCTTCCCAGAAGACATTTGGGTGCAAGCACAGCAATTTGTGGAAACCGACCGAACCAACATCATCATTTCTAACCTCATCCGGGAAAGCGAAGCCACCGAGCTTACCTTGGTCGAATTTGCCAGCAACGGCGAAAATCTAACCCTCAGTTTGATTGACCGAGGGCAAGTCTCCGACATCGTAACCACCGAATTCGCCATCACCTATCGCGCCACCACCTCCAGCGTGTGGTTTAGCCGCAACCGAGACTATCGCACCCGCTACGAGGGCAAAATTCCCCCGGAATTGGTGACGCAAAATTACAATCGCTTGACCTTAAATTTGGGTCAATTACCCATAGAATCGCAATACTTGCAACCCGGAGTTGGGGTAGAAATCGAGTTACTCGTGACTCGTTCGTTAGGCGAACGTTCCACTCAGCAAATCATCACGTGGAAAGGAGAAATTAAAGGGTAAAGGGGTACAGGTTTAAAAACCGGGGGATTGAAATCGCGCCTTGGCAAGCAATATTGGAGAAAACCGGGGGATTGAAATCGCGCCTTGGCAAGCTAAGTCCGCCTACGCGGACTCATTTTTTTTGACAATATTGGGGGGAAAGAAAGCGGGGGATTGAAATCGCGCCTTGGCAAGAAAGGCGATTGAAATCGCGCCTTGGCAAGCTAAGTCCGCCTACGCGGACTCATTTTTTTACAAGAAAGGCGATTGAAATCGCGCCTTGGCAAGCTAAGTCCGCCTACGCGGACTCATTTTTTGACTGCTATTTCCTCCGATTAATATTAGTCGTCTTTAGACGACTTGAGCTATAAGCCGGGGACTTTAAGTCCCCGGCGTTTATCCGAATACAACCAGCCCTCGCCAATTTTGGTTAAATAAAATAACTGCCAATCATGCCAGCCAACAACAGAAAGCCGATGGAAACATTTTGGCCGAAGATTTGACCGTAAATTGGTTTGGGCGGATTGTCTTGGCGCAATTGCAGGTATTGCCAACCCCAAAGAATTGCGCCGCACCCCAAGGCAATCCAGAAGGGAAAACTGAGGTGACGGGTTGCGCCTTCCCAGGCGAGGAAAGCAATCGTGCCGAGGAAAAAGAAGCCCACCGCTTCCGGGGCGCGATCGCCGAAAAATATAGCGCTAGAGTTGACCCCCACGCGCAAATCGTCCTCGCGATCGCTCATGGCATACACCGTATCGAACCCCAAGGTCCACAGAATCGTTGCCCCCCAGAGAATCCAAGTATCTGGTTCTAAGTGAGAAACTGCAGCGGTCCAACTAATCAACACCGCAAATCCCCAAGCAATGGAGAGGACCAGTTGGGGCACGGGAAACGCCCGCTTTGCCAGGGGATAGCCGATAATCACCGGTACAGCAGCCACGCAGAGGGCAAAACTGAGGGGATTGAGATAGAGGGCCAGAATAGCGGCACAGCACAGGGCCACCATTGCCACCACAATGCCGGTCGTAATCGAAAGTTTGCGGGAAGCCAGAGGGCGATCGCGGGTGCGTTCCACTTGCGGGTCGATATCCCGGTCCCACAGGTCATTCACCACGCATCCCGCCGCGCTGGTGGCAAAAGTCCCCAACACAATTACCCCCACCAGGGGCACTGGCGGGGTTCCCCGTGCGGCCAAAAACACAGCCCACAGGGCAGGAACCATTAAAATCAAGCGTCCCGCCGGTTTATTCCACCGCAGCAGGCGCAGCACCGCTTTCCAGGTGGGTTCGGTTTGGTTTTCTGGTGACGTTAACATGAGATTCACTGAAAGTTTTTCGCGATTGTCCCATTAATTAAGATATCGTTAGTCTGGAAGTCTGAAATGGGATAAGCACCCCAAACAATCGCAATGGTTAAATCAGTTCCGATAATGAGGATTCCCGCTCCAAATCGGGAGCAGCAGCGCATTCTCGCGGCTATCGATATGGGCACCAACTCCCTGCATATGGTGGTGGTGCAAATCGATGCAAGCTTACCCACCTTTACGATTATTGCCAAAGAGAAAGAAACCGTGCGTCTCGGCGATCGCGAGACCAAAACCGGCAACCTGAAACCGGAAGTCATGGCACGGACAATGGCTGCACTGCGTCGATTCCAGGAACTCGCCCACAGTTTGAATGCCGAACACATCGTCGCCGTCGCCACTTCCGCTGTGAGAGAATCTCCCAACGGGCGCGATTTTCTCAAAGAAATCGAGCGGGAATTGGATTTGCGCGTTAATTTAATTTCCGGTCAAGAAGAAGCGCGACGCATTTACCTCGGCGTGCTTTCCTGCATGGAATTTAACAAAGAACCCCACATTATTATCGATATTGGCGGCGGTTCTACGGAATTAATTTTAGGCGATGGTCACGAACCCCGGTCCCTGAGTAGCACCAAAGTCGGTGCAGTGCGCCTCACCAGCGAATTTGTCACCACAGATCCTATCAGTAACGACGAGTTTAAATACCTGCAAGCCTACATTCGCGGAATGCTCGAGCGTCCGGTAGAAGAGCTGCAAAACCACTTATTTCCCCAACAAGAAGAACCGCGTTTGGTCGGCACCTCCGGGACGATTGAAACTTTAGCAGCAATTGACGCGCGCGAGCAACTCGGCACCGAACCCTCACCGCTGACGGGGTACGAATTGAAGTTAAAAAACTTGCAAGACATCGTACAACAATTGCGGAAGCTTTCTTATGAGGAACGGGTAGAAGTGCCCGGGATTTCCGAGAAGCGCGCGGAAATTATTTTGGCAGGGGCATTAATTTTGCAAGAAGCGATGACCGTGTTGGGGATAGACTCCCTGACCATTTGCGAGCGATCGCTGCGCGAAGGAGTGATCGTGGATTGGATGCTCGCTCACGGGTTAATCGAAGACCGCCTGCGGTTTCAAAGTTCCATTCGTCAGCGCAGCACCTTAAAACTGGCGCAAAAATATCAGGTAAATCTGGAATCTGCCGAGCGCGTTGCCGCATTTGTTCTCAGCTTTTTCGACCAAACTGAAGGCATTTTGCACGAGTGGGGATTAGACGAACGGGAACTGCTATGGACTGCGGCAATTTTGCATAACTGCGGCATTCACATCAGCCATTCTTCCCACCACAAGCACTCGTATTATTTAATTCGCAACGGCGAACTGCTCGGTTATACGGATTTAGAAGTAGAAGCGATCGCCAATCTCGCGCGATACCATCGGCAAAGTGCGCCGAAGAAAAAGCACGATAATTATCGCAATCTGCCCAAACACTATCGGAAAATGGTGGCGCAATTGAGTGCATTGTTGCGATTGTCCGTTGCCCTCGATCGCCGCCAAATTGGCGCGATCGCCGACGTGGAATGCCACTACGACGCCAAGAAAAAAGAACTGCACCTGAAACTGCAACCCACCGAACCCGACGACAAGTGCGTGTTAGAACTCTGGAGCTTGGAGCAAAAGAAACAAGTGTTTGAAGAGGAATACGGCGTCCGCTTAGTTGCCAGTTTAAAATCCACGCCAGTGGCCGTGGGTTAGAATAAAATCAAGCCATTGGCTGATAGTCAAGAAGTTCGCGGCGATCGCCTCGGATGGCAGAGTCCGTGATTTGGCGTTATCTCCCGACTCTCCAGCGTCATCAATGGCCGAGCTTCCGAAATTTTGCAGTGGGTGTGTGGGCCGGGAAATTTCACCGCCAACCGAGAGTCATTACCGTGCAAACTGACAGATTCATCGTAACCTAAGCCCCCAATTTGCGATCGCCATGAAATCTTCTTTTTTCCGTTCCTATCTCCAAACCCTCGCGCGATACAAATGGCTTGCTGTCGCCCTCTTTATCGCCTCCGTTGGCATCTCGGGGTTCATGGCATTTCAAATCGAACCCCAGCCAAAATATATTGCTGTAGGTGCCTTGAGAGCCAACCCTACCGAGGATTCCCTCACCCCCACCACCCGCCAAATTATCAAACAAGGACAGCAATTTTCTCGGGCAGAAGAATTAGTCAATCTGTTGCTGGCAGAAAATGTCCTAAAAGCCGTGGCAGATTATATCCAAGTTCCTCCAGAAGAAGTGCGGCAAAAATTGTTATTAAAACTGCCCAGTGAAGAAACCGCCGGCATGCTGCAAGTATTATATCGAGATGACAATTCCGAAACCGCAAATCAAGCCGTAGCCGCCTTAATGGAGGCAATGGTGCAGCAGAGTCAATTGATTAATAATGCTCGCTTAACCGCCCGGGTAGAAAAACTGAAAAAAACTTTACCCCAAGCGCGGGAAAACCTCCAGCAAGCGGAACAAAACCTGTACGACTATTATGGGGCCGACGAAGCAGAACTCTCGCGATTGGAAGCAGAGGTAACGCAGCAAAAAGAACGAGTGGAGCAACTGCAAGCGGCACTTTCACAAGCCGAAGCATCCCAGTCGCAAATGGTCAGCAGTTTAGCGATCGCCCAAGCGCCGCAAGTCTCCCCCACCAAATCCAACCAAAGGTTTTTCCTCACCTTAGCCAGCGGAGCGATCGTCGGGGTGTTGCTTGGTGGCGGCTTGATTTTACTCCTCACAGCGATTCCGAAAAAGTCGCCTCCCCTGCAGCTTCGACAACCGTTATTAAACGCCTATAAAGGGCGATGTGCCATTACCGGATGTGACGTGGAAGATGCCCTAGAAATTCTCTGGCTGGAATCCCAGGGGGGCGATGGAACCCATGCGGTGGGCAATGGAGTGGTCTTAAGGGCGGATATTCACAAGCTGTTCTTGGCGCAGCAAATGGCGATCGAGCCAATGACGTTAAAAGTGGTGTTATCCCCCAACCTGCGGAAAACCAGCTATGGCAAACTTGCCGGGAGAGCGATCGCACTTCCCGATGCGGAAGACAATCGCCCCAATATTGAAGCGATCGAACGGCATTATCGTCACTGTGACTGGATAGAGGCGCAGCAAAAAGAACCGGAAGCAGGTTAAAGTCCCCGGTTAGGGGATTATATATTCTCAACCTTTATCCGCAATTAACCCGGATTGCGTGGATTAGCGCCGAACCGCAATCTTTGCGTTTTCTCGTCATCAAAAAAAAATACTGCTTTTTCTTTACTGAAAAAATTTTGCAGGGACAGTTTGCTAACTGGCGGATTTTAAATTTCTGACGCTTTCGGATTTTCTTTATCCCGATCGCGCGAGGGAAATGCGTATTAGGGAACAGAAGTTTTTAAAGACAAGTTCCTTTATGCGTCTCTATACCTCTGTGCTCCTTTCCACCTTCCTGCTTGCTGGTGTTGCTACCAGTGCCCAAGCAATGGAGTCTCGCTTTTCTTCCAAAAGCGATTTTAATTCTCCCTTACAACTATTCTCTCAACAACAACAAACCAAAAATCAAGAAAATTGTGAAATTGACGACCCGAAACCCGGTTGCAGTCGTCGCGATCTGCGCGTTTTTGGGTCGTTTGATGCCAAATCCTCGCTTTTGGCTGAAACCCCAATCCAGCGCCAGAAAGCGGACGCGCCCTGCACGCAAGCTCAAATTCCCCAAGATGATGACGACCAACGGGGTAGTGGACGATGCAAACCGTAATCCCAACCCATTTAATCGACGTTCACTTCTTCTTTGAACCCTGCGGCTTTGACCAAACCCCTTCATTTTATCTCCTAATGGTCAGCCGCAATTGTCCTCAAATCTCTTAAGTTTAACGAGTATTTCAACTAATATTAATCCCATATTTTTTGGGAATAGAAATCGCCCGGTGTAATTTCAGCGCGGATTAAAACATCGGCTTAATTTCGCTGCAATGCCATGTGGGCAAAAACCTACTGGACAGGGAATGGCTTCCGCCGCCCTGTCCAGGGGGTTTTTTGCATATAAACGCTGACATTGCAACGTCCGACACCACATCAGAACCCTCGCGGCGAATGAATAGCAGCCGCGATCGCCAAATGGATGCGGTGCATTTTTTATTTGAATATTTGGTCGAGAGGCTTTCCCTGTGGTAGAATGCGCGGATATCTCCATATGGTTCACCCTC
>NZ_JAJENT010000895.1:0-218 GCF_035615515.1 Phormidium sp. CCY1219
ATCTTTAACTAAAACCGTACCTGCTGCGGTGCCGTCGCTCTTCCATAGCTCAAAGCCGTTGGTGCCGTCGTCGGCTCCAAAGTACAGGGTGCCGTTGATGTTGGTTAAATTAGAGGGATTTGAGCTACCCGAACCAGACCTGATATCTTTAACTAAAACCGTACCTGCTGCGGTGCCGTCGCTCTTCCATAGCTCAAAGCCGTTGGTGCCGTCGTCGG
>NZ_JAJENT010000896.1:0-302 GCF_035615515.1 Phormidium sp. CCY1219
GGAAAAAAACCATTGCGTTGGCTTAATGGTTATTTCCCTATTACTGACTCCAGGACTGGAAAAAAACCATTGCGTTGACTTAATGGTTATTTCGCTGTTACTACTCTAGGGCTGAAAAAAAACCATTGCGTTCGCTTAATGGTTATTTCCCTACTATTGACTCCAGGGCTGGAAAAAAACCATTGCGTTCGCTTAATGGTTATTTCCCTACTATTGACTCCAGGACTGGAAAAAAACCATTGCGTTGGCTTAATGGTTATTTCCCTATTACTGACTCCAGGACTGGAAAAAACCATTGCGTT
>NZ_JAJENT010000897.1:0-200 GCF_035615515.1 Phormidium sp. CCY1219
CGTCTGGCGGGTTTAGCTTTTGAGTCGAGTTTCATTTGACCTGCAAGGCTCATACGCGCTTTTGGAGACAAGGATTTGACCCCATCTACTCCCGCCGTTTTCTTGCCTTGATTGTCTTGTGTTACCCGTCGTACTGCTAACACTTTGGCTGACCAGCTTTTCAGCAAAATCTTTTGGAGTCCGCGAACTGTTTTAACATC
>NZ_JAJENT010000898.1:0-6189 GCF_035615515.1 Phormidium sp. CCY1219
CGCTTATCGGGATAGTTTTTCCATCCCTGGGGTTGGACTAGGGATAAACAACTATTGCGCTTATCGGGATAGTTTTTTCCCGCCGATCGCGTGGTGGTGGTGAAATAGAGCAGGTCTCTTTCTTGATGCGATCCGCAGCCAAATAGTCCCAACCGCGCTTGCACCTCCGAAGTAAAAAATTCGTTACCTCACCTATATGAGAACTGCTATATTTTTCCTATTCCACTTATAAAAAACAGGGATGTTGGCGATAATTTAATTGCAAAAACTAAGGGATTTTATCCGGGGTTTAATCAAAAGAATGCCACAAAAATATTTTAGGCGGAAAAAATAAATTTACATAGACTCGGTAAAGTTGGTTATTAAAATAATTTTAAACAAAGATTTGAAAGGATTAAAACTCACAAAAATTGTGTGATAAAGGGTTTAATTTGAGGAATAGGAGCCAATACAGGAAATAGATAAGCGCAGACAAGATTTGCAATCGAGCAAAAATAGCGGGGAAAAACCGGGTGGCGAGGCGAATTTTTAGAAGAGAGGGAATAGGTGAAGCAGTGGGAGTAATTTCAGCGGTATTTAGAAGGGGAACCTGGGGAATTTTATATTGAGAGGAATGGCGGCACAGCGATTTCCAATATTGATTTAATCAGTCACGAAATTTATTTTAGCAAGCAGGATGTAATGGCGCAGACCGAGCCAACGATTTTCCTGTGTTCGCAAGCGGAATATCCGGAGTCGAGCGAAGTGTTGCGCGAGGCTATCGAGAGCGTACTAGAAGAAATCAATCGCCGATCGCGGTTTTCTTTGCGGTTAGAGAGTGCGGTGCGATCGCTGCGAAGAACCGATGCGGTGGAGCGGCGAGAAAATGTGAAAACCCGGCAAAAGTTTGCTGGCGATCGCGGAGATCGCGGCGATCGCCAGGGTAGAAGGGGATCCACCGCAACTGATTTCCAGTCTGCAAGTCTGCGTAGAAGTAGGATATGCCCTACAGAGCAAGCGCCGGAACTATTGCTCGCCGCCCAGGAAAGGCGGGAGACGAGGGGGGGGGGTGTATGGCTTTGATTTGCCCCGGTATCAACAGGTGCAGTTTAAGAACGAGACTGAATTGCGTCAGATTTTGCCCTTGGTCTTTGAGACCCCATTCCAGGGATTTAATATTTTGATGACAGGGAAAGGAGATTAAAGGTGCGCGAAAAAACAACGAATCATTTGCCCCAGAGCGGATCATAATAATCTCGGTGCTTTCAAGATAAATTTAGCCATATGCCGAGAACTCCAGACTATATTGGCGTTTACCTCCTTTTGGAAGGGGGTCACAGAGAACAGGTACGTTTTCCGAGTATTCAAGATTTCCAGAAGTGGTATCAAGGAGTCTTAGTCCCCAACTCCGAGGGGAAAGAGTTCATCAACGTACCGATCAAAACCTCTCAAGGAGAGTACATGGTGGTAAGACCCGTGAGCATCCTGGGCATTCGGGTCGAACCGATCTTTCTTTCGAGCGTCGATCGCTCCTTTGCTGAAGAGTAAAGCGATTTGCTGAGAGGGGGGGGGGAGTGGGTCTTTCAAAGGGAGGATGAGATCTGGGTAAAAAAGTTCGTTCCCATTTGAGCGATCGATTGCACGAATCAACTGATGCTGTGGCTACCCCAGGTGCTTTATCCTCCCCAGACTCCCCCATTCAAGCCGATGGCGCGTTTATCTTCCCCCGTGTGGTATGATAGTCTGCAAAACAGCCTAATGAGTAAGATGGGGTATTTCCTTGTCGATATCCGGAAGTGAACAAACCGAGTAGAAAAATTCCACAAACCAGAAGCGATCGGGGAGTGCGGCTCCGATCGCCATTCTCATGGATCGTTTGAATTCAACCTAAATTCATAATTTTACCAAACGTTGTACCTTGGCTATAAGGCGTCTCGCTCCAACACTAATAGCGCGATCGCCCGCTTGTTTATTCGCCCATTCAAAGAGAACCAAGCCAATCGCCACCGGAGAATGAGGCGTTTAAACCTGAAGCTCGATGACCGCTCGCTTTATCACGCCTATGGATATGCCTTTTGACATTACCCTGCTGATGGTGCTGACCGTAATCGCAGGCATCAGCGCGCAAGTGCTGGCCGACTACCTAAAAATTCCAGGGATTGTATTTTTGCTGCTGTTTGGCATCCTGTTAGGGCCAGATGGGTTCGGATTGCTGCATCCCCACCTGTTGGGCGATGGTCTAGAAGTCATCGTCAGCCTATCAGTGGCATTAATTTTGTTCGAAGGAGGACTCAATCTCGAACTGCGAGACCTGGACAAAGTGTCCGGTAGCTTGCGGAACCTCGTGACCATCGGAACCCTCATAACCCTGATTGGCGGCGGCATTGCTGCACATATGTACAGTGAATTCCCCTGGCCGATCGCGTTTTTGTACGCCTCCTTAGTGGTCGTCACCGGACCGACAGTGATCGGACCATTGCTCAAACAAGTTCAGGTGGAGCGCCCCGTAGCTGCCTTGCTGGAAGGAGAAGGGGTCTTAATCGACCCGGTAGGAGCCATTTTGGCGGTGTTAGTCTTAGACGTGATTTTGAATGGGGATGCCGATCCCCTGAGACTGATCGCCGGACTGACCATTCGCCTGGGAATTGGCAGCGCGATCGGGGCATTAGGCGGCTGGTTGCTAGGCTACTGCTTGAAAAAAGCCCATTTTCTCTCCGAAGACCTGAAAAACCTAGTAGTGTTAGCCGGACTTTGGGGACTGTTTGGCTTAGCCCAAGATATCCGAGGAGAATCCGGACTGATGGCCACGGTAGTTGCCGGCATCGTTCTGCGGGCCTCCTCCTTGCCCGAAGAACGCCTTTTGCGACGGTTTAAAGGCCAGTTAACCATTCTCGCCGTTTCCGTGCTGTTTATCCTCCTGGCGGCGGATTTGTCCCTTGCCAGTGTGGTTGCCCTGGGATGGGGCAGTGTGGTGACGGTGTTGGCACTGATGTTCTTGGTGCGCCCGATTAACGTGTGGCTTTGCACCTGGAATAGCAAACTCAACTGGCGACAAAAACTATTTGTAAGCTGGATCGGCCCGAAAGGAATCGTTTCGGCGTCCGTGGCTTCCTTATTTTCGATTTTGCTGACCGATCGCGGTATCAATGGGGGGGACTCCATCAAAGCCTTGGTTTTCCTGACCATTATTGTTACCGTGGTCATGCAAGGGTTAAGCGCTCGCATCGTGGCGAGAGTGCTCGGCGTGATGTCCACCAAAGCCACCGGGGCGATTATCGTCGGATCCAACCCCATGAGTCGATTGATTGCCCGCTTGTTGAAAGAACGCGGCGAGTCCGTGGTGCTGCTCGATACCAATCCCGAAGCTTGTCAGGAAGCCGCACAGGAAGATTTGCGGGTATTCTTAAGCTCAGCCCTGGATACCGAAGTCCTAGAAGTTGCCGGACTCGATTCAATGGGCACCTTTCTCGCCATGACCAGCAATGGAGAAGTGAATCTGGTGTTGGCACAGCGCGCGGTGGAAGAATTTGGCCCGCCTAGGGTGTTGGCGTTATTTCCTCGCGACCCTGTGGTGGAGAAGTCTGGCAATCAGACGAAAAAGACTAAAATTCAGCATGCCTTTGTGCCTACCGTGCAGCTTAAAAACTGGAATCAGTACATCAATGACGGTCAGGTGAAATTGGGGGAAACCGTCCTGAAAGAACCGGGTTTTGCCTTTCAGCAGGCGCATTTGCAAGCCTTGATGAGGTCTGGAGAACTGGTGCCGTTAGCCATCGAACGGGGGAATCAGTTTCTCGTGGTGTCCGCCTCGGATACTTGGCAACCGGGCGATCGCATTATTTACCTGCTGCACGACCCCAAACCAAAATTGCTCAAACGCCTCTCCGGTGCGAGTCAGTCTCGCCTTACCCTGGAAAAACTGCCCACGGTGGAGGAAGTCCCTTTGTCTTCCCCGGCGTTAGACAAGGCGTTTGATAAAGTCTCGGCAGACTTATAACGATGTGGCCTCGCACCACTCAAGAGAGCGCCGCCACCCTTTCTCCCCTAGGCGGCGCGATCGCGACTCACCGCGCCGGGTGAATTGCCAAACCCGAACTCCCCATATCGATGGCAATCCGGAACCTGACTTCCCCCTGAGCCGATAGTTGACTCCTGTCACCAGGACTCGCTGTAAAATTATCCTAAAAAAACGGGGATAACCCCAAACCGCTGCCGAATCAATTCCTCAGCAATCAGAGGGCGATTCCATCGAGGCGCGATCGCGCCGCCGGAGCGAGGGCAAACAATACCCGGGGTGGAACCCCTGCAAATCTCGCCAATCTTAAAGCTAAGATAAAGCGGGAGGCGTTTTTACTGCTTCCCCTCCAGCGCAGCTTGCTATGAGTGACCCAAGCGTACCAGCCATGTCCTATTCCTTGCCGAAAAAAAACTTACTCCACACCTTATCTCAGCCCACTGTGGTGGCCATTTTGGCCTCAGTGGGTCTGCACGGCGTTGTGGGGATAAGTTGGGATCGCTTACCCATGACCTCTAACCAAGCGAATCCCTGGACAACTGTAGATTTGGTTGAGTTAACGCCGGAAGAACTCAGCCGCTTGCCCAATGTTTCGGGCACACCGGGAAACCTGCCTGGAGATCCGACACAACCCAATTCTTCGTCCACTTCTTTGGCGTTAGGCGCGCTTCCCGAATTGCCGCCCACGCCGCCTACCCCCGAACCCGGGGAAGAGGAACCCTTTGAACCCCTCACCCTGCCGAATACCTCCTCGCTTTACCAGATGCCTCTGGATATCCCTCCGCCGCCGGATTTGGGGGAAATCAACCCGCCTTTGCCCTCGTTAGAAGAGTATCCCTCGCCCACGCCTTATTTTGGGCAACCCTCGGCGTCGGTGGAACTGCCAGAACCGGAACCCCAGCAAAGGGAACCGCAAATGCAGCAAGAATTTCAAATTGAGGGCAGCCCCGGGCAGGAACAGGCGTTTATCCCCCAAGAAGTGCCGCCCCCCCCGCAAGAACTGCCGCCACCCCCACCGCCTCAACCTTGGCCTCAGGGGACGACAAACTCGCGATCGCCGCAGCAGTCTTCTCTCCCGCCACAGGGCATGAACCAACGGGTGGATTCCTCGGATTTCCTCCTGGATGTCCGCCCGAATACCCCGAACTCCCCGCAACAACCTTTCACTGGCTTTAACGCTGGGGAAACGTTACCCCGTGGACTCCCGCCAGGATTTCGCCCGGATGCGTTTGAAGAGCCAAGAACGGCGACATCTCCCCCACCTCAAGGGAGTGCGTCGGATTTGAACAATCCAGCGCAAAACAGCAATTTGGGGGACTCGGATTCTGCGCCAACCCCCTCGGATTCTGCGCCGTCTCAGTCTGCTTCTACAACAACGGAAAATAATGCAGATTCGGGTCGGATGACCGATATGTTCGAGCATAATCGTCAACTGCGCGAAGAATATCGTCAACAACAGGAAGAACGGCAAATCGCGGCTGCGCCTCTGTCCCCGGGAACCTCGCCAGAGTCGAATCCGCCCTCGTCCAATGACCCGGAGGGGCAAACCCAAGGGATGAGTCCCGACGATCCGCTGTTGGCCCGCTTGCGCCAACTGCGCGAAGAATATCGACAACAAAATCGCCAACAAGAGTTCAATGCCACTGATGATGTGCAAATGGCGATGACGGAAGGGGCGATCGCCTATACCACTTGGGTGAGCAATCTCAAGCAGCAATACCCCGAACTCGAAACTAAATCACCGAGAACGGTGAGGAATTCTTATCCCCCCGAAGCTTGCGATCGCAAACTGCAAGGTCGCGGTACCTTTGGCGTGTTTGTGGATTCTCAAGGCCAGATTATCGATGGCCCGCGACGCTTGCTCAGTACGGGAGAAGATATCCTCGATACATTTGCCCGCAACTGGATTATCGAGCAAGGAGCCTTTCCCGCTACCAGTAAGCCGACGGTTTATCAATACTCTTTCGAGTTTTCCTACAATGAGCAAAATTGCACGAATGCATCTTCTCAACCGTCAGATGCAAGCCCTTCCCCGGGCACTCCGCTCCAACCTTTAGATGCTACACCCAGAGACGATAGTCCATTAGAATTACCCGATGTGGAATCGCAACCCACCACTGAGGAACCGTTGGATGGGACACCGCCCAGGGATGAGCAATTAGAATTACCCGATGTGGAGTCGCAACCCAGTGATG
>NZ_JAJENT010000899.1:0-24285 GCF_035615515.1 Phormidium sp. CCY1219
CGCTTATCGGGATAGTTTTTCCATCCCTGGGGTTGGACTAGGGATAAAAAACTATTGCGCTTATCGGGATAGTTTTTTTCCACCGATCGCGTGGTGGTGGTGAAATATAGCAGGTCTCTTTCTTGATGTGGCACGCAGCCGAATAGTCCCAACCGCGCTTGCACCTCCGAAGTAAAAAATTCGTTACCTCACCCATATGAGAACTGCTATATCGTCTCGGGGACAGAAAGTCTATCTGGATAAGTACGAACGCGATCGCCCACACTCTGCGCGCGGGTGGGGCGGCGTCGTTTCCGTCGCGATCGACGGTGGGGGGCAGGGGGAACCCGCCGAGATAAGCGGACAGACTCGACTAGGGTTTTTTGCATTCTCTTAACCGATATTATCGTTGTTTGTCAAGATGTTTTTCGCCAAATTTGTGTAAATTTTCTTAACAATATTGTCTCGGGATAATGTTTTCAATTTCACTGAACTTAACTGGCTCGAGCTTCACTTAAATCCCGAGGGTCTGTGGAGTTTACCGCATCGCGGAAATAGAACTATAATTAAAACGCAGGTTCGTCAAAAAGCAGAGACGAAACGAACACAATAGTCTAACCCATTGCTGTTGTTTATGGCAAAATTTTATGATGGAAAACTTGAACTTATATGATACCTTACGAGTCAGTCCCAAAGCTTCTAACGCAGAAATCAAACAATCGTATCGGCGGTTAGTCAAGCTATTCCACCCAGATAGCAATAGCCAGACGGCAGATCCGGAAGAAATTGTCCGGATTAATGCCGCTTACGAGGTATTGGGAGACCCGCAGCGCCGCAAGTTCTACGATCGCAAACGGGGAGCGGCGCGATCGCAAATCCAGACGCAAGGGCAAAGGCGCAACCCAGGCCCTCAAAATAACCCGCGTTCCTATCGTTCCACCGCCCCGAATCTGGACGCACAACTACAACAATGGCTCAAACAAGTCTATCACCCAGTCGATCGCATCCTCGGTCAAATTTTGTACTCCCTAGAAGATGAAATCGATCGCCTTTCTGCCGACCCCTTTGACGACGAATTAATGGGCGACTTTCAGGACTATTTAGAAACCTCTAGAGACTTTCTAGAACAAGCACAGGGGTCCTTTCAGTCGAAGCGAAATCCCGCCAATGTTGCCAGTGCGGCGGCGCATCTTTACTATTGTCTCGATCGCGTCAAAGATGGCATTGAAGAATTAGAATTTTTTACCCTCAATTACGACGAACACTACCTCCATACCGGTCAAGAACTCTTTAGAATCGCCGCCGGTTTGCGTCAAGAAGCCCAAGAAGCGATTCAACATATGTTTAAATAACCCGGAATCCAGCTTTCGCAAAACGGATTCCGGATCTGCTAGGGTCACGCCCCAGTGTTCCATCACCTACAGGAAAACCGCACCGCCCTCACGGGTAGGGTGGGCAACTCGTTGCCCACCCTACTGCTAGTGATTAATGGGACAAGTGGCGTAAGTCCTAACCTATTTCACGCGAGCGACGATCGCCCGGTGGCGGGGAGTAGTCGCGGCGATCGCGGGCGTCTGGAAACCGGCGGCGGCAATTTCTTTAGCCATATCCAGACCAAAATAACAATCCAAATATGGCTCCGTACTTTTGAGCAAGGTTAAAACATACGGCGGCATCTTCGCATAAACTTCCGACTTCGGGTTCATGTCCATAATCGCCAAATGTCCCCCCGGACGAAGCAACCGCCGCGCCTCGCGAAAGATTTGCCGCGACGCCTCTTGCGGCAATTCGTGGAACATCAGACAAGCAGACACTAAATCAAAAGAATTTTCTGGCAACCCAGTGGATTCAGCAGGCGCATGAACCCAGGGGATGTCCCGGTGGCGCTGCTGCGATCGATACTGAGCCACGGCGAGAAAATAGGGAGATAAATCCACCCCAGTACAGTTCGCCTCGGGATAAACCTCCTGCAATGCAAAGGTACTCATCCCCACAGAACACCCTAAATCCACAATATCCCGGGGTGCTTCAGGGACTCGTTCCTTTAACACCTGATGGTAACTGTTGCGAAGTTTCGCATCCCCTTGGGCACCGGCGGAAGGCCAAATAGTCGCATGAACCGCCCGCGCCGCCACTTCCACTTCCGTAGCGGCTTCCCAACTTAAGTTACCGCGATCGTAAGCATGAAACGAACATAAGTAATATTCGGGATATTTTAACTCGGGATTGCAAACCCGGGCAAACTCCTCATCCCAGTTGCGTTCTGCCAGTTCTTGCGCTTGTTTGCGCCAAGGCACGCCTATTTTTTCGGCTCGCTTTATCATCATCTGTCGCGCTTGATGTTTGGCGAAGTTGGCTAAAGGTTTGATGGCGAGCACTCCATTCACCATCCGGGAGGCGAATCCGGGTTGAGTCGATGCAGCAGCAGTCATTCCAGGGGGTTCGATTTACTCGTTGACGTCAAGGGATAGTTTAGCCGATGTGGGGGTCGGTTTTTTGCCGCTCGAGTCCCCAGGGTTCGGGGAAAATCACCCCCCTACATCGTCAATGGCTCAGGGGTTGGTCAGTTCTTTGGTCTTTTTCAGGGAAAAGAGCATGTGGGTCTCGTACTGGGTGGGGTCTGACCAGGTGCCCGTGACGCCGATACCGCGAATCGAATTGAGCATAGCTTGGGTCTCGGGGGGAATTTGAGTGCCCACAAACAGGGGTAAGGCGTTGAATGCGTTGAGGAATTTCTCCATTTCTAAATAGAAGTAACCCTGGTTGGGGTTGGGTAAGGAGTCGGCGATCGCCCGAAAATTGGGGTTTTCCTGGATCGAGGCGGTGGGGGGAGTGGCGATCGCATCTACCATCGGTCCGCCGATCGCGAGAAACAGGGAGTCGTCATCGAGCCACCCATGTCCCAGTAATGCCCCTTGCATGGGGATTTTCCATTCCCGCACCAGCACCCCATTTACGGTTCTCGAACTGATGGAGACGGGAAAGGGTAACAGGTTGCGCCCGATCGCATCGAGTTTGGCGAGGGTGGCTTCTGCTGTGGCGCGATCGCTGGTTTCCAACACCACTACGCCGCCAAATCCCAATTGCCCCAACAATCCCTGCTGGGATGAAATCAGTCCCGCCGCAAATTCCCCATCTATCCAACGGAAAATATCGCGATCGGCGTTCAGGTTGGCGGCGGCGAAGGCTTGGCGGATGAGCGTTACCGCCCCGGCGAGTTCTGGCTGAACTTCGGTTTGAGCCACCAGGGCGGTCCAACTGTTGGCGAGGTTTTCACCACTGACAAAGGCGAGGGTCTCGGCGGGAAAGCGATCGAGAATTTGGCCGGCGGCGGCGGGCTGCGACTCGAACCATTGCGGATCGATCTCGGTTCGCACTCGCACGCGCAAGCCGACATCTTCTACACCCACCGCGATGCTGGCGGATTTCACGGTTTGTATGGGGGAGACAACTGAGGTGCGATCGCCGATCTGCCGTTGCAATTGTTTTATCCCCTCGCTATAGTCGGGAATGTAAAAATTGGCGATCGCATCTCCTGCATTCTCCCCAGAGGCGAGTTGTTTCGCTGCGGCGGGAATTGAAGCAAAAGAAGGTTCGCCTAAATGGGTGTCGATCGCGGTTTCTAAGGTGCTTCGATTCCCCGACAGGAGCAATTTGTTCTCTAACATTGTCTGATACAGAGGGGTTCCCATCGGGGAAATTATCTCGGCTAACTCTACTCCTTTATAGTTAAATACCTGTCGTTTAACGTCTTGTTTTGATTTGAAGTTGCGGGCAAATAGCCACGCCCGCAGCTTGTTTTTAATTTCTACCACCATCAGATAATTGGGTTGGGAGATTAGGGGTGCCTCGCTGGTGGTGGTTGAGGGTACCCAGGCGAGGGTGATGTTTCCCACCCAAGGTTGCAAATCGGTTTCGTAATCGAGATTGTGTTGGCTGAGCAGTTGGGTTTCCAGGTTTTGCAGGCGGCGGGCGATCGCCCCACGGGCTGCAGGGGTGCCAAACTGCTGGAATTTCGACCACCGTTGCGAATCGGTGATGAAATAAGCCGCCATCACGGCTTCATCGGGAATTACTTTGGCGCTTTCGAGTGGCTCCGATTTCCAAGAAAAAGTGCCTCGCAAGTAAAAATAACCAAAAGCAACACCAGCCGCCGCGATCGCGGCAATGACCAAACGACTCGGGTTTTTTCTGGAAAACATTTTAATCTAAATGTGACGAGTTCTTTTAGGATAACTAGATTTTCTCCGTGACGCGATCGCCTGGGCGCGCCACAACCAGGTTCCCCCTCAGGCTCCTTCTCTCCAAAATTTTTCCTCCACCCGCCGATTTAATCTCCATTCCCAACCATTCGCCTGCCCAATTTCCGCCAACGCTCCGCCGCGTTTACTTATCTTTACACTTTCACCCCACTTTTACGCCCCTCCCACTTCAATCTCTGCTACCTCCCCACCGACAATTGCCGCAAATTAGACAATATTTCTTATCTATTTTTTACCCAAATCAACGGCTAAAGCATTTTACTTCATTAATCGGTAAAGCCACATTTTCCTCCCTGAATAGTGGGGGCGATGAGTTAAAAATCGCAACACTCCTATCATCGGCAATGTTCTCTAAACTTAGATTGCTGCTTTATTTTTAATTCGTTGTTTTAAGGATATTTTTGTTGATAAAAAGTTGAGTTATAAATAAACTATTAAAATTCAGAAAAGTTCTTAAAAGTATTTTAAAAATATTAATTGAACTCAGATTTTCTTTGAAAAAATAGAGGAAAAATATTTGATTGAAATATAAGAATGGAGGAAAAAGTTATTCTTGCCACAAGTGGATAGCTATCTAGGTTGTAGAAATCAATGAAGAAAAATACCAGGAATATACTCGGTCACAACTTTAGGGGTTAATGAGGAAATAGAAACCTAGCGGCTTTTTAAACAGCAGTATTGCCAAAATAATAGCACCCAAAAAAATAGATTAATTGTTTGCAAGCAATAACAAAAGAGCGCTATAAAAAATAAATAATACAGCTTTCGCCAACACGGGGGGGAAAGGGTCAAGGGTGATAACGTGGCGACATTAAACCGATTGATGGGTGAAAAAATTTGAGTGGAGTCCTCCCCTCTAAATGGAGTGAACCGGGTGGGTGAGCAGCGGGGGGTGAAATTGGGCGCAATCTTGGCGGTGAAAACCGAAGGCACTGGTGCGGTTACAGAGCAAGTCCAGGGCAGCAGCGGGGAAGTTGAGATCGCCTTCCTTCCTGGGGAAACAACCGGAGGAGACTTGGATCCGCGAGATCTGGCTGAATCCGAAAGCCGATACCGAGGAACTGCTCAACGGGTTGCGGATAATGGCAGAGGCGGCAGTGGTGGATGAGAGTCAGTGGATGAGTTGGGCGAATCAACTGGCATTGCAGCTTGCACAGGAGTGGGCAGGGACTTGTGAATCCGGGGGGCGATCGGGAGATAACGGTTAGGGTTGACAGTTTCGGAGGGGCGATCGCAATTTACATTGCCTAGCTATATAGGGGTTTTCTGAGACTAAAAGGAAAACTTATGATTTGAATTTGAAATTACTTGGCAGATCTATGTAGAGCGATCGCAAATTTCTGGAAATTTTAAGATAAACTTAAGCCCATAGAGATTCGGGTCTGAATAGATCTCGATCTATGGGAAGTGCTGCGGGACAGGTATTCGCCGAATACCTGGGCTGCAGGGGTGTAGCGCTACACCCTCGCTTTCTTCAACTTTTAACCGATTTCACTTATCACAATCACCACTCCCCCCGCCAGGGGAGACGGAAGGAGGTATTTATGGCAGCAAATTTCTCTCGCAATGTCTCGTCGGAACTGTCTGTACACTGTCGGCGCTTCCGCCGCCGACTCTATTGTAATTCCAAGTAGAAACAAACAGCAACAACTGCCCGGGGATTGGACATCCGGGGGGGAACACAAAGACGTCTGTCTTCACGGCCTATAAAGATTTATCTATAGAAATCAATTGGAATGATTATATCTTCATCTCTGATTGGCCGTGTTTCCCACAGTGTGCATCTCGTTTGCGGCTTTGGAGGTGAGTAAAATGGCGTTTAACCTGAATGGCTTTAACTTTAATCCCTCGGTGCTGGATGCTTTGGCTCGTGCGGTGTTGAGCGATGCCGACATCATCAACCGGGCTAATCTGGGCGCTCAGTCGATGCCTTCACCGAATGCACACCATTTTCCGTTGCTGAAGCGCTACAGAAGGACCGCTTTTCATGTGAGTGGGCACCCGAAAACACTTTCCCAAATGCATCGATCGAATTTTACGAACCAATTGCTGGTAAACTATGTCCTCAACAAGACATTGCCAATGAATCAATAGAGATTAGCGCGCTCGGCAAGCGCTCGCCGGAGCGAAATCTTATTTTCCCGCACAAGACGCACCGGGATGCAGATGCATTCTTCGTGGCGCGTTGACTCGCTGCTAACCCGGATGCGTGGAGCCAGCCAAACAGGATTTGAGGCCATGCTTGCCTGCGGTCCTGACGCCTAATATCTGATTAAGGAGGAATTACACAGTGGATTTTTTGCTTGAGTTCTTGACGCGCTTCTTTGATAAGTTGCAGTCTCCGACACTTGGCTTTCTGATTGGTGGTATGGTCATTGCCGCCCTCAATAGCCGACTGCAAATTCCAGATTCGGTCTATAAGTTCATCGTCTTCATGCTGCTTATGAGAGTCGGCCTGAAGGGCGGCATTGCGATCCGCCAGTCCAATCTCGCGGAGATGCTGTTGCCCGCACTGTTCGCTGCGGTAATCGGGATTGTTATCGTGTTCATCGCGCGCCACACGTTGGCCAGACTGCCGAAAATCATAACCGTTGATGCCATTGCGACCGGGGGTTTGTTCGGTGCCGTGAGTGGCTCTACCCTCGCTGCCGGCCTGACAATGCTGGAATCGGAAGGCATGCAGTACGAGGCTTGGGCCGCCGCACTCTATCCCTTTATGGACATCCCAGCGCTCGTGACTGCGATCGTCTTGGCCAGCATTTATACTAGCAAGCAAAAGTCTCTCAGCAAGCAGGAGTCTCTCAGCAAGGAGGAGTATCTCAGCAAGCAGGCAGTTGCCGCAGGCGACTATCCCAGCAAGCCGGAGTATCCCACCAGCAGACAGGAGTATCGCAGCCAGCAGCGAGGTAGCGAAGGCAAGGGGGTCGAGATCTGGCCGATCGTGAAGGAAAGCCTCCAGGGTTCTGCCCTATCGGCACTGCTGCTCGGCATCGTTCTAGGCATAATCACCCGGCCCGACAGTGTCTATGAGAGCTTCTTCAATCCCGGCTTTCGCGGCCTGCTTTCGGTACTGATGCTGGTCATGGGTATGGAGGCCTGGTCAAGAATCGGCGAACTCCGCAAGGTGGCTCAGTGGTACGTCGTATATGCCTTTGTGGCACCCCTGCTGCATGGACTCATTGGCTTCGGTCTCGGCTATATTGCCCACATCACCACGGGATTCAGCCCTGGCGGCGTCGTTATCCTGGCCGTCATCGCCGCCTCCAGTTCAGACATCTCAGGGCCGCCCACGTTACGAGCTGGCATTCCCAAAGCCAATCCCTCCGCCTACATCGGCTCGTCCACAGCCGTCGGCACGCCGGTTGCGCTTGCCGTGGGAATACCGCTCTTCATCGGACTCGCCCAGGCGATGATGGGCAGCTGATCCAAGACGGGTTGCGCTCTGCCGATGCTCCCCTAGCTCGGCAGACCAACGCGGCGGCTATTTTCTCATCGCGTTGGGCATCCTCGTCTAATTTCACATCTTCCAGCCCACTTTCCGCACCTTAACTGTCAAATCCCGGAACCTAAATGGGTAAAATGTTTACTATAATTAGGTTTTGGGCTTTTTTTTATTTCCCTAAACTGCCCCTCATCTATTGTCAATAATGGTAGTTTACTGAAAATATACGAATGAGCTAACTGTGGCAAACTGCATCATGATTTCGTAGCCATATCCACCCTCGCCACTTGAAGCTGCGGAAAGTGGATTTGAACTCCTTGAGGAGGAAGAGGCGAAACTGAGCTACTGCATCCATTCCCTATCAACAATCACTTCTGAGAAGTTGGAAGGAAAATGGCTAATCCCTGGATGAGGCCAGGGCGATCGCCCTGGCCTGGTTTTTGATTCTCTACTGCACCAGCACGGTCTGTGGGCTTATGGGGAAATTGGTGACAAGTTTGTTTATGCCCTGGGGACCTGCAAGGGCATTCTCGCGCTTGATAGGTATCTTTACTGATTGGTGCTGATTAATGAGCCATCATACGGTGGCGGGCAAGTGCCCGCCGCTACGGAAACACCTGTCAGAAATTCACCTGTGAATGGAGAGTGTCTCAAAGACAGAGACTGGGCCGCTCAAACCTGATATTGATGTCGAACAGAAGACAAACATCTATGCTTTCGCTTTGAACGATATTGTTAAGTTTATCTTAGATTTGCTGCAACGACCACATTTTAATCAAAGTTGGTGAAGGAGCCTTGATTCTTTCGCGATCGGCGCACAAGCTGTCAGCGGCCCAAAG
Organism: Phormidium sp. CCY1219; assembly: GCF_035615515.1. Lineage (GTDB taxonomy): Bacteria > Cyanobacteriota > Cyanobacteriia > Cyanobacteriales > Laspinemataceae > CCY1219. The sequence continues at coordinate 8,523 of NZ_JAJENT010000899.1, forward strand.
CCCACATCCAGATAGAGGTTTTCCAGAGCGTGACGAGCGATCGCTGCCGATTTAAGCGACCAAATCTTTTCGATCCGCTTGTACTGGTTGAGCAAGTAGATAATTTCCCAGCGCAGGCTGTAATAGCTGGGATGCTCCACCACGTCGATGGGTTTGTGGGGGCGAGGAATGTCCACATCCAGGACCGGACCGATGTTGGCACCCGGACCATTGGTGAGCATGACAATGCGATCGCTCAGCAGCACCGCCTCGTCCACATCGTGGCTCCCCATAATGGCGGTGACGCTTGCACCACGAGCAAAAATTGCTGCACCAATATTGGGCTTATAGGTAAAAAAGCTCACTTAGCCAGGGTCGAGTTCCCCTGGTTGACCCTGGGGCAGGGCGTGCAAAAAAGTCCCCCTCACCCCCGTTTGGCAGGCCAGCAGTTCCCTGCGATCGGGAACGGCAACGCCAGCCAAGGTCCACATGCCACCTAACCAAGCCAACGCGCTAACAAGAACGATTTTGGCTCCAGGTCGAGGGACTTGAATCGCCGCGACGGTGCCCCCCCTGCCGCCGCCGACCACTCAAACATCTGCGGTGGGGGAGGCTTCATTGGTGGTCATAGCGCCAAAAAGAAGGATAAGTGTTTTTTATAAAATGCTTCGGCTAATTTGAGTCAATCTTTCTCAACAGAGGGTAATGGATTCGCCGATCTTTGGCATAATCTTTAAATATATGGTTCAAGGCAAAACCATAGAGTATTGCGTTGAATTGTCGCGACAAAACACATCAAGAGGTAACTCACATGACCCAGCAAGCCAGTAAGCTCGTCATCGTCACGGAAAAGTTGCTGCTGAAAAAGATCGCCAAGATCATCGACGCAGCCGGAGCCACCGGTTATACGGTGGTGGCCGCTGGCGGTAAAGGCAGTCGCAACGTGCGCTCGTCGGGACAACCTACCGTTAGCGACAGCTACTCGAATATAAAAATCGAGGTGCTCACCGCCAATCGAGATATGGCTTTGAAGATTTCGGATGAGGTCGCAGACCAGTTTTTCGACGATTATTCGGGCATCACCTATCTCTGTGACGCGGAGATACTGCGCGCGCACAGCAGGTTCTGACTCAAAACCGCAGCAATTCTCATTTTGACAAAAAGCTGTTCGGCGCACTGGGAATCTCGGTATTGTCAGCAAGGGTGCAAACCTTTGCATGCACATTTATTGGGGGGGAAGCGGAGCCTCGGGAGGGACGTTCCCAGGCGATCGCCTGGGAACGAGTTAACTCGTGCAAATTATTTTGCATAAGTGCTTAATAACATCTGAGAGATCCAAGAAAGCTAGAGCGATTGCAAGAACGGGGTTTGTTCAAAACCATCGTCGGTTCGTTTCGCCAGCGTTTGTCGTCCCTATCGGACAAACGCACAGGCCAAAATACCCGCTATGGGATAAAGGATGCCGCTGTTGAGCGCTTAAGCGCGTGTTCTTCACCCGAACCCGGGGGGTGGGGGGTTGCAATTGAACAGCAATGCACGTTAAGCCCACAAAGCTTACAGGCATTACATTCTAGCCATCAGACTCATTCGGGTCATTCGGGTTGCGTAGAGGAGGAAGTTCTCCTCTGTTCAAATGTTGAGCTAAGGCAAACTGGTAACGCCCCAACATATTGATAGGTTTGTGTCCTAATGGTGAGAGGCGCGATAGCTCCTCTTTTTTCACTTCATACCTCTGGTTATGCAGATGCCTTAAGGCAGCATCCATATAGCAGGTATTCTACAAAACCAGTGCATTCACGAGTAATCCCAGTGGGCCTCATGGGTCTTCTTGGCGATCGCCATTGTCAAAATAGCGCAAGCTATGGGGCTTAATATTTAGCTCCATAGCTTGCGCTATCGGGTCACTATCGCTCATCCCACAAGCTCCAAATCCTCCCAGGGCATTGATGCTGCCCCCTTTCCGGGTATCCTCAACCAGATACACCTTTTGCCCCTGTAGGAATTGACAAAGGGTTCCCCGTCACAATAAACTAGAGGGCGATCGCCCCATTCAGGTTTTCCATTCTGGCTCGTTACTCGCATTAACACTCCATGAACGACCGGGTGCAGATCGTTGAGTTCTCCATCGATATCTCCCAATCTGCACCCTGACTCGGAGTTCTCCACAAGCATATTGCCTCTCGCTTCCAAGCTTTCTGTTAGGCGGTTCTCGGACGCTTTCCACTCATCCGTGTGGTGTCTGCCAAAACCGATCCGATAGTGGCGTTTGCCGTCGATCGTTTTTGCCACCGACACCCCTCGCCCCACTTTTTTCCAGCGCCATCGGAGAGCTTTTATTGGAGCCTTTCTTTCCATTCTTTCCATTTATGCCGGTGGATTGGCACTGCGACCTCATCGTTAGGATCCAGCGTTTGCACTCTCGAATGAATGATGCACCCCACACTGGGTCATTCTTAATTCCAGGCAACTGACGCTTGATGCCCTGTTTGAATGCGGCACAGTTATCCTCCCAAAATGCCTCCATGTTGCTGGACATTTCTTGCGCTTCAGCATCAGTTAAATCCCGCGCTTCATAGATTTGTTTGGCTTCCACCTCTTTAATTTCTTTTGTAATGGCGGCGTTGTAGAGTTTTACTTTTGCGTTCGATTTCTCTGCTTCTTCTACAATTATCACTCCATTGTGTTGTAGCAATTTATCGAGACAATCCGCTAAATAAATATGCTCAAAGTTGGATCGTGCTAATGCTTCTCCGGCGGCGATCGCGGCGGGCAAGCTATGGAAATTGTTATTCCGTTAGTGCTGGCACCGGAATCATATAAATTTTGAATGCAGAAACTCAAAATTTGCCGCTTAAGGTAGTTGAGATTTATGCCGCTAAAACCATCGAAATCCAGGCAAATCTGGCGATAGAGATACTCAGGTATCGAAACGTCAAACCCTCTCTCAGCCCGCAGCAAAAATTTTTAGAAGATGCGGAAGTTCATTAATCGGGAGACCAAAATTTCTCTCAAAGAAGAGTGTGGAGACGCTGGTTTGAAAATGGCAACAGTCCTCTCATCGGCGATTTTCTCTAAAATTAGATCTCAATTCTAGTCAGGTGATGTTATCTAGATAACAGTTTGCCGTGACTTCTATTGGTTATACTGAAACCAGGAGCGTTTACCCATTGTCTGAGAGGATATTTTCGCTCCCATCAATCTAGCTCAAAGGGAAATTTTAGGGAACAGGGGACAATCGGTTGATGGGAATAGAAAAATGGAGGTAAAAGTTAGTTCTGCCTCAGGTGGATAGCTATCTAGCCTGTAGAAATCAATGAGGAGAAGCACCAGTAATGAACCCGGTCAAAATTTTAGTGGTTGATGATGAAATAGAACTAGAGCGGTTGATTAAACAGCGGTTCCGCAAAAAAATCCGTGCCAAGCAATTAGAGTTTGTGTTTGCGGATAATGGCAAAAAAGCGTTAGAAAAAATAAAATCGGAAGACAGCATCAGTTTGGTGTTAACCGATATCAATATGCCAGAAATGGATGGGCTGACCTTACTAGAAAAGCTGCGAGAAATTGACGACACTCTAAAGGCGGTGGTGGTGTCGGCGTATGGGGACATGAAAAATATTAGAACAGCGATGAATCGAGGGGCGTGTGACTTCGTAACCAAGCCGATTGATTTCCAGGATTTAGGGCTGACTATCGAGAAAACCCTGGAAGATGTGAAAAAAATGCGAGACAACATTAATCAGTTGCAAGAAGCACAGGCTAAACTGGTGCAGAGTGAAAAAATGTCCGCTTTGGGTCAATTGGTGGCTGGGGTAGCGCATGAAATTAATAATCCGGTGGGGTTTATTGCGGGAAATATCGCTCATGCGGAAGAAGCGATCGCGGATATGATAGAACACATCAAACTCTATCAAAAGCACTACCGAGATCCAGTGGCGGAAATCTCGGAAAATGCAGCGGCGATCGACTTAGATTACGTGATGGAAGACTTGCCGCAACTGATTGATTCCATGAAACATGGAAGCGATCGCATTAAAAATATTAGCACCTCATTAAGAACCTTTTCCCGTTCCGATACTGACACCACAGTGCCTTTTAATATCCATGAAGGCATCGACAGCACCTTGATGATTCTCAAATATCGGCTAAAAGCGAACGAACATCGTCCCGCCATTGAAGTCATTAAAGATTACGACGAGTTACTGCCGGTTCTTTGCTACCCGGGACAACTGAATCAAGTGTTTATGAATTTACTCAGTAATGCCATTGATGCTTTAGACTTAGCCAGTAGCAATAAAGAAGAAAAATCAGGTTTAAGCGAAAATAAAATTGTTATTAAAACCCGCTTTATTTCCGGCAAAAGCGCAAAAGACAATAGCTGTTATTTTCCCAGGGTGGCGATTTCTATAAAAGACAATGGTCCGGGAATTCCCCCGGCGGTTCAAGAGCGGATGTTTGACCATCTATTTACCACGAAATCGGTGGGAAAAGGAACGGGACTGGGACTTTATATTTCTCGTCAAATTGTGACAGAAAGACACCAGGGAAAGATTCAGTGCATTTCCCATCCTGGAGAAGGAGCCGAATTTATCGTCGAAATTCCCGGGCAAAACACTGAGTCAAGTTGACATAATTTTTACCCCTTTCAACCCAAAGTAGGATGCAGCTTTGATGGGATAAGAATAAACATAAACCCAGACAGGGAAGGGATAAAAAATTGCATCAAACGCCAAACATCCGGGTAGTTTATTAACCGTTAATTTTAGATAAAAATTACCTTATTTTCTTGCAGTTTATTCTTATAAAAATCTTGGTTATGAATTTACTCAATGACTCTGGGAAAAGCTTAAAACTACGCCGAAAAATTCCCCTGCGCCTCGTGCTCGTGGTGCCATTTGTCCTGCAAATTTTTGCTGCAGTTGGGTTAACGGGGTGGCTGGCGTTGCGAAACGGACAAAAAGCGGTAAATGATGTGGCTTCCCAATTGCAGCGCGAAGTCAGCGCCCGCATCGAACAGCACCTCGAAACCTATCTAGAAACGCCTTATTTAGTGAATCAAAACATTATCAATGCTATAGATTTAGGGTGGTTGAATATTGACGAACCGCGTAGCATGGAGCGTTTTTTCTGGAAACAACTGCAGTTATTCGAGACGGTGAGTTATATTCAGGTTGGCAATGAGCAGCAAGAATTTCTGGGATTTGAACGTCTGGGAAATGGCCAGTTTCATATTGAAATTGTCGATCGCGAAACCGGATATGACTTCTATAGCTATTTGAGCGATCGCGAGGGTCATAGAACCACTAACATCGTGAAAGTCTCGCCCAACTACGATCCGCGAATTCGCCCCTGGTATCTCGCCCCAGCGCGGGCGGAAAAGCCAGTTTGGAGCGAAGTTTATTCTTATTTTCACGAACCAACCCTTACCATTACCCACGGAATGCCCCTTTACGACGATCGCGGTAATCTGGAGGGGATTGTGGCCACGGATTTGATTTTAATCCATATCAATGACTTTTTACATCGCTTAAAAATCGGCCAATCCGGTCAAACCTTTATTATGGAACGGGACGGATCGTTCGTTGCCACTTCCACCAAAGAAAAACCCTTTATTTCTTCCCCAAATACCGATGTAATCCAACGGATTGCAGCCACCGAAAGTGAGGATAAATTAACGCGAAGTACGGCTGTTTTTTTGACCCAACGTTTTGGCGATTTGCACAACATTAAGCGTGCCAAGCAACTCAGTTTTAACATAAACGGACGCAAACAGTTTGTGCAAATTACGCCTTTTTCCGACAAATGGGGTCTTGACTGGTTGATTGTGGTGGTAGTTCCAGAAGCCGACTTTATGGGGCAAATTAATGCCAACACTCGCAGCACCATTTTACTCTGCGCGATCGCCTTAGCGGTAGCTACGGGAGTGGGCATTTTTACCTCGCGCTGGATTGCGGTACCCATCTGTCGATTATCCGCAGCTTCTCGCGCCTTTGCCAAGGGCAAATTAACCAAAAAAGTAGAACGCAGCACTATCGCAGAACTCGAAATTCTCGGCCAATCTTTTAACCAAATGGCCGCCCAATTAAAAGACTCCTTTAACGAACTAGAATGGCGCGTAGACGAACGAACTCGAGAGCTGAAAAAAGCCAAAGAAATCGCCGACACCGCCAACCAAGCTAAAAGCGAATTCCTGGCCAATATGAGTCACGAACTTCGCACGCCCTTGAATGGAATTCTCGGGTACGCGCAAATTTTGCGCCAAGATAAAACCCTGGGAGATAAACATCAGCATAGCATTAACATTATGCACCAGTGCGGCACTCATTTACTGACCTTAATTAACGATATTCTAGACCTCTCGAAAATCGAAGCCCGCAAACTGGAACTGCACCCCACAGACATCTATTTTCCCTCTTTTCTGCAAGGAGTTGCGGAAATTTGTCGCATCAAAGCCGAACAAAAAGGCATTCGCTTTTCCTTTGCACCCACCCCGGGACTTCCCGAAGGGGTTCGCGCTGACGAAAAACGCTTGCGGCAAGTGTTAATTAACCTGTTGGGAAATGCGATTAAATTTACGGACTCCGGCGAGGTTATTTTTACCGTAAACAGTAGCGAAATCCAGCCCTCCCGGCATAAAATTTGTTTTGAAATCTGCGATACCGGGGTGGGAATGACTGAGGAACAAATTGAGAAGATATTTTCGCCGTTTGAACAAGTGGGAACGCTGAAACGACAGGCAGAAGGAACCGGATTGGGGTTAACGATATCGCAAAAAATTGTGGCCATGATGGGGAGTGAAATTGCGGTGTCAAGTCAGCCGAATGTGGGGAGTACCTTTTGGTTTGAGGTGGAATTAACTGAAGCGCGAGAGTGGATGGAAGCGGCCCGAATCAGCGATCGCGGTAAAATTATCGGCGTGGAAGGTAAAGCGCCAAAAATTCTGGTGGTGGATGATAAATGGGAAAATCGTTCGGTATTGATGAGTCTGCTGAAACCTTTGGGGTTTGAAGTGGAAGCGGCGGTGAATGGCAAGGAAGGGTTAGAAAAAATTGTAGAATGGCACCCGGATGGGATAATTACAGATTTAGTGATGCCGGTGATGGATGGGTTTGAATTCATTCGCCACATTCGCGAGAGTGAAGAGCTAAAAGGAATGGTAATTATTGTGTCTTCGGCGAGTGTATTTGACAGCGATCGCCATCAAAGTATTGAGGCGGGTGGGGATGATTTTCTCGCCAAACCAGTGCAGGCGGATGAGTTGCGCGGTTTGTTAGAAAATCATTTAAACTTATCTTGGAAGTACGAGCGATCGCCGGCATCTGAATTGCCCGAGGATTCCCCGCCGGATTCATCGCCCAAGGCAAGTTCCGATTTGCTACCGCCACCGATGGAAGAACTGGAAATTTTATTCGATTTAGCCCAAAAAGGTCGCGTGATTAAAATTCAAGAACGCGCCGAAGCGTTAGCACAAAACGAAGAAAAATTGAAACCGTTTGCTCGGCAGCTAATAACGTTGGCACGCGACTTTAAAATTCAAAAAATTCGTCAGTTTATTGGCGATTATTTGTTGTAAAAATAGAAAGTGGGATGGTGCATTTTGATAACGAATGAATCTAATTTAATTTTAATTGTGGATGATAATCCAACCAACTTGTCAGTGATTGCCAGTACCCTGACGAACAATGGCTTTGAAATTGCAGTAGAAGCGGATGGAGAAAGCGCGATCGCGCAAGTGGAGCTAAATCCGCCGGATTTAATCTTGCTGGATGTGAAAATGCCGGGAATTGATGGATTTGAAACCTGCGATCGCTTAAAAAAAAATCCCCAAACCCAAGATATTCCGGTGATTTTTATGACTGCCCTTTCGGAAACCACCGATAAAGTCAAAGGTTTTTCTTTAGGAGCAGTTGATTATATCACTAAACCGTTTCAGCAAGAAGAAGTCCTCGCCCGGGTCAGACTTCACTTGCGATTGCGCTCGTTAACCAAGACCTTGGAACGACAAAATCTCCAGCTCAAAGAGGAAATTCAACAGCGAGTAAAAACCGAAGCGGAATTACAAACTACCCTCCAACAACTTCAATCGGCTCAAAATCAAATTGTTGCTCAAGAAAAACTGGCCTTTTTGGGGTCGCTCACTGCCGGCATTGCCCATGAAATTAGAAATCCCCTGAATTTTGTAACCAATTTTGCGGAAGGTTCGGTAGAGCTAACCGAGGAACTGGTAGAAGAAATTGAAAGTCAAGCCGAGAGCCTAGAGGCAGATACTTTCGAGAATATTACCGAAATATTAAACGATTTAAAAGAAAATTCCGAGTCCATCGCACGCCACGGAAAAAGAGCCGAAAGAATTATTTCTGACATGCTCATGCACGCTCGCCACGACCCAAGCGAACGCCAACGCAGCGATATTAATGTGATTCTAGCCGATGCGGTGAAATTAGGCTATCATGGAATGCGAGCCAAAGATAGTTCGTTTAATGTAACCATTACAACCGAATATGATGAGTCGATTGCACAAATGCCTTTAGTCCCGCCAAGTTTATCTCGAGCGTTTATTAATATCATTGCCAATTCCTGTTATGCCTTGCGGGATAAACAGACAAAAGTGGGCGACTCCTTTACTCCCACCCTTTCGGTAAAAACGGCAAATTTGGGGGACTGGGTAGAAATCCGGATTGCCGATAATGGACCGGGAATTGCAGCGGAACATCTGTCACAAATTTTCAATCCGTTTTTTACCACGAAACCGCCCACGGAAGGCACGGGGTTGGGTTTATCTCTGACCCACGAGATTATCGTAGGGCAGCACCAAGGGGACATCAAAGTGGAAAGCGATCGCGATCGGGGCACAGAATTTATCATTTCTCTGCCAAAAAACATGGGCACCAGTTAAAGTCGCTCGGGAGTGGGGAAAAGGAATAAAATATGGTGGCTAAAATTTTAGTCGTTGATGATGAGCTTGAATTAGAGCGCTTGATTCTCCAACGATTTAAAAAAAATATTCGGAACCAAAAATTTGAGTTTATTTTTGCCCGCAATGGCAAAGAAGCGCTCGAAACCCTCGCCCATGAGGTTCCCCCCGTGGATACCATCTTAACCGACTTACGAATGCCGGAAATGGATGGCTTAATCTTGCTCGATCGCATTAAAGAAATTGACGAAACCCTGAAAGCTGTGGTGGTTTCGGCTTATGGAGATATGGTCAATATTAGAACGGCAATGAATCGCGGCGCGTTCGATTTTTTAACGAAACCCATTGATTTTCGCGATTTAGAAATTACGATTAATAAAACCGTGGAATTTGTCACGGAAACGCGCAAAAATCGGCAACAGTTGCGACAAGTCCGCGATCGCCTGCATCAGCGCGCCTATTCTGATGAACTGACGGGATTAGCCAATCGCAACGCTTTTCTCGATCGCCTCCAGGTTTGTGTAGACCAATTTGCCGAAAATCCCGAGGGTTTATTTGCGGTTTTGTTTCTGGAATTGTGCCGCTATCGAATGGTAAAATATAGCTTCGGTCATGGATTGAGCGATCGCCTGTTAATTGCCACCGCCAAGCGCCTCAAAACTTGCCTGCGATCGACCGATGTATTAGCGCGATTGGGAGCCGATGAGTTTGCGATTTTATTGCAGAACATCCGGGACGATCGCGAGGTGCAATCAATCGCCGATCGCATCCATGAGGCGATGAAATCCCCTTTCCATCTGGATGGTTCGCTCCTGTTTTCCGGGGTCAATATTGGCATCGCTCTGGGCAATTTGGGTTCGACTCAGCCGGCGGATTTTTTGCAATCCGCAGATACGGCGATGCACTATGCAAAAGATCCGGGCAATTCTCCCACGGCTTTCTTCGTTCCCGCGATGCAAGAAAACGCCCTGTGGCGATTGCAATTAGAAAGCGAACTACAACAGGCGATCGCCCAAGAAGAATTGCATCTTAATTATCAGCCGATTATTTTCCTCCCCAATCATTCGGTTTCCGGGTTTGAAGCCCTGGTGCGATGGCGACATCCGCAGCGCGGGCGAGTCTTTCCTTCGGAGTTTATTCCCCTCGCGGAAGAAACCGGTTTGATTGTCCCCTTGGATAACTGGGTGTTGTGGCGCGCGGGGGAACAGTTAAACCGTTGGCGATCGCAATTTCCCCAATTTTGGCCGTTGAGCATCAGTGTCAATCTCTCTGAAATCGAACTCTCTCATCCTTCCTACTTGGCGTTAATCGACCGCATTTTAACCGAAAATTTCTTAAGCGGCTGTTCCTTAAAAATCGAAATTACCGAACGAACTTTAATGCAGCAATCCAGCCAAATTAATAATTTAATTAGCCAATTAAAAACCCGGGGAATCCAGTTATGTATTGATGACTTTGGCACCGGTTATTCCTGTTTGGCCTATCTCCACCGTCTGCCCCTGGATATTATCAAAATCGACCGCAGTTTTATCAATGGAATGGAAACCGATTCCAAAAAATTAGATATCGTGAAAACCATTCTGACCTTGGCTGAGACTTTGGGATTCCAGGCGATCGCCGAGGGGGTGGAAACCGCAGCGCAACTCACCCTGCTGCGATCGCTCGGATGCCCCTACGCCCAGGGATATTTGTTCTCTAAACCCCTTGAAGAACCGGCAGTTGCATCGTTTTTAACGGCTTTTTCTTCTGAGTGAAATTCAAGTTATTGGTCATTGGTCATTGGTCATTGATTATTGGTTTATCGTTTATGTCAAGTTGACAATCTAGAATAGAAGAGCTTGGGGAAAGCGTCGGTGCGATCGCGGCTAATTTGCGGGGTGAAACCATGCCAGGGGAGGAGGGAAAGTGCGCGAGACGCTCGCAAGATGGACTCCTCGGCGGCAACGGATTTAGGGTAGGTCAGAGGCGATCGGCCTCGTGCTAAACTTTTAGGGTACCCAAAACTGTTGTTATTTGAAGCAACATTCAAGGGAAATTTAGAAATAGCGACGGGATATTTTCTTGCATATAGAGATTAAAAAATGGAAAGTTTCACTGACCTTACCGAATCTTTAACCGCAGCGCCATAAATCTCAACAGAAGCTTTAAAATAAGACAGAGTTATCAACGATAGTATAAAAAAAACCGTTTTCGAGAGTAAAATTGTAATGGCGGCCAATGGCACTGAGGCAACAGATGAGTAGAATTCAGTTTAATGTAGACAATTCCACAGTAGATGGGAGAGAACAAACTGGAGTAGGTTCGGCAGAGAGTCCATTTTTTGAGTTAGCAGAGGATGTTCTTTGCGTGATTGATTTTGCGGGTCAGATTCAGCAACTAAACCCGGTAGGAGAGGAGATTTTAGGGGAGAGCGCAGCCCAAATCCGGGGCAAACCCTTGCTGGAATGGGTTCATCCGGAGGATAGAACCGCCATGGGAGAGCAAATCGAGAAACTGCAAGCGGGAAGGGAAGCGATCGCCTTTGAAAATCGTATTTGCGGCCCAGACAATTCCCAGCGGAGATTTTCCTGGAAAGCCACATCGAGACCCCAGGAAGAATTAATTTACGCCATTGGGAGAGAAATAGAAGCCGCGATCGCCACCGCCCAACCCAGCAGCGCGCCCTCGCCGCCGAAATCCGCCACCGAAGAACCGAGGCAATTTTTCAATCTGGGTTTAGATTTATTTGCCATTTTCGGGTTTGACGGCTATCTCAAAAGCGTCAACCCCGCTTGGGAAAACACCCTGGGATTTAGCCAATCCGAATTGCTGACCAAACCCTTTATTGACTTCGTGCATCCCGAAGATCATAGTGCCACCCTCAGTGAATATATCAAGCTGCTGCAGGGGGTAAAAAGCGTCTCATTTGAGAATCGGTATAAGTGCAAAGATGGGTCTTATAAATGGCTGCGGTGGACTGCCAATCCGGTGGTAGACAAACAGAAAATTTATGCGATTGCCCACGACATCAGCGATCGCAAAATTGCCGAAGTCGAAGCCGAGTGCGCCTATGAAGACACGCGACGGTTTCTTGGCGACCTTGAAAGGAAATTACAAAGCCGTTCTTTAGCGTTTAGCAATGCCATTCACAAACTGCAAAACGAAGTAGCAGAGCGACGGCAAGTCGAAGAAGAACTGCAAAAAGAACGAGAATTTTTAAAAGCATTACTCAATAGTGTAGACGCCGGAATTATCGCTTGCGACGCCGAGGGAAACATTACCTTATTTAATCGAGCCACGCGAGAATTTTATGGCTTGCCCGACTCAGCGCTGTCGCCATCGGAGTGGTCGAATTATTATGAGTTGTACTATCCCGAGGAAACCACACCGATTTCTGAGGATGAAATGCCCTTACTTCGGGCACTGAATGGAGAAGCGATCGCCGGCGAGCAAATGGCGATCGTCCCCAAACAGGGTAAAACCAGAATCGTCCTCGCCAGTGGCGAAGCTATTTTTGACGCTGAAGGCCAGAAATTAGGGGCAATGATTGTCCTGCACGACATCACCGAAAGCCAACAAAAACAGCAAGCGCTCAGCGAATCTTCCCGGGAGAAAAACGAGCTGATTGCCTCTTTGCAAGCGCAAGCGGAACAGCTACAACAGACATTGCAACAACTGCAACGCACTCAAACCCAGCTCATTCAAAGCGAAAAAATGTCCAGTCTCGGACAACTGGTGGCGGGGGTTGCCCATGAAATTAACAATCCCGTGAATTTCATTTATGGCAATATCGCTCATGCTAATGATTACCTGCGCGATTTGCTAGAATTGTTGAGCCTTTACCAACAGCATTACCCCAATCCGGTGTCCGAAATTGAAGAACTCGAAGAAGATATCGATTTGAGTTTTTTGCGATTGGATCTGCCAAAACTCCTCGATTCGATGAAAGTAGGAGCCGAAAGAATTCGTCAGATCGTGCAATCTCTGCGAAACTTCTCCCGTCTCAACGAAGCGCAAATGAAGCGCGTAAATTTGCACGAAGGGTTAGACAGTACCTTGCTCGTTGTGGAGAATCGCTTCAAAGATGAAGCGGGAAATGCACTGATTAAAGTGGTGAAAGAATACAGCGATTTGCCCAAAGTCGAGTGCTATCCCAGTCAGCTTAATCAAGGGATTTTGAATATTTTAAACAACGCGATCGATGCCTTCGAGTCGGTTGTCTCTAGTCATTCGTCATCGGTAACAGGTTTCAATGACCAAGGACAAATGACCAATCACCAAGGACAAATGACCATTCAGATTCGCACGGAAGTGGTGAGCGATCGCTTCGCAGTGATTCGGATTCAGGACAACGGCCCGGGAATGTCGCCAGAAGTCAAAGAGAAAATTTTCAATCCCTTTTTCACCACCAAACCGGTGGGGAAAGGAACGGGTTTGGGCTTATCTGTGGCCTATCAAATTATTGTCAACAAACATGGGGGCGTGTTAAATTGTTATTCCGAACTCGGACATGGAACGGAGTTTGTGATTCACCTGCCCATTCACCAGCCTAATTATACCTAGTTTTGCCAGAATTAGGGAGTTATATGGAATCCGGTTGAAATTAGGTCAGAAAAGCCCCGAACCTTTGTAGGGTTCCGGACTTTTCTGAGAAGGGGATTACCAAGGAGAGCCAATCAAAGTAAAAGAGGCCCAAAAATAGGGATGAGACAGACGGCGATCGCCGAATCGGGCTGCAATTTCTGGAGGCAATTCTAATTCCTCCCCGGTAACGCGCAAGCGTCCCTCCTTTACAGTCACTTCGCCGCGAAGCATAGCAAGCTGAGCTTGTCTGAGGGCTTCAGCTTTAATCGTTTTGTCTTGCGTTCTCAGGTGCCGATAAAACTCGCTCATCAGGGCCAACGTGCCATCATCATCCACTTGCCACAAACTGGCCAAAACCGATTTTACCCCCATTTTCACGGCTAAGCCGGCAAATCCCAATTCCGCATCTTGATTGCCCACCGCAGTTTCGCAAGCACTCAGAACCAACAATTCTACGGTACCCTTTTCAAAGCCCAAATGCGGGATTTCATCAAACGGAACTTGTCGGTTCCAAAATTGGATGTAAGACTCGCCCCGAATCTCGTCGGAACGGTTTTGGGGAGTATCTACCGAACTGGAAAACTTCACGTGAGTGGCCAAATGAATGATATCAAACGATTCCCTTTCCCGTTGCTCGCGTAAATTCTCCGGAGTAAATTCTTCATTCAAGAAATACTCAGCCCCTTTAAACTTTTTCCCAATAAACGATAACTCCAAGGGCACCGCATTTAAGCGTTCGATCGCCGGATTTTTAAATTCCGAAGCTCCCATTGCCAGCACCCGACTATTATTGAGATTTTTATACCGTGCATCGGTTAAGGTAACACTGGGAATCAATCCGAGACGATACTTTTCGATTAAAAATTGTTCGCCATCGTGCAGTGCTGCCAACGGAATGCCGCGCAATCCGGCATCCAAAGAAAACATCAACAAATCAACATTGCGCCCTTGTAATTCCGCTTCAATCGGAGCAATCAACCATTGATACAGTTGCACCGCCGCGCTCAAATAGCTATTGGTGTTAGTTTTGTGTGGATTGGTGATTTCCGAAAGCAATTCGGTCACTTTCCCCCGCAAGGCGCTGCGGGAGGCGGCGGGAATGCTGCGAGTGATGGGCAAACCTTCTGGGGTAATGACCACCAGTTGCAATTCTTGGGGATGAGCGATCGCATACACCACCGCCGGATTGAGATTCGTTTCCCTTGCCACCCCGGCGAGGGATTCGCGCAGATTCACCACCGAGAGCGCTTCCTGGGGTAACGTCACCCCCAAAGAGGCGGAAAATTCCCGGGTGCGGAGGGTTTCAATATGCGGTACGGATAGATTTGCCGAGGCGCGCGGTTGGGATGCAGGGGCGATCGCAGGGGGTGCAGATGCACTGGCCCTGGTGGGTGCCTCTGGAGTCACCGAGGTTTGGGAGTTTAGGGGAGTGACAGGGGAGGCACTGACCCGGGGCGCGATCGCCGGGATATCTGCCGCATCGGAAACCGCCGGGGGCGCACTTGCCTCTGCGGATGGACTCTCCGGCAATTGCACCGGCGTCGCTACGGAAGAATTCTCCACCGCCTCCATCTCGATCCGCACCTCCGGCACCTCCGGATCCACCGGTTCGGACCATCCTTCTATCTCTCGGCGCGCTATCTCGGGACTGATGATTTTCGGTATTTCCTCAGTGGGTGTCGCCGAGGCGGTGTTATCCGGGGCGGGAATGTCTGAACTTGCCGATTGCCCTTCGGAAACGCTCACCGGTTGCGCGGAGGAGTCTTCCACGGCGATCGGTGTCTGGGGCAGATCGGGGGCGGGCATATCCGGCGGCGCGATCGGCAAAACGGGACGATCCGACTCTGGCGGTTCACTCGCCATCGATTCGCCAATCATCGGCGCTTCGGGATTGACAATTGGTTCCGGCGGCGTCCCTGTTTCTGCATTCGGCGCGGGTTCTGCCACCTGGGGCGCTTCATCCCTGTCGGGTACTGGCGAAAGTTCAACCTCTGGGGTGTCAGACTCGGCAACCGGAACTTCATCTCGGGCGATCGGTGTGCCTGAAGTTTCCTCAGATTCCGTGGGTTCTTCTACTGACGTGGGAGTGGATTGAGGTTCTTCCAATCTCGCCACTGGTATCGGTTGCTCCTCTTCCTGTGTCCGACCCTCCTTATCCCCGTTCTGTGCGGGGTTGGCAGTTTCTCGGGGTTGCGACTCGCTGGGTTGTTCTGTGGTGGAATTGTCGGAATTGTCGGTTTGTTCTGACTCGGTAGGTTGTTCTGGGGTGGAATTGTCGGAATTTTCGGTTTGTTCTGACTCGGTAGGTTG
>NZ_JAJENT010000900.1:0-10397 GCF_035615515.1 Phormidium sp. CCY1219
CCATTTCCCCTGGCTCTCATCCCGACGCTCACCAAGCACGGGTAGAGCGCGGGGCTTCCCGCCGAGAAGCTAAAATTGACGTTTTTACAGAATTTTCCAAATTATAATACCGCCGATCGCCAGGATGCCGAGGGTGGCGAAGGTGCGGTGTACTCGCTGCAGGATGGGTTGTATTTGATAGCTGACCACTAGGCGATCGCGGGTAATGATTTCCGGGGTTTTCGGCCAGGTTTGACCGTCGTACCACCCGGACTCTTCGTAGGAGACGATCTCGCTAGCGAGGCGATCGCGCACGTAGCGCCATCCCAGGTACAGTCGCAGCAGGGCGAGGCTCAAAATTAATCCCCCTCCCCCTGCACTTCCCAGAATAAACTGACCCAAATACTTTCCCGGGGGAAAACTCGCGGCGACCACTGGGGCACAGAATATCGATGAAATCCCGAGGATCCATCCCATTTTGCTCAAATATCCCCTCAGATCGCGAGTTGCCCAGCCGAAAAAACAGGACTCTTTCAATGCTTGATACTCATTGAGCGGTTGCTGCTCTGTAGGTACTGGGCAAACAGACACGGTAGTTTCCCTCATCTTCGCGATCTCTCACCAGACGTTTCGGCTTCTAGGTCGATGTTTTCTCCATGTCCCCAAAACGCTTCTAGATTGTAATATTCGCGCTCTTGAGGCATCAAGATGTGAACGATCACGTCGCCATAATCTTGTACCAACCAAGTGCCGTTATATTCCCCTTCCACCCGCTGCGGTTGACGCTGGCATTCGGTCTCGGCTTGGTCGATAATGGCGTCGGAGATGGCGCGCACCTGCACTTTCGAGTAGCCCGTGACGATCGCAAAGTAGTCGGCGAGATAGGAAATTTCCGACACCCGCAGCAGGACGATATCGCCCCCTTTGCGATCTTCGGCGGCTCGCGCTACGCTCAAGGCAAGACGGTAGCTGTCTTCGTCGGTATAGAGAATCTCGTCGTCTAACGCTAGGGATCCAGAAGATTGAACTTGGGAATATTCTGTCATTAAATCTCCATATCCTACTTGATGTTTTTTTCGCTTCTCTCTTTCCCAGACCATTTAGGTAAAATTTCCGGTCAAGAGGTGGCTGAGTTATTCTCTGATGATGTGTTTAGTTTCAGGCTATTTTAATCCGGTTTAGGAAGAAGCGATCGCTCCCCTTATGCCGACTCTACGAACCCTCTGGCCACAATGCTGAGCCGTCTGAAGGGTTATTGCTGGATTTTCCCCGTTTGTGGGGTGTCTCAAGACTGAGTGTCTGTGCTAATTTTCCTCTAGATCTTAACACATTGCCATCCTTATGCCTCCGATTCATCATGGTGGGAAAAATGCCCGCTGACATCCCTCATGCGGGAATGCGTACGCTCAATTGCTTTAACTCGGCGCTTTCACTTTGATTCGCCATTTGCATTGCCCAATTTCGGGTCAAAATCGTCCGAGGATGAATTAACCGCCCATGTTCTAGCAGATGTCGTAATGAATATTCGCTGGTTAACCACACGGCGCGATAAATATCCTCCTGGCAAGTTTGACGCAAGCGCGCTAATTCGTCACTCTTTCCCCGCCCGGGTTCTAAGGTATCGGCTAAATACACCACACAACTGAGCAAACTCATGTTGGGTTTGCCTAGGGTATGATTGCGGATCCCTTCGAGGATCTCTTCATCTTCTACCCCAAATTCGTCTCGCGCCACAATCGCACTGACATCGGCATGTAACAGATGCGGTTCGCTGGCAAAAACCGGGTCTATCTCTAACCCTTCTGCTTTCGCCATCTGCAACAGTCGCTGCGGTTGGAAATATTTTGCCAGATCGTGCATTAATCCTGCCGATCGCGCTTTGCCTTCGTCTAATCCATGATGTCTCGCTAATTCGCCACACATCTGCTCTACGCGCTGGATGTGTTTCAGCCGAGGGGGGGTTACGTTTGCTTCTAGCCAGCTTAAGATGCGATCGCGCATAATCTTTCACACTCCTTTAACTTGTCGGATCTTTATCCCGCGCGTTCACTCTATCCAGCGGGGATCGCTTCATCTTGCTGTTATTTTAGCGGCTAGCTGCAGCAATTTCATTTCCAGTGGTTTAGCCCTTCACCGCAAGCCTTCTCTCGCCTCAACGACAGAAAAGCGCAGAGATGACCCACGAAGCCTCTGTGCGCTTTTCTCTCCTACTTTGCATCTCGCAGTGTTGCCATGAGCCTCATATACCCCACTCCCCTATCCCCTCCACAGCATCTCTGGCAACTGTGCGGGCAACATCACTCTCAATTTCCCTCTCAAAATACCACCTTAGCCCTGGATTTTTTGCCCGCCGCGATCGCTTCGGCAAACAAGTCCTCATATTTGTTCAGCGTTTGCTCGAACTCATATTCTTTCATGGCATACTGCCGCCCTTGCTGACCCAATTCCTCTGCTTTCTCGGGATTTTTATAAAGCTCTAAAATCGCATTGGCTAATTCTTCCGGATTTTCTGGCGGTACCACCACTCCTCCTCCACTCTTTTGTATCGCTTTTGCCGCAGTTCCACCCGCCGGCACCGATCCCACAATTGCTCGTCCACTGGCCAACAATACCGGAATTTTCGACGGCATATTAAACGCAATCACGTTATGCTTTTGCACCACTAACCCCACATTCGCCGCCCCTAGCATAGTGGGCAATTTTTCGCGCGGTTGGAACGGTAGCAGTTTCACCGACGGCGCATCAAACATTTCGCAATACTCTCGCACTCTTTCCAAGGCTGTCTGTTCCCCAACCACCACGAAGGCAATATCCGGAATATGCTTCAGTTTGGCAGCCGCTTTGATAACGGTGGGTAAGTCTTGCGTTAAGGCAATATTCCCGGAATAAAGCACCACAAACTTTCCTTGCAGTTCCTGTGCCTCCCTAAACTCATTATTTTCTCTCGGCAAAGGTTGAATGAAATTGACATCCACCCAATTCGGAATCAAGGTGATTTTCTCCTCGCTCACCCCTTTGCCCCGCAAGTTATCCACAAATCCGTCGGCAATCACGCTAATTTTATCCGCATTTCGACAGGCAAATTTCTCGAGCCGCGTAAACGCCCCAATGACTGCTTTGTTTTTCAGCAACCCTACGTGAACTGCCGCTTCATGTTGAATATCCTGGATATTTAACACCACCGGGGTCCCTCGCAATTTTCCCAGCATGGTGGCGGGTACGCACACCGGTAGAGGTGGAACAGTTGCTAAAATAACATCAGGTCTCCAGCCCGTTAGTGCTTGCGGAAAACTATTGAACACAAAGCTTGCATCTAGAAAAACGCGATCGAGCAACGAAGGTTGGGGCCGGATGAAAACTAAACTCCGCTCGATGAGTACCCCGTTTCGCTCTTCGCTCCAATACCATTTGCCTTGATATTCTGGGTAAATGCGGCGTTCGGGATAGTTGGGCATCGCCGTTACCACGCGCACTTGATGGCCCCTTTTGACCATCCCTTCTGCCAGTTCGGTCATTAACGGTGCAATGCCAATTGGCTCTGGATGATAGTTGTAGGAATAAATCAGAATCCGCATAAGTTTAGTCGTCAAGCAAATGGTGTTACAGGATACTCGAACAGATTGAGTATTTTTTAAATCGAATGGGCTGCCCTCGCGATTTTCTCGCGCGCTCCCTTGCCTATCTTTAAATATTCACCGTTACAACGGTTTTTTATCATAAAACTTTAGTAAAGTTTTCCCAAAGCTTTGACAAAGGACTTCCCTTGCCACTGCTGCAAGCGCTCTAGACGCTTGTGCTTATTTTATCTTGTCAGATGGATTTCCCTTCCCCCATCGGCTAAAACCCAGGGGTACGCGCCGCTTCTGTGCAACATTCTCTTTGCGCCATCCCTCTCTCTGCCCTCCCTTGCCCCTCCCGCAGGTTGCTTCCATGCCAACGCCCATCCCCATTCCCCCCTCTCCCCATTTTTTACGTTATTAACTTTATTGCTCTCAGAGAGATTAACTTCGGTTGACTTGATTTCTGCCTGCTTTATAATTCACCATCGTTGAAAAAGCAGAGACAAAAAAGTAAAATAATCGAATTCCCCACCCCCGTCCGGTATAAAGGTAGGAAACAATCTCGCCATCTAAGCCGCTGACTCGAGCAAATCTTGCTTTACTTTTGCTTTCTAGTTCCTCTAATTCTATCATATCCTTTTCTCTCGATGGCAAGAGAGGGTATCGAGCAGTGTATAAATAAAACCCTACAGGTCCTTCTGTATTGTAGGAAGTCTTCCGTAAAAACGTATTAGTAATTAGCGTTGCTTGATTATAAGAAATATTTTCAGTAATGGCAAAATTTTGCACCCATTTATAATACCGAAAAATACTGGTGGTGCTAAAAATCAGCGGCACTAATACCATTAAGGTTAAAATGCTGACCCGAGAGGCAAAATAACGGGGTAAAAGAATGGTAGCTACGCCAAATCCCATACCCAGAATGGCAAAAACCAAAATATTGAGTAGTTCCATAATTTCTAGGCTGATGAGTGCGTCGCCAATATGCGGTATTTGATAAATCAGTTCATCCCCGAGGAGGATAGAAATAAATTTGGTAATCACCGTCATTGCTACCACGACAAGGGTAGCGATTAAATACAAGCCAGTGCGCCCGAGCAATTTTAAGTAAAGCATCTCATCTAAAGCAATTCACTTCGAGGGGAAAGGGAATGGGTCATTCGTCACTGGTGGTTGGTCATGGGTGGTTGGTCATGGGTGCGCCCACCAAAGAGAAAAGACAAAGAACAAATGACAAATGACCAATAACCACTCGCACCAGAAAGACTATTTTCGATTGTAGACAAAAAAGCTAGGGGGGGGAACCGCGATCGCTCTCGAAGCTGGGGGGTTGCCTCAATTCATAAGCGATGCCGATAACAAAGCCCCCATATGATTACTAATTTTAAATACTAAGGGGTCTCAGGTGGGGGGCCAGGTCTCGGAGGGGGCGCATTGTCAGCGCTTTGTAACAAAATGTTGCAGTTTGCCGTTTTTTAAGTTAAGTTATATTACAGACAGTTTGACGAGACAGGAGTTTGACCTCTCATGGAAAACAACAAAGCAAAGTTTGGCTTTACTGAGTTTGCGGAAACCTGGAACGGGCGTCTGGCGATGCTGGGTTTTGTTATCGGTGTTGCCACTGAAGTGCTCACTGGGCAAGGTATTCTCTCTCAGATTGGCTTAATGTAATCCATCAATTGAATTCCTCCTTCCTTCCTTTTAATTAGGCGAACATTAACAAGCCCGGGCGTGGAAAAGCTACGCTCGGGCTTTTATTTTTTGTATAAAATTTGCCGGAAATGCTGCTATCGCCCCAAGTACGAGACTCCTTTGAGCCACAGTGAAGCGCGATCGCTTGCCATTACTCTGCAAAAATAGCCCCGCGATCGCGCAACGCTTGCCGAACCCCCTCTGACATCCCGGCATTATCTGCAAATCGGGCATTTTCCACCATTGCATCGGTGAAATCCGCGCGAGAGACATCTGCACCCGTCAGATCCGCCCCTCTTAAATTCCCCTTCGAGAGATCGGCATTTTTCAAAATCGCTCCGTTTAAATCAGCAGCGGAAAGATTGGCACCCGGGAGATAAGCTGCAGTGAGATTGGCACGGCGAAGGTCAGCCCGGGTTAGAATAGCCCGATTGAGATTCGTTCGCAAATCCGCATCGGTAAGAACTGCATCGGTGAAGTTGGCGCGGTTTAAATTAGCGTTAGCGAGTTGCGCCCCAGATAAATTCGCCCCGGATAAATTTGCCCCAGTAAAATCGGCTAAATGCAGATCCGCGTGACTTAAATTCGTCTGGCGCAAGTCTCCCCGGCTAAAATCGGCATAATGCAGATCGAGTTCGCTCAAATCAGCACCAGCGAAATCCTTCCGGGGATTGAGTCCGAGACGTTGGGCGATCGCGATAAAATCCTCTCCTTTCGCGGTGGAAAATAACTCCCGGGCGATCGCCAATTGTCGCTGTAAGCACTGCTCAATATCCGCTTCCCTACGGATTTTGCCATAAGAATGTTTTAACTGAGATAAAGCGCGGGCCTCTAACTGAGGGTCGTGCATCTCCACCGCCATTTCGAGTTGCTGTTGTTGATAGGCGATCGCTCGGTCCTCTTCCCCGAGAGCAGAATAAGCCTTTCCCAAATTCAACAACGCATTCCCTTGTCCGTGAGTATCTCCGACAGTTTGCGCGATCGCCAAATGCTCTTCATAACAGGCGATCGCGTCGTTCAATCCTCCCAACGCCTGATACGCCGCCCCCATATTTCCCAGGGCCGCACCCTCACGCTGCTTTTCACAACACTCGCGATAGATCCTCCTTGCCTGAACCCAAGACCCCAACGCCGCTTCAAACTCACCCGCCTGATATTGGGCAATTCCTTCTTTCAGCCTTGCGTCTGCTTCCTCAATCATCTCACTGTTTTCCGAGCGTCATTTTATTTATAGCGCTTCTCATCTGGATGAGGTACACAATTTTGGCAACATCCCCCAACGGCGAACCGAGAGGAGGTTCCCCAGGTTGACACTCTGCGGTCGCGCATACGCGCAGATTCTTAAGAAGTCCAGAAATAAACTCTTAAAGGCGTAGTCAAAGCGCCTCTACTTAGTTGACTCAGGTTGAGTTGAGCCTTCCAGATACTTTTCGGAGGATCTTTGCCGCACCGTTACACTCAGCATTAATTCAATAACCCGCAGCAGATTGATATAAACCTCGTTTAATACGTTTTCCTGATGGTTCCCAATTGTCTGTTTTTTCACCGTGGATTGGGATAAATCATTATCTAGGAAGCTAGCTTTCGAGGTAGAAGACTCTTCAGTTGCTACAAATTGCAATCCATATAAACTACAAATTTGTTTGATTTTGTCTTTAAGTCTGGCTGTAGGAATTTGTCTAAATTTTTGGTTGGTTTTAGTTGTTAATTTAATTTATTTTTTGGACCTTTATTACGACCAAAAACCACTTTACTAATTCCATGTTTAAGACGGTAATTAATAACTAATTCGGCTGTTTTATTAACGGTATCCTGCATTTGGCGATTACATTTTTCAGTGATAAGAGCTAGTCTTTTAGACCAGAAACCTTGTGGTAGATTTTCCTTGAGAATAGCTATCTGTTCTTTTTATGACACTACGGGGAAAGTCAGCACCGCTAAGATTTTGGAATACATCAATGACTCTCATCATGCTTGTTGAAACAAGCGCTCGTTTTTCCGCCCCGTCTTTTCAAAGCGGGGCGGAAAAACGAGCGCCCCTTCTTGGTATTTTGCTCCCTCGAGGGATCTTCCGGTGGGGGCATTACTCAAAAATTGCCCCTCTTGCTTTCAAATCCCGTTCCATCTCTGGGGACAAACCCGCATCTTTTTTAAACCGTGCTTGTTCTACCTTGGCATCGGTTAGATTCGTGCCGGTCAAATTCGTCAACATCAGTCCCGCTTGATGCAAGTCAGCCCCGGAAAGATTGGCATTAGACAGATCGGCATCGCTGAGATTGGCATTACTCAGATTCGCTTCGTGCAGGTTGGCATCGGTGAGGATTGCGCCACTCAAATTAGCCAGGGCTAAACTCGATCGATGCAGATCCGCCCCAGCAAAATTGGCATCGCTGAGCAGGGCACCACTCAAATCCGCACCGGCTAACTGAGCGTCTGTTAAGTCAGCTTCACTTAAGTCAGCATCGCTCAAATCGGCACCGCGTAGTTTTACCCCACGCAGGGAGGCACCGCTGAGATCTAGGTTGGTCAAGCTACAGCCCCAAAGTTTCGCACCGGCAAAATCTGTTGCCGGATTGAGATTTGCGAGGGTGGCAAGTTCGAGAAAATCAGCGGTTTTTGCCTCCAGTATGCGGGGGATGGCTTGGGAAATATCCCCTAAACCGCACTCTGAAGCTTCCGGAATCTCTTGCTTAGCCCGAGGGGGTTCGCTCAGGTTGGCATATTCGAGGGTGCTGCGAGTCAGATAAGGTTGGAGTTTTTGCCGAACCAAGGTCTGGGTCAAAATTCTTTCTAATATGCCATGTTTGTTCGGCCCGATCTCGTGGGGCCACAGGTTCTCTGCCTCGATGGGTTGCAAGTGTTCTGGTGACACCTCAAATCTTGCCTCTATCCGCACGGGGGTTCCCGTCACCTGCAAGTGTTGGAGATTCAGCAGTTCGAGGGAGCCAAGCAGCACCGAGGCTCCGGTTTTTACCCCAAAAGTCCAACTATATTGTCCGTGGGTATCCATCGGCGTCACCTGACAGGTAACGGTCTCAGCCTGCTGAGAGCGAACTTCTACCAAATTGGTGAGCAAATTCAACTCTGAGGGCATTTTGGCGTTTTCTAGATTCAGCAGTAGCTTGCCACCGGTGAGGCCAAATTTAAAACCACCCCCCATGACGGGTTGCCACACTTCTTTAAAGTGGAGGGTTAAGTTTAAATCGAGATATTGGATTCCATCGGATGAATCCAAGCGTGGGGTGCCTGTCAGTTCGATGGAAAGGCAATCTAACTGAGGCGAATGGGAGAGTGGTTGTTGCATAGCCAAGGAGCCATTGATTTGCTTAGGGACTTGCCTAAAGTTTTAAGGTATCACGATGCCCCTGTTGAATGGCAAGATGGGAGAAAAACTTTATCCGGTTCGGAGCTAGGGAAGAAGTGGATTGCAAACATTAAGGGCATTCCTACGGGAGGAATGCCCTTTTGATTCGGTGATGCAATTTATCTGTTGATTGAATCTGCTTTAATTAATCTCAGAGTTTGGGAACCACATCAAGCACACCGGATTTAGCTCATCGCCGCACTACTGCGTTTGTAGGAATTGCGGAAACTGGGCTGCGGTTTGCCTTGAATCGTTGTCCAATAATCGGTGGGATCCAAGCCGACTTCTTCGGCGGAGCGGTTCAGCATGGCTTGCTGACGATTTTTAATGTTGTGATGATTTTGCATCATTCGCATTCTGGCTCGATCTTGTGCAGACATGATTCGATTCTCCGTTTTTATCCTTGTGTTTATGGCTTTGAAAGGGTTATAGATGGTTGATATTTAGCTCATGGTGGATCTAGAGCGATCGTAAGCTTGGCGGAAATCCGCGCAGGGCTTGCCTTGGATGTGGCTGTAGTATTTTTCGTCGGGATCCAGGCCAATTTCGGCAGCGCTGCGTGACAGCATGGATTGCTGACGATTCTTGACGAAGTGATGGTGACGCATCATTAATGCACGGGCTTGTTCTTGTGCAGACATTTTGGATTCCTCCTGGTGAATGGGGGCCTGCTGGACCCTCCTCTTCGTTTGCTTATTTTTACTATAACAGACATTTCTGTAAAAAATGCTACAAAATGCCTCTACTTTACAAAACTTTACACAAATCTTTGGGATCGCTGGAAATCCTGATGGACAAGTGGCTCCCCATTTTCGGGATAGGGGATAACGAATTTCATATTGACAATATTTAAGTTTGGTGCGGGAAAGGGGAAGGAGTTGGGGAGGGAAAAAGGCGACGATGGGCGATTCGCACTGGAGTGGGAGTGCTTCAGTGGAACTCCATCGCCAGTGGGGGGAATGGAATCAGAATTGCTTTTCTAATGGGTTAGAGCGTCAGTCAAGAGGGGGGATTAAGGGAGGTTAATTGATGAAATTGGCCATTTGTTGCTGGGCGTAGTTGAGATTGTCCAGATACTCCTGGATTTTTTGCTGAGCCGTGGAGTAATTGGGATTCGAGGGGGGGACTTGTTTCATTAAAGCGATCGCCTGTTGCCACTGAGAGACCACCTGCTTCCAGTCTTGGGGGGACTGAGCAAGCTGAGTCTTGCCTTGCCGCACTCATCGCCTGATTGACTGCATAGCGAAACACCTCTTGCGGGGATGGAGAGGGAGATATCGCCGATGGAGGTGGAGGTGGTGGGATAGGAGATTCAGAGAGGGAGAGGGGCACAGGGGGGGGAGGAGGCGGTGCGTAGGCAAGCTTCTGAGCCTGTTGGCGAGCATACTCAGCATTTTGCTGATATTCGATCGCTTTAACTTGGGCGCGATTGGCGTTGGGACTCGAAGCAGGCACAGCTTGCATGAGGGCACTAGCTTCTTGCCACTGAAGCGCGATCGCCTTCCAATTCCCCACGGTTTGCGCCGATTGAGTCATCTTGGCGGCATTCATCGCCAGATTCACTCCTTGGCGGAACAAATCATTAACGGCGGGGGTGGGGGGGTTGCCACCCTTGAACTCCATCGCCGGGGGATGGTTCCCCAACAGTGTGGGGAACCAAGAAGGAGTGGCGTACAGTGAAAACATCAGCAAATGGGTCATTGCGATCGCCACGGAGAGAACCAGAGCAACTGTTAATGACTAAAGCCTGATTTACTGGAAAATTCTAGATTATTCCGGAAATACCTCACGGCGTGTGGTAG
>NZ_JAJENT010000901.1:0-228 GCF_035615515.1 Phormidium sp. CCY1219
AAACCCAGATCTCAAAGGTCTCGGCCCAGAAGCCCGCGCCGTACCGCCTAAGCGGTCGGCGTCGGGAGTACGTCACGGAAAACACCGAGTGACTCGCTCTTCACCTTCCCCACTCACCCTGGCTGAGAAATGCTGACCCTGAGTCAGGAAGCCCATCCCTAAAGGGAGGGGCTTGGTAAGACTTTATTTTCCCAAGCTCACCTGACCAGAAGACCAGACTTATCTAAG
>NZ_JAJENT010000902.1:0-250 GCF_035615515.1 Phormidium sp. CCY1219
GAAAAAGAGAAATTTCTCCCCTTTGCGCCGGATTTTGCGATCGAACTTATGTCGCCAAGCGATAGTTTAAAAACCACTCAAGCGAAAATGAAAGAATATATCGAAAATGGTACGGTATTGGGATGGTTGATTAATCGCCAAAATCGGCAAGTGGAAATTTATCGTCCCGGTGTAGAAGTAGAAGTGCTGGATAATCCTGCCACGGTGTCGGGAGACCCCCTGCTACCGGGATTTATCCTGCAGTTAGAGG
>NZ_JAJENT010000903.1:0-250 GCF_035615515.1 Phormidium sp. CCY1219
GAAAAAGAGAAATTTCTCCCCTTTGCGCCGGATTTTGCGATCGAACTTATGTCGCCAAGCGATAGTTTAAAAACCACCCAAGCGAAAATGAAAGAATATATCGAAAATGGTACGGTATTGGGATGGTTGATTAATCGCCAAACTCGGCAAGTGGAAATTTATCGTCCCGGTGCAGAAGTAGAAGTGCTGGATAATCCTGCCACGGTGTCGGGAGACCCCCTGCTACCGGGATTTATCCTGCAGTTAGAGG
>NZ_JAJENT010000904.1:0-356 GCF_035615515.1 Phormidium sp. CCY1219
GTACAGTTTCTTTCCAGCCTTGGAGTAGTGGTGGAGAAAGAACTATTCCGCTTATTCCAGGGTTGGAGTGGTGGTGGAGAAAGAACTATTCCGCTTATTCCAGGGTTGGAGTGGTGGTGGGGAAAACTATTCCGCTTATCGGTACAGTTTCTTTCCAGCCTTGGAGTAGTGGTGGGGAAAACTATTCCGCTTATCGGTATAGTTTCTTTCCACCGATAGCGTGGTGGCGGCGAAAAAACTATTCTCCTGTCGGTACAGTTTCTTTCCACCCTTGGAGTAGTGGTGGAGAAAGAACTATTCCGCTTATTCCAGAGTTGGAGTGGTGGTGGAGAAAGAACTATTCTCCTGTCAGCACA
>NZ_JAJENT010000905.1:0-22086 GCF_035615515.1 Phormidium sp. CCY1219
TTGCTTGTAAAAACTGGGGTTTGGAAGCCATACTGATGCCGTTTTCGCCTTAGAAGAGAACGCCGAAAAGTAAAACTCAATGTGAGAAGAACAGGTTTGGACTCCGATAAAAAAAGAAAAGAATTGGTGGATTTTTTAGATAATAGTAAGTTTGAAAAAAGTTATAAAGTTATGCAAATTGTTCATCCAAAGTTAATACAAAAATGGGTTGACGGAGAAAAAGTAGTTGATATTTGTTTTTCGCAAAAAATACCCAAAATCGCTATCATTCTTGATGGGAAAAGGTCTGGCGGTGTAGGTACCCGATCGCCCAATTAACCGCTTATCCAATCCCACGCTAAATTTAGCCTCGCCCCTAAATTTCCCCTCAATTCCCCATTCCTTTCCCGATTAACTGCGAGAGAATGCGCGCGATATTCCAGGCGTCATCGCCTCCCCGGTGGTGGGTTCCTTCCAGGGGAAGATTGAGGAGTGTTAATGCCCGCGCCATGCCCACTTCTCGTTCCAAACCATTCATCACCGCAAACAGGGTTTTTACATTTAAGTGACGGTTGCTAAACGGATAGGAAACCTGCCGATATTGGCACTGTTTGGTAAAGATATTTTTATCAAATTCCCCATAGCTTGCCCAGACGCGCTGATGGGCAATATACTTATCTTGCAATAAGGCACAAGCTTTGGCAAAAGAAACTCCTTCATCCACTTGTGCTTGGGTTAAAGTAGTCAGTTTGGTGCAGAATTCACTTACGCGAGAGCGTTCCGGTTTGACTAAGATACTCTCTTTTTCTAATAGATTTCCCGAAGAAACCTCCAACAGGCAAATGCCCACTTCGATAACTTCTTGTTCTTCCCCGGGAGGCGGGTTTTTTTTCCAGCAAGTGGCTTCCACATCAACCACAATTAAATTATCAAGTTTAATGCCCATGATTTCATTACTTTATTTAAAATTAACAGTTAGGAGAGCGGCGAGAAATGGACGATTTGGGGTCAGAAAACAGCAAAATAATATGCGTTCTCAGGGTGGGGAAGCGGAGACTCGGAGACTCGTTCTCAGGCTCCCACCTGGGAACGAGTTCAACGAGTCGAGGCAATGAAATCAGTTTGGTATTGCGTTTGAGACCCGATCGAGAGTGCCGAGATTAAAGGGAAGAATTCCCTTGGCGAAACTGCTGAACCACCTTATCCAATTGTACGGAATGGGAAGCTTTAAATAAGATGCGATCGCCGGGTCGAACGAATTCTTGCAAGCGTTGCGCCAACTTCTCGCGCGCGGTGGGTGTAGCAATATCGCTCACCTCAACTAAAGGCAAACCCGCTGCGCCAAGTGCCATTGCTTCCGCTTCTGGCGGATCGGCAAAAATAAACAATCCATCCAGATTCAATTCCTTTGCGATCGCCCCAACTTGCTGATGAAATTCCAGCGATCGCGCCCCCAATTCCTTCATTGTGCCCAACACTGCAATATGGCGATCGCCTGGGGTTTGGGACAGCAGTTGCAGTGCTGCCGTCATTGATTCTAACCCAGCATTGTAAGTTTCATCTAAAATCACGATATCATTGCCCAGGAGATATCGCCGCGCTCTTCCTTCTGGTAACTCCACCGACAGTCCGTGAGTCAGCGGTTCCCAACTCACCCCGAGCAATTTTGCTACTGCTAAAGCGCCTAAATAATTGAGGGCATTATGAGCGCCAGGAAGGGGGAGGGGGAAGGTCATGCCTTCTACGGTTAACCGTTCAGTATCAATCAATTCCCCTTGTAAATCGCCTCCTTTCAAGCCATAGGTGAGGCTTTTTCCGGTCCACACCGTAGCGGCGGTTTTTAATAACAAAGGGTTATCGAAGTTGAGGACTGCGTGACTGGCGGGGGGCATTTTGTCTAGGAGTTCGCACTTAGCGCGAGCGATCGCCGCTTCGGAACCCAAGCGTTCGATATGGGCCGTTCCCACATTAGTAATGACGCCAATGGTGGGGCTAGCGATTTCGGCCAACAGGGCAATTTCCCCCGGACCGCGCATAGCCATTTCAATTACTGCATAATCATGGTGGGATGAAAGGGACAGTAGGGTTTTCGGAACGCCGATTTCGTTATTATAGTTGAGCTGAGTTTTGAGGACTGGGCCTTGGGTACCGAGGACCGCCGCGATCAGTTCCTTGGTGGTGGTTTTGCCCACCGAACCGGTAACGGCAATGATGGGAATGTCGAACTGTGCCCGCCACCAGTGGGCGATCGCCTGATAGGCTTGTAAGGTATCCGGCACCACCAACAAAGGCCAGTCTTCGGAGGGAGGGTGGTAGCGAGAATCCACAATAGCAGCGATCGCCCCTTTTTCCAGAGCTGACCCCACAAACTGATGCCCATCAAACTGGGTTCCCCGCAGGGCGAGAAACACCTCCCCGGGTTTCAAAGTCCGCGTATCCGTATTTACCCCTACCGCCTGCTGTAGGCGGCGTTGGGGGGACAGATTAAGCGCGATAGCGTCGAGTATGGATAACGCTTGGGCGAGAGTAAAAACACAAGACATGATGCGATCGCTCGTCGTTAGGTTAACAAAAATTAATGTTACGATTGTTTGCAGCGACCGGATTGCGAACCGGGTCAACCGCGTTCAGGCAGCCAAATCCGTGGCAGAAAAGGACTCGGCCAGCTTTACAAAATCTTTATCGTAAATCCGTGAATTTTCTCTGGCAACTTTACAAACTCTTTAGGAAAATGGGAAGTAGTAGCGATCGGCCTAGGTTATGCTAGAACAAAAGATTGATTCGCTCGGGTAAAGCACCCATGACCCCACCGTAGCCCTTTAGGACTGGCATCGGCAGGATCGTCAAGTCTGCGTCGGGTTCCACGGATCGGCGTAATGGAGTGCAAAACCGAGCAGCCAACTGATGGAAACGACTAAAAAACTCCCATTAGAAACGATTGGGCAACATTCCTAGGGTGAGGGTCGTGAATCGGTGCAATAAGGGTGAAACGTGGAATTTGACGAGACCCTAACATCCGGACAGGGGGAAAAACAGTGAATCATCGAACAGATCCTTACAACCGAAAAACCAGGCAAGAAGAGCAGCTCATTTACAATCACCTGCTAGAAAAGGTGAAAGTTGAGCCGCCGTCGGAGATGATTGCGCGCTTTCAGAGCTTATTTATCGACGGCGTAGAGTACCCCGATCCAGAAATTTCCGCCGCATTGGGAAAAATTGTGGGCGCTAAGGATGTGGAGCGCGAGTTTAAATTTATTTTAAATCGATGTTGTCACATCTTGGTGAATCGATGGCAAACCAACAGTCAAACGCAAACAGCCATCCCGGAATTGGTGGAATTATTTGAAAAACCCACCCCGGGAAATTTTAATCCCTATCTGCGATCGCGATCGGTCAGACGGTTGCAGGATCTCATCGGAGAATTCACTCAAAGCGAGCAGTATTTGACCTTGAGACGCTTGTCACAGGTAGTGGAGCGCAGTTCGCAACATCAGGAGAAAGAAAAGCGTCCTCTGGGCAGCTACATCGATCGCTATCCCTATTTGTACTCCCACTGTTTGCTCAGCGAAGATAGCAGTTACGAGCATCAGCAAACCGTGCGGAAAATCCAATCTCAAAGACAAAAGCAATTTGAAATCAACCTGTCGCAGTACGTCACCTATCAAGTTCGCAAAGCGCAACTGCGGCGGATGAGTCGCAATGGAAAACAGATTGGGCGGCGGATTCAACCCATGGAAAATCCCACCTTATTGAGCGATCGCGAACTGTATTATGCCCTCAAACAATTTGTGGGCAAAGCCGAAGCCGGCTACACCTACCGCGACTTAGCCCAAAGCTTTATTACCCACAGTACCACCACCCGAACCTACAGAGAATTTAAAGCCGATTTGTACGATTACCTAGTTGCCAGCGTTGACTCCGAATACGGGAAACGCCAATTTAACGACAAGTTATGCAAGCACCTAAAAAATACCTTGCCGCAAAGCGATTCGCAGAAACTCAGCGACTTTTTGGTGGTGAGAACCTGCAGTCAATTGCTGAACTTTTTAATCGTCGAAAGCAGCCAAAGACCGAACCATTTTATTTTTATTGACGTAGTATCGAACCTCGGTCCGATCCGCACCACCGGGTTGCTGCTGAAAATCGTTTTGGTGTGCCGAAAAGTAAAACCTTATTTAGAAAAGCGGTTTTACATTTTGTTTAATCATTATGAGAATTCAAACAACGAAGCGGTGCAGTGGTTAATCAAAATGTTAGAAAATCTCAACGTGGGACTGAGTACCAACTTTGGTTCCGTAGACCTTTCCTTTATCAGTCAAATCGCATAAAAGAGGCAAAAGGGTGAATTTTCCATGTGGGAGATTGAGGAACCCACGTTCCGGGGGTAGGTGAAGTAGGATCGCAAGTGAAGTCTTGTACGACATAGCTGCACCGGTATGACTAACGGAGGTTCCGCCTTCGGCGAAGAGCCAACCCCGAATCCGAACCAGGGGGGTTCACCCACCCCAAACCCACCGAACCTCGAGCGAGAATTCGACGAGGTGACGCTTTCGTTTGCGGATATTCAAGCCGATTTGAATTACAAGCAAGCGAAAGACGCCCTACGCGAAATCGTGGTGAATTTAGACTTAACCGACGAAGAGCGAGCCGGGTTAGATCGAGAAATCGAAGGATTAACCACCATGCTGGATAAACTAGAACGCACGGTGGTGCAAATTGCCGTATTTGGCATGGTAGGGCGGGGGAAATCGTCGATTTTAAATGCCTTGTTGGGGCAGAACCTGTTTGAAACCGGGCCGATACATGGCGTCACCCGGACCACCCAAGGAACGAACTGGCGAATCGAGCGATCGCCCCTAGAAGGGGTAGATGGAGACATTACCCAACTGACATTATCCGGCATCGGCAACTCTCAAATCGAACTGATCGACACCCCCGGAATTGACGAAGTAGACGGTCAAACCCGGGAAGCCTTAGCCCGTCAAGTCGCCTCCCAGGCAGATTTGATTTTATTTATCATTGCCGGTGACATTACCCAAGTGGAATACGAAGCGCTTTCGCAGCTGAGAGAGGCGGGAAAGCCGATGTTGCTGATATTTAACAAAATCGACCAATATCCGGATGCCGATCGAGAGGCAATTTATCAAAAAATCCGGGATGAGCGAGTGCGAGAGTTGCTTTCTGCGGATGAAATCGTCATGGCGGCTGCCGCCCCCTTGTGGGCACAAGCCGTACAACGCGCTGATGGGAGTCGCGGCGTGCAGATGAAACGGGGATTGCCCCAGGTAGACGAATTAAAGTTAAAAATTCTCGAAATATTAGACCGAGAAGGGAAATCCCTAGTGGCGCTCAATACCTTGCTTTATGCCGGCAATGTGAACGAGAAACTGGTAGAGCGCAAGATGACGATTCGCGACAAGAGCGCCAACCGGACCATCTGGAATGCCGCGATCGCCAAAGGGTTAGCCATTGCCCTGAACCCCGTCACCGCGATCGACATTCTCAGTGCAGCGGCGATCGATGTGGCCACCATCTTAACCTTATCCAAACTCTATGGCATCCCCATGACCCAAGCCGGTGCGATTAACTTGCTACAAAAAATCGCCCTGAGTATGGGCGGAATTAGTGCCAGCGAATTGCTAGCCAACTTAGGCTTGTCCTCCCTGAAAGGACTGTTAGGCTTAGCGGCACCGGCCAGTGGGGGGGCGTCGTTAGCACCCTATTTGTCAGTGGCCATCACCCAAGCCGGTGTCGCCGGTTTTTCCTCTTACGCCATCGGGCAAGTGACAAAAGCCTACCTTGCCAATGGGGCATCGTGGGGTCCGGAAGGACCAAAAACCGTGGTTAGTCGCATTATTGCCTCTTTAGATGAAACCTCCATTATGGGACGCATCAAAGAAGAATTGCGCGAGAAGCTCATGGGAGCGAGATCCGCGAGACAGACCGAAGAATGAAGGCGATCGGGATTGAGGATATAGGCAAGGGCTTTCACCGTTTATCCGCGAGCCTTCATCCCAATGATTGTACCGTTGGATTTACTTTTGTCTGCGTTGCTTAAAGTCGTTGAGCCATTCTCGCAACTGCTCGTTGGCCACATCGCGTCCGCCCAAACCAAAGGCGAGGGCAATCGCCACCGCGATCGCGCCAAACAGCAGACCGAAAGCCAGATTCACGATATGGGGAGCAATGCCCATTTGTTGCAGCGCCATTGCCGCCGCGAAAGCGATAATCGCAATTCGAGCAGCTTGTCCGAGAATCTCGGCTTGAGAACCTCTAGAAGAGGCAATCAAATTGTAGGCGAAATTGGCTAAATACAAGCCAATGCCAAACACCAGCAAGCCCACCAGCACCAGACCCGCGATCCGGATAATGCCGCTGACGATAATCGTGAGCGCCTGGAATTGCAGCACTTCCGTCGCCGCCACCGCGCCAAACAGCACGATACCCACCAAGGTGACAATCCCGGCAATTTCCGAGGGCGTTTTGCCGCCCGGTTGTTGTACCGCCGTGGGTGGAGTCGAGGGACTTTCTGCCGGTGGCGGTTCTGGGGGAGTTCCGGTTTGGGTGGTGGGTAAGCCCAGCCACGCAAAAACATTGTTAAAGCCCACACTGGTGAGAATGCGGGTGACCAAATCCGCCACAAACTTGCCAATCACGTAAAACACGACCAAAATAAAGGCCGCAGTGAAAATGAGCGGAATGGCGTTGAGGATTTGGGTGAGCATGGCGATCGCCGGCTCGGAGATCGCGTCAATTTCTAGGGAATTTAAGGCCGCGATCGCGGTGGGAACCAAAATCAAGACATAAACCACTGTCCCGAGCAGTTGGGACAGGGACATGCCACTTTCCGAGGGAGCCAGACCGAATTGTGCCCCCAAACGATCGGTGCCCGTAGCTGCTAGCAGATTGGTGACGATGCCCCGCACGATGCGCGCGATCAGCCAACCCACCGCCCCAATAATCAGGGCCATCAGAATCCGGGGTAGAGCCGAGAGAACATCGTCCAGCAGGTTCTCCACCGGCTCGACATTCAGTTCTAATGCATCGAGAATTAAGGGCAGGAAGAACAAAAAGATAAACCAGTACAGGGCGTTACCCAAGGTTTCGTTGAGCAAAAACCCGCTTTCTTCCCGGTTTTGTCCGGTTTGTTCTGCCAATCGGTCATCTAAGCGAAACTGCTCGAGTCCGCGCGTTACCACCATCTTGCAGATGGTCGCCAAAACCCACGCCACAGCCAACAAGACGGCGGCACCGCCCAGTTTGGGCAGGTAAACGAAGATCTGATTGAGAAAATCGTTGAGCGGCTCAGAAACCACCTCTAGCTGGAGGGTTTGCAAAAAGGCGATCAAGACAAAAATCATGATCGTCCAGTAGACCACCTTGGCGGTCCATTCCTCCACCTGGGGCATCGCTTCTTCTTGGGAGCGACCGGTAATCGCCCGCGCCAGTCGGTTATCCAGATCCGTCCGTTTCAGGAGACCTTTGACGATCGAGGAGACCACGGAGGCGACAATCCATCCGACAATCAGGATGGCGATCGCCCCCAACAAACTGGGGAGAAATGCCCCTAACTGCGCTAACAGCCCGTCAACAAAGCCCGTCACGCGATCGACCGCTACACCGGGGTCGAGGGTGGTGTCTTCTTGCGCGAGTAACTCCGGGGGTCTAAGGATG
This sequence comes from Phormidium sp. CCY1219, assembly GCF_035615515.1. Lineage (GTDB taxonomy): Bacteria > Cyanobacteriota > Cyanobacteriia > Cyanobacteriales > Laspinemataceae > CCY1219. The sequence goes on from NZ_JAJENT010000905.1 coordinate 7,654, forward strand.
ACCCCACTGTTTATGGGTGTAGTATGCCAAAGTCCATTCATAGTTGATTTGATTGAGTGTAATGTCCGATTTGAAAAACAAACGAACCACAACATTGACTCAATGCTGCCAGCTATGGCAACATTTGCCACTATCCTACAGGCTAAGGTTGGATTTTGCGGTAGTGTAGTTCGCAACCTGCCGTTGAAATTCCATCTAAGGGGGTTACTTCCCTCATTCCAGTTCAATTCTCAACGTCAGATTTCACTTTATGGACAATTCACCGCCAAAAGTGGATATTTTAGTGATTTTTAATACTTACTCCTGCCCTCACCACTGGCTGCACTCCCGCTGGTGGCACCGTGCAAGCCACTGGAAAGCGTTGCTCTCAATCCCATCAGGGCTAAAATTGGCGGAGTCGTAGGCGAGGCACTGCCCCACCGACCCCGATCGCCCGTCTTCCCCAACCGCGTTACTGTCACGGTTTATTTCTGCCACAGGTAAGCACATGTCATCTCGTCAACTTTTTGAACAATCCATCCAAATTCGCGCCACGGCTGCGGTGGTCGATCGCTGCATCACCGACCTCGAATTGATGCATCGATGGCTCAATCCCCTTTTGCGCTGCGTCCCCGTGGGCGAGTGGGATACCCAGGTGGGCAGTCGCTGTCAGTTCGTCATTCAAATCCCGTTAGTGCAGCCCACCCTCGAGTGCGCGATCGCCGAGCGCGAACCGGGTAAGATTGTTTGGCAGTTTGAAGGCTTTTTTCACGGTCGCGATCTGTGGCAGTGCGAACCAGAAGGCAAAATCACCCGCCTGCTCAATCGCTTTGAATTCCACATTCCCAATCCAGCGATCGCCTTTGGTTTCAATCGTTTTGCCGCCACCTGGACGCAGCAAGATATGCAGGCCCAACTTCGTCGTCTCAAACGGGTGGCTGAGTCCATTCAGCAGCTAAAGCAGTAGGGTGGGCAAGTCCTTGCCCACCCTACGGGTAGTTATTGTGGTGCTTCATAGGACCGATTGAGGGTCAGTCCTATTCGCTTCCCCCACTTAAAAATCGCTGACTGGGCAAATAGCGAATCGGCGTCTCTTTAATCAACGCTTGAATTCCGGCATCGATGTCTGCTTTGTCGGCACCATTGACCCGCATCAGCAGTTTCAAAATGGCAAACGTGGGGGTATCGGTTAAAAAGTAGCCGCCGTGGAGGTCCAGTTTGCCGACAGTGGGAAAACCGAAGACGCTGGCGAGAAATTTGAAGGTATTGATCGGGTCAATCAACGCCACGGTGTAGGGGCGCAGAGGCCATTGCAGACCGTTGACGCCTTTCATCTCGGAACAGTCGAGATAGTTAAAGCGTTCGAACAAGTCATAGGCGGAGGTGGGACTGGCGGCGGGTTGGCTACCCCACAAATTGCGGATGTAGGGACGATATTTGCAATCTGGGTTGCAATCGGCGGTGGGTTTGAGGTAAAGGTTGCCCAGACGATACCCGGACATTTCGATACTCGGTTCGCTAAACCAGTTGCCCAGGGTGGGCATGTAACGCAGGATGATATCGCGATCGCTCGACATCAGGTAAATTTGACCACAGCGCCGCATGGCAGATCGAACGTAGTTGTTGCGCCCTTCGCGCAGAAATTCTAAGGGAATATCCGGGGAGGCCAAAATTAACTTATCCAGCACGAGGTAATCCCCGATTTGACTGGCGCTAGGGACGTTAGTGCAGTCGTCTTTGCCGAAGCGATCGGACAGGATCCGCAGCACGTTGACGAGCAGCAGACCCCCCATACTGTGTCCGACTAAATTCACTGCAATGGTTCCACCTGCGGGGGGGTCTGGATCCGGGGGCGTGGAATCTGCTGGGCGTTTCTCCACTCGTTGCACGGCGCGATCCAAGCGCCAGAAGAATTCTCCTAAGTCGGGAGCACCGTAGTGAATGGCGCGGTAGCGATCGCGCTGATAGACTAAAATTCGCAAATTCTGCATCAGCATCACCCACAGCACAAACAGGGTGGGGATTACCCAATACCATGCCACCGCTACTTCCGCCCAGGTATTAAAATTGCTCCACTCCCACAGGGGACGAAACCAGGGCAACTGACCCCCAGTTTCCAGAAGGGGAATGGCGAAGAATTGCACAAATCCGGCCAACAGCAGGCCCAAAATGCCGGCAAATCCCCCCAGGACTAAGGCAAATTTCACCACAATGCCCCAGTTTTTGCCTAAATCACTCCACAGACCCGGACTGGTAAAGGGGGTTTCTGAGGGCCAGTGATAGCCGACATAAAAGTGGCGATCGCTGAGTTTTTTACCCTCGGGGTCGGATTCTGCCTCTCCCAAGGCGTCGGCTTCTTGTCGGAATAATCGATAAAATGTCTGGGCGGAGGTGGCATAACCGTGGGTGCGAAGGGTCATTTGCTGACACGATCGCTTCTGCACGATTTCGGCAAATTCATCCACGTTGAACAAGGGTCGATATCGATCTGGGGGCGGTAAGGGGCGATCGACATAAAGGGAAACCGTGGCGGTACTGGTGACTAAAAAGACATTGGGATAATGGGTGTCTTCGTAAATTTCAAAGTTGCGCGATATCGCTTGGGTAAATTCCCTGTTATGCCAGCGATTGAGCACATCGATAACGTACTGTTCGTTCACCTGATTCCTAAACCCCGCATAAGCGTGGCGATCGGGACACAAGCGATGCAAGTGTTCCACAATTTTCCCTGCTGAGTTTAATCCGGCATAGGTGGATTCTCTCCGATCTAATGGCGGCTTTCGATAGGCAAGTTGCACGATTCGCGCTTTTACCCACCAGTCAGAAAAGGGGGCGGCATTTTTAATAATCGATTCGAGCCATTGGCAGTCGTTTTTTATGGTTTCTGGGGATTTGTTTTCCCAAGATAAGGGCAATTTTAGATAGTTTTGAGGATTGGTCATAAGGAGTATTTTGGAAAGAATATCAACGGATTTGCTCGCAGCATCAGCCGGGAGGGCACATGCAATTAGGTCGCGTTTTGTGTCGGCGATCGAGGGAAGAGGCGTGGGGCGATCGCCACTGGAAAAGTTCGGGTAAAAATCGGCGATCGCCACGTCGAGAAACCACGATCCGATCGCAACAGCATCAATTCTCTGGCTCCCACACCGGGCGATCGGGTTGAGTTGTACCTTCTTCTATCTGATTACAGTTCTGACCCGGTTTCGTCAGGTCAATTTTTCCTTATCCAATCAAAAACAATGCCACTGGCTCTCATGGAGCTGCCCTCTCTCGCCTCCCACTCCGGAGGAATCATCATCGGCCTATTTCATCAGCGGTAGGCGCTGTATTGTCTCTTTTTTTATTGTTATCAATAATTAGGTTTGTTTTATGAAACTTTTAAATAGATTGCGTTTGAATAACCGCATATAAGTTTAGCTGAAAAAGCAAGCGGCCAAATTATGCCTGCATATTTCCTGGGAAAAGCGTTCTCATGCTCGCCCTGAGAGCGAGTCAAATAAGTATATTCTGGGGTAAAATTATTGGGTATTGTGAAATTAAAAAACCGCCGCCATGAATGAATTCTGAGGAGAAAAATGGGGCGGTTTAGTAGCCTATTAAAAAATCAAATCGGCCTAAATTTGTGGAGGGGGTGAGTGAGGAGGGCTAAGGATTAGTCCAAAAGCCAGGATTTAATGCGTTGCAAGCTTTTCCAATCGGGTTTGCGCTGCAAACCATCTTCGATACTGCCTTTCACCTCCTTGGATAATTCTGAGTCAACCATCATCAATTGTTGAGCGGTTTCCACGTGGGAGCGGACACCTTTTTGACCCGATTCGAGCATAGCGAGAGAGAGATTAACGCGAGCTTGGGGGTCTTGAGGATGGAGTTTCACGGCTTTTTGTGCGGCTTTGTAGGCGGCGTTGGGTTTATCGGCTAAGAGATAAAGCCAAGCCAAACAAGTCCAAGCGGAACTATTTTTGGGGGAGCGATCGCAGACTTCTTTAAACACAGGAATCAGAGTGTCTGGTTCTTCACCAGCCTGATAGCGATCGACACCACTTTGAAATAAAGATTCGGCAGTTTCGGTCATAGGGAATTCGAGAGTGCTGAGCGTTTAGATTTTAGCGAAAAACGGGAAAAATGGTTTCCCGAGGCCACAGCGGCAAAATAGAGAGTGTAGCACAGACCGAGGCAATTCGGGAGAGGGGAGGGGGCGGGAAGGGGAGGGAGGGGGAGGGAGGGGGAGTGCGCCACTCAGACAAAAAGACTCGATCCAGGTTGCTGATGGAACCTGGATCGAGAAATGAGCAATAATAGCAGTGGCGTCGGCCACTCAAAAACCAGCTAAAATAACAAAGAGCCAGTTAGGCGGAAAAAGACTTACCGCAGCCACAAGACTGAGTGGCGTTGGGATTGCTGAACTGGAAGCCACCACCGATCATGGCGTTGTTGTAGTCGAGAGCCATGCCATAGATATAGAGCAGACTCTTGCGATCGCAAACCACTTTAAACCCTTGCTCGTACTCGAAAACCTCATCGGAGTCTTGGATATTGGTTTGTTGTTCGAAATCCATCGTGTAGGACATTCCGGAACAGCCGCCCTGGCGCACGCCGACGCGCAGGCATAGGTCTTGGTTGCCTTGTTGCTCGCGCAGTGCGAGAATATGCTTCATGGCCTCATCAGTAATGATGATGCCCTGTTTTTGAGACTGTGTTGCTTGTGTCATCAGTTCACTAAACTCCTTTTGTGCTGTTCTATACCCGACAGGGCTTGAGTACCTTCTGTGTTCATTGTAGCGAGCTGCGACAGTCGCGATCGCAGCACGAGGGAATCGCCCCCACGAGATGAGTCATAGAACAACCCCTCGATGTTGGCGCGAGTTGCGCGGTTGAGCCGGAACCTCGGGGAGTTGCCTCTCTGATGCGGGAAAAAATCTCTGCAAGTCTTGCTAGTGGTTATAGGATCGTAAATAACCGTTAACCGGCTGTTATAACCTTTGGTTCCGTACACCCTATTTGCATCGTCTATGGCAGGTTTAAACCGCTCCACCCGTCGTCGCTTACAGAAACTACAGCAAATTTCCTCCGTGTGGGAGGGCGATCGCCGCTCTTTGTCCCACCCGTTACCGGCTGGCTCCTCAGCCGTACCGGAGTTTGATTCGGAAAATGGGGGAGATTGCATTATTTGGGTGGATGGATCCCAAGGCATCGTCCGGGCAATGGATGTGATTTCCCCGGAAACTGGACCGCAAGCGGTGGTTCGGACCTTGTTGCGGGCAATGGAGCATCCCCACAGTCCGGCGAGCCCCGCCCGCCCGCAAAAAATTGTGGTTAAAGACCGCGAAATTCAATTTTTCCTGCGCGGTGTCTTGCAAGAATTAGATATCACCATCGAATACGTTCCCAATTTACCCTTAATCGATGAAATCTTTCGCGGATTTCAAGAGGTGGTGGATAGCAAACCACCGCAGCTTCCCCCGCAGTATGAAGACCTTTTGCAGGACAAGGCTGAGGAAGTATGGCAGGTGGCTCCTTGGAAATCCCTGGGGGACCATCAAATTATTGAGATTGAAATCAATCAATGGGACGTGGGTACCCTGTACGCCTGCGTGATGGGGATGCTTGGTCTCGATTATGGGATTTTGCTCTATCGCTCTTTGGAGTCGCTCAAACAGTTTCGTCAACGCGCCCTGGAGCATAACTCTCCCGAGCGCCTGGAAGAGGCGTTTTTATCCCAAGATTGTTTGTTCGTCACCTATGAAAGCTCCGTGGATGTGGAGGACGTGGATCTGGTGAATTTGCCCCCCAGCGAGATTCAACCCTCGTTTGGCAATCTCCACCCCCTGGAAGGAATGCGATCGATTCTTTACGATGAAGAAGCCTTGGTCACTTTTGTGGCCCTGGATGCGCTGACGCGCTTCTTCCGCTCTGGTCGCCGCAAATTAGCTGGGGGTAATTTTCCCTCCATGAGTCATTCCTATCAGATTCCGTTACCCGATGTGGCACAAACTGACAACAAAACGGTGTCGGTGCGGGTGGCGACTATGCCCAATGTGGCGGATCAACTCTATGGAATGACCCTGGATAGCCCAGATGAGGAAGAAGTGGAAGGAGACCAATCCCTGCTGCGCGATGACTTGGTGCCAGAGAAGTGTTTTCTCAGTCTCGGCATGATGCCTTGGGATGTTTTGGAAGAATTGCACGAGTCGGCGAATTACTGTCAAAGTGCTACCATTTCCCCTCAGGGAGATGGTTTGCCGATTGTATTGATTCAAACCTCTCGCCCGAAGGCAAAAAGTCTGATTCAGGAATTAAAAAACTTAGGCGGGGTCAGAGGTATTTGCTTTAATCCCGGGGAAGACCCCCTGGGGGATCTTCGCTACGATGTGGGGATTTTCCAAACCGACAATGGCGAACTTCACTTGTTTGGCGAGTTTCACGGTGATGACCCGGTTCATCGGGTGGCGCGCGACAAATGGGATGCACGCTGTGAAAACACCCAGGGTTACTGCGGTTTGGTGATTGCGATGGGCGTGACTGGTGCGTCTAGGGGCAATCCAAAACTCAAAGATATGCTGGCGTTGTTTGAGGTGCGATCGCTCAGTTCTGAAGAGATCGGTCTCGGTACCCTGCAGCTCATGCCCGTGCCGTTTTAACTAAATTACCCATTGGCAATTGAGAATTCCTGTGGGTCTGCTCGATCCACTACCCATCCGGTTCCACAAGCATCCCCCGCTATAACGCGATCGCGTTATAGCGGTGGGCGTCGTCGCTTAACCCCGTTCTTCTTCTAAAAATTCCCGCATAAACTGATTCACTAACTCCGGTTCCTCTTGCTGCACCCAATGACTGGCGTTGGAGATATACCGCACCTGAAAATCGCGCACGTATTGGTCGGTTCCGTAGGTTAATTCTTTCCCGAGGGCGCTATCCCCTTCCCCCCAAATCATCAGGGTGGGAACGTCTTCTAAAACGCTCCATTGTTCGCTCATCAACCCCCGAAATACATTCCGATAATAGTTCAGCATAGCCGTGAGGGCACCCCGTTTCGCCGTGGCATCTTTATATGCCTCAATATCGGCTTGGGTAAAGGCGTTTTTATTCACCGCCATATCTTTAAATGCAATTTCGATCGCCTGATAATCTCTGAACTGAATCGCTAATTCTGGAAGTTCGGGCAGTTGAAAAAATAGCATGTACCAACTTCTTAGCATCTGTTGCGGATTGCTGCGAATCGCTTCAGCAAATTTCGCCGGGTGGGGAATGTTCATCACGATCAGTTGCTCCACTTTCTCGGGATAGGCATAGGCAAAACACCAGGCGATCGCTCCGCCCCAGTCATGACCCACTAACACGCAGCTTTCATACCCCAACCCGGTAATAATTCCCTCCACATCTTTTACAAATTCTTCCATCACATAGGCATCGGATTCCTTCGGTTTGTCGCTTTCGTTATACCCTCGCAAATCCACCGCAACCACTTTAAAATCTTTGGCAAATTCCGGAATCTGATATCGCCAGGAATACCAAAACTCGGGAAATCCATGCAGCATCAGCATCAGCGGTCCTTCCCCTTGGGTGACATAATGCAAGGTGATGCCATTGGCATTCACGTATCCGTCGGTCCAAGTTCCTTCTAATACAGACATTTTTTTTCTTCCCGTAAGACAATTTTAAATTGTAAAGTGAATTGACCCAGTTTTGCAATCCAATTGATGACACTCTTAACACTGGCACTCGCCACCGGAAAATTCTCTTTTTTTCTCCCACAATCCCTTCTCCATTCATACACTTTCCCGGCGGGTGGGTTGAGCCTACAATCCTCTTTTGGTATAAACAACCTCCCGGTAGGCATTGCTTACCCTACATTGGTCTTTTAGTATAATTTGCCTTGCGGTGGGCAATGCCCACCCTACATTTTGTTACCTTTTATCTCCCTGTAGATAATCCATTGCCAATTAATATAAACGGTGCCCAGTAATACGGATGTTGATAATCGCTATCGAGTAACGCGAGTTGGGCGTTTCGCAACGCTGACGCTGTGTTATTTCGGGTTGTGAGGCGATCGTAAAATTCATTCATCAGCACTTGAGTGCCGCCATCATCGACAGACCATAAAGAAGCGATCGCCGCCAAAGCACCGGCTTGTTGCATTTGATAGCCAAAACCGAGGATTTCTTGCCCGTTACCAAACTCGCCCCCCATCGCGGTTTGACAAGCACTCAATACCACTAAATCCACATTGGGCACGGACCAACTCTCTAAATCGCGAAAGGTGATGCGATCGCCATCCCCCAACATAATAAACGACTCTTCCGGCTGACCGCTGACAAATGCCGCATGAGTGGCCATATGTACGATATTATACTCGTTCAACCGTCCTAGAGTTGCCTCGCGATTAAATTCGCGATCGATTAATTGCGTCGTCGTCGGAATCGTTTCTGCCAGATTTTCCACCTCTTTTCCCGCAAAAGGCAACCCGGAAAACGCAAATTGTCTCGTCCCCACTTCTACATTATATTCCCCTTCCGTAAACGCCCCCGCCAACACCCGCAGGAGGGCGGAAGACTGGCGATTAAAATTCGTCAAACTCGCCGCCGTAATATTATTAATCGTAAATCGCTCTACCAACCATTGTTCCCCATCGTACAATGCAGCTAAGGGAAGATATCGCAATTGCCCGTCAGGCGCATAAATTATCGTTTCTGCCCCCGCTGCAATCAGTTCGTTTTCTATTGGTTTAATCAGCCAATTGTAAAGCTGACGCCCGGTAATTTTAGGCAAGTCGATATTCGCCCGTTTTGAAGGCACCGTCAAGGCAGTTCTAAATTCAGAAATTGCCCGATTTAGGTCGGACTGACGCAGGGCGACGGTGCGATGAATCGGCGGGGCGTAAGGCGTCACCAGCACTAATTCGAGACGGTCTTCTAAAATTAACGGATATAACAACACCGTGGTTTCTGTAAAGCGTTGTAAGGACTGCTGCAACTCATCGAGTCGGTCTAAATCCAAACTTTCGCCGTCGGTGCTTTGTTGCAGGTTTTCCGCTAGAGATTGAATGTCCGGGCGACGGGTAAATCCCGCGAATCGCTGAGTGACTTTATCGAGTATTTCCTCAATTTCGGCGATGCGTTGGTCTTGGGCGGAAGTGCGCTGCGCTGGGGGAATTTGTTGCAATTCTGCCCGTTCTCTTCCCAGGGCGATCGCCTGGTTTTGAATGGCAAAAAACTCCGCAAATAGCTCTTGTTCGGCGGGCAACACTTCCACCCCCGAGGCCGTTTTTTCGTTCCCGCGCAGGTTTTTTAAATATTGGTCGAGTTCTTGCACCTTCAACAAATCTAACACTTCCTGCGCCTCCACTGCCCGATTTTGTCCTAACAACAAATCGGCTAAATTGCGATAGGTTTCCTCCACGGTGGCGGCGAAGGATTCCTGTTGGTCTACAGAGAGGGATTTGAGTTCTTGACGAATCTCTTCGTTAAGGTTAATTGCTTTTTTATAAAACACGATCGCCAAACTGCTTTCATTAATATCGCGAAACACGCACCCAATATTTGCTAGGGTAATCGCCGCCGCCGATTTGTCCCCCACCGCTTCTAGGATTTGCCAGCTTTGTTGCAGGAATTCTAAGGTTTGCGGATACTGTCTCAATCGGTAATAAATATTGGCAATACTGTTTAAAGTCCGACCGATCGCCCCTTGGTTTCCCATCTGTTGCTGCACCTCGAGGGCTTGTTGCAAAAACTCCCGGGCGCGATCGTAGCGTTCCAACTCCGCATACAGTCCGCCTAAATGTTCCAAAATGTTCCCTTCGGCGGTTTTATCGCCAATTTCTCGGGCAATTTCTAAGGCGGTGTGATATCGGTGGCGCGCTTGGGAATAGTCGCCGAGTTGTTCGTATCCGATCGCGATCGCATCCAAGGTGTTCGCTTCCCCGGACCGATTCTCTACTTCGCGATAAATGACTAACGCTTGCTCTAAAAACTCCACCGATTTTGCATATTGTCCTAAATTAAAATAAACCCCGCCGAGATTGAGCAGACTGTTAGCCATTCCCGGGCGATCGCCAATTTCTTGACGCAGGTTTAATGCATCGCTGTAGCGGTCGATTGAGCGCAGGTATTGCCCCAATCTGTAATAAATTCCCCCTACATTATCCAGGGTATTCCCCATCTCCGCCACCGTCCCAATCTCCCGGGCAATCTCTAATCCCTGTTCGTAAAATTCTAACGCCTCCGCCAATTCTCCCCGACTTTCGTAAAGCACTCCCATACCATTTAGAGTATTGCTCAAACTGGCTAAATCTCCAATTTCGCGCAATAAAGGTAACGATTCTCGATACAATTCCAAGGCGCGATCGCTCTGTCCCCATTGACGATATAATAACCCCAAATTGCTCAGCAAGCGCGCTACCCCCGCTTTATCTCCGATGTCTCGTCGCAAGTCTAGGGCTGCTTGAAAATACTCTCGGGCTGTGTCGTAATCCCCCAATCCATAATACACTCCGCCTAGATTATTCAAGGTCCGTCCTTCGTCCCGCTTGTCCCCCACTTCCCGCCGAATACTTAACGCCATTTCATACAATTCTAAGGCGCGATTGTAATCCCCCGTCGCCGCATAAACCGCCGCCATATTGTGCAGGGATTCGCCTTTTACCGCCAGATTGGCAACGGTTTGCGCCAACTCCAAAGCTTCGCCATGCAGTTGCAGCGCTTGGGAATAATCCCCTAATTGGCGATAAACAAATCCCAGATGATTGAGAGTTTCTCCCACTGCAGCGGTTTGGTTGAGTTCTCGCCGATGAGTTAAAGCGGTTTGCAATTGTTCCAATGCGGTGTTATAATCTCCTAATGCCGCATAAACTTCCCCCATTTTATCCAAAGTTTCTGCCACACCAGCGCGATTGTTTTCGCGGGAGAAACGCTGCAAAACCTGTTGATAAATCTGCAATGCAACTTGAAATTCTCCCTGGCGAAATTTCTCAAATCCTTGTTGCAAAAGTTGTCTGGTTTCCCCTGAGAATTCCAGGGGCGCGGATGGAGAAAGATTGGGGGAAGGTTGCGCCACGGCGGGAGAGACTGTGGGGAGCAAAAACACCCAGGCGGCGGAGAAAAGACGCAAAAATTGAGCGGCATACTGCATGAGAATAACCCTTTTTCAGGATAGAATAAGTTAAGTTTAGCGTGAAATTAGAGCCGGAAAAATGATTTAATCGCAACCGCGATCGCGTCTTAGGGTTTCACGCAAAATTGCCCCACATAAATCTACCCCTTCCAGGTTGGCATTTTTCAGGCGAGTATTGCCCCAAACCGAATCCCTTCTTAAATCCGCACCACTGAGATTCGCACCGCGCAGGTCCGCATTTCGCAAGTCAGCCGCACTCAAATCTGCCCCCATTAAATTCGCGCCGCTTAAATTGGCTGCATTTAAGTTCGCATTCGTGAGATTTGCTCCCGTTAAATTGGCTTGAGAAAGGTTAGCCCCGCTTAAATTGGCACTATTCAAATTGGCGGTATTGAGTTCGGCAACACTTAAGTTCGCATCAGTTAAATTCGCCCCACTAAAGTTAACATTTTGTAAATAAGCCCGGGAGAGATCCGCACCGCGAATATCTCGCCCCCTTGCGCCTTGGGTGACGATTTCCCACACTAACCGCCATTTGCGATCGAGTTGAGTGGTCTCGTCAATTCTCGCGCCGCGCAGAATGGTAGAATTGAAATTAATATTACTCAAATCCGCCCCGCGCAAATCGCTATTTTCCAAATTCGCATAACTGAGATCCGCATCCCTGAGATTGCTCCCACTTAAATTGACGCCGCGCAAATCGGCGCGGGTTAAATTCGCCCCCACCAGATCGCATCCCTGACAGTGATTGTTTTGCTGCAATTGTTGCAGGTGGTTTGGGTTATCCGCCTGAGTGGGGGCGACAAATCCCAAGGGTGCTAAAATAATAGCGCTCAGCAGGATTTTTGCGGTTCCTTTCACCTTGTCCGAATGCCTTAACCGAATCATGTTATTTTAATCGTTTGGCCTTTAACGGTTGAGATCGAAATGAGCGATTGCGAATCACTTCCCCCGTTTCCGCTGAGTCGGGTAAGGAAGAAACTGCATTTAAGGCATCGTTTAACAGGCGATCGCTCCAAAATCCCTCCGATAATATACCAAACTGCGTATCGTCTAACGCATTGGAGGATTCGCCTCTCAACTCGCCGAGTAACGCTTCTCCCCCTTGACGATCGCCGCTGGAATACAGGGCAATCGCCAGTGCCAGTTTCGCCTGTAGGCGCACCCTCTCCGTGGCCATCGCGCGCTCGAAGTAGGGAATCGCCTGCTGAATTTCTCCCATATCGTAGAGTGCCTGACCCACGTTAAACTCCACTGGCCAGTCATAGACCAGCGCCGCGTATATCCTTTGGGCGTAGGTTTGCAACCCTTGCGCGTCGCTTCCCAGGCGATCGCTGGCAAACTCCGTCGGTTCGAGGAGTGTCCGTTGCCCCATGTGATTGGCATGGCTAAATAATTCAAACGCCAAGGTCAATCCGAGGGCGCGATCGCCTTGGGTATAAAGTGCGGTTGCCAGCGCCAGTTGCGTATTCGCCTGCAATTCCTGACTTTCTACCCATTTCAGTTGCTCTGAGGGCGGGGATGTGGGGGAGAAAGTTTCCTGTCGCTGTCGGAGATCTGCAGATGCCAAGTCATTCGCTTGTTGAAACCGCGCGATCGCCTCCCCGAGGTTTCCGGATTGATAGTACCCTTGTGCTAACCGAAACAGTGCTGGCACGTACTCCCCATCCACCTTCAAGGCGGTTTCGTAAGCGGCGATCGCCTCGGATAGCTGATTCTCCCGGAATGCCCGATCTCCTTTGTCGGAAAGGGGATAGGCAAAGCTGGGATTCGGGGGTAATTGTGCGAGTTGGATGACTTCGATAAAGGTCTCGATGGGAATGCCTAAATTAAACCCGGATTTCACCGCCACGCTATCTCCGGTATCCGGATTGTAAATCGCTTGGCCTTCGGCGCGTCCGTGAATGCCAATCAGACGACCTTGCAAGTCGAATACCGGCCCGCCACTCATCCCGGATTGGGTAATGTTGGTGTACACTAATTCGTAGCCATCCTCTGCCGCCTGAGTTGCCCGTCCGGAAATCGTTCCGGGAGTGAGCTGAAAGATGCGCTCGGTGATGGCAGTGCCAGGATGGGGCCAGCCGGCAATGTAAATCAATGTGCCGGAAGTGGTACTTTCGGCTTGGCCAATTTGCGCGAGGGGATAGTCGCGATCGCTGTCGAATTCAATCAGCGCTAAGTCTACACCGGGCAATTTTCGCACTCGGCTGTAATTTAACGGATATTCGGTTCCCTCTGCGGTGACGATTTGATATTCATCTTCGGTGGCGATCGCATGTTTGGCAGTTAAGACAAAATAGGTGTTGTTTTCTTTGCCGATAATGATGCCGGAAGCGGGATTTTGTCCGTTAACGATGACCGTCACCTGTTGCGCCATTGCTGAGATTTGCTCCGCAGATAATTGCGCGATCGCTCCCGGTGGCGGTAAGGTGGCGATCGCTGCCACTGCGATAATTGCGGCGGGAAATATCGGGTCATTTGCCATTTTTTTTCTCCCTGGATAGAAGGAAAAATTACATCGACATTGAGCGGGCAAAACAGGCGTGCGATCGCCACCCACAGGGTATCTGAATGAGTCGAGCTGATGCCTCCCTCGGGGAGTGCTGGCGCATTTTCCCCAGAGGCGGCGATCGCTTCGCGGGACCCGACCCCATTTTATACCCCCGGTAAGTATATTTACTCAGGTTTATCGGGGGCCGCCCATTTGCGGGGGCATTTCCGGGAGGGGTTTGGGTTCCATATCCCCCCGTCGTCCCCGTCGGGGAGGTAAGGGAGGATATTCTCCGTTTAAATATTTATCGATGTTGATGTACAGGCGCGCTGAGGTTTCCGAAATCGGCTGTGCAGATGCGACGCGGATGCGAAAGATGCGTTGCAAACTGCCTCGGGGATTGCGATCGCCATTCAAGACGAATAACATCCCATTACAAGGTTCGTTTTCCGCTAGGGCCACGCAAGCGACGAGTTCGCCATCCATCATGCCGGTGGTAATGTAATTGAGCTGCCCGCTTTCGTAATAGGTTTGGAAGCGTTGGGAGGTTTCCTCGCAGTGCTGTTGCAAGTCGGTGGCGGGCGGGTTTAAGTCTGTCGGTTTCCAGATGGCGATCGCGATTTCCCCTTCCGGGGTGCGCGCGATCGTGGCGGGGGATCCCTCGATTGTCCCGCAAAAAAAGCGCGTGGGTTCGAGTGCCGCGATCGGTTTCGGGAGTGCCAGTGTCGCCGCGATCGCCTGCAGGGCAAAGACTCCCCAAGCGATCGCCCGTGACGAGATGTTCATCGAAAATTAGGGGTTGGTAAGGGGGGCGAATGGAAACCCCTGTCATTTATGTATGGGGAGGAATTCGCCCC
>NZ_JAJENT010000906.1:0-17632 GCF_035615515.1 Phormidium sp. CCY1219
CCATTTCCCCTGGCTCTCATCCCGACGCTCACCAAGCACGGGTAGAGCGCGGGGCTTCCCGCCGAGAAGCTAAAATTAGCAATCACAGGGCGATGATTGACACCGCCGCGTTGTCTGCATTCCTCAATCTCGGGCCGAGAGGATGCCTTGACAAATCGCCAATCGTTCTAGTATAATATGCGCTTTCAGTTGAAGGGCGCACCAGGGCGGGGAATGGTTTCCCAAACCGGGAGAGAATTGCACCAGATTTTTATCCAAGTGGGCAAAAAAGTAGGGAGAGTTTTTCGGGAATGGTTGCGCCCGTCGGGGGAAACCACAGCGATCGCGGATAAAAATTGGCGCAATAATTTTAGAAATCGCCTGCGAGTGGCAATTTTTATGAGACAATGGTGTATCTGCAAAAAAATCGGCGGCTGTGGACAAATTTGGCTGCAGAAACGGCGAACGCAGAGGGGCACAATGGCGCGAAGGCGGGGGAATGGTGGCGGGCAATGCCCCCCCGCGTTCGGTCCGAGGGTGGAACGGCGAGTCAAAATCCCCGATCGCCGCAATTTGTGGGTAGGTTTATTTTAGTTTGCAATGTTTAAAGATGCTGTGTTAAAACGGAAGAACTGCTGAAATTGTCTCAGATAGGGGGATATGGCGATAAGACCCCAGCAATTAAGGAGCCAATAAAAATGCAAGTTAAAGCAAAAAAGGCGCGCGGGGGGCGCATTTCCGGCAAATTGCTCTGTGGCAAAGAGGTCAAAACGTCAGATGTTGCGAGATAATCACTCAGGAGAAGCGATCGAATCGTTTCTGGTTGACGAGAGTTATGATTTCGGTGCGGGAGGCACGTAGTGGCACAGTGTCCGGTTTGTCAAACTACATACATTGAAGGCGAGATCAAAAATTGCTCGACTTGTGGTTGGGATTTGACGCCTTATCCCTTGACTTTGGGACGTATCCCGGATGGGTTTTTGCGGAAGGAACGGGCACAGCTAAAGTGGGCGAGAATGGTGTGGGAAAAATTGCACGCCTCCGGGCCACAGGGGCACAGCGATCGCGTGACCCAGTTGCAGATGCAAGTCTCTCAACTGAACGCTCAGCTCGACTTATCCGCCCAAGAACGAAATGAATTGCAGTCCTTATTCGAGCAAACCGAGTCGGCGTACTGGCAATTACATAGTAAATTCGAACAAAGCGAAAAAGACCGAGAAACCGCGAACCAACAGCGCGTAAGCGCCGAGTCTTTATTGCAAGACACCGAAGCGGCATATCGAGAGCTACACGAACAACTCGAAACGAGCAAAATTCAGCTCGAAGAATTAAATAAAGAATGCAGCGAATTCAAATCGCAAATTCACGAAGCCGCTAAAGCTTATTGGCGGCTACAAGATCGGTTAGAACAAGTCGAAAGCGAGCGATCGCAGCTACAAACGAACCTGGCGCGAGTGCAGTCGGAATGCAACCTGCACAAAGCGAGAGCCAATCAAGTGCAGCGCCAGCTCGAAAGCGCGGAACAACAGCTTGAAGAGTATAAAAACGCGCGATCGGACGATACCGCCGAGGTGAGTGAATTGCAGGGACAATTGCAACAAGCCGCTACAGCATATTGGCAGCTTCAAAGTCAGCTTGCTGACACCCAAGCCGAACTGGAAACCTCTCGCCAAAGCGCTTCGAGTATCAGCGAATCCGAGCGATCGCACCTGAAAGCTCAACTACAAGAAAGCCAAACCAAATCCTCCGAATTGGAAGTGCAGCTCTCTCGACTAGAACTCGAACTCAACGAACAACGCCAAGAACGACAAGTCAGCGACACGCGGTTTAACTGGGTACTAAACGAGCGAAATCAGCTCCAAACCCAAGTAGAAAAAGCCAATCAAGAACTGGTCCAATTACAAGCACAACTCTCTCAAACTCAATGGCAACTCGAAGTCGCCAATCAGGAAAACAGCCGCTTAGTGGAAGCCACCTACAACTCTCAAATTACCCGCAATGCCTCCCTGGGTCAAAACCTGAAAAATACCGCCAGCGTTTTGTTTGTCCTGCTCTCCCTGAGTCCGTTTTTATTGCTGTTCGACCCCCGCTTGTCCGACCCGCTTTTTAAAATCGCCCTTCGCAAAGGTTATATTACCAATGCCAGTGCCCGGGAGTTACAAAACATTCACCTGCAAGGCTCCGAGTTAGATGATGCCAATTTTAGCGACTCCCAACTTAACAATAGCAATTTCAGAAATACTAGCCTGATTAACGCCAACTTTGAAGGAGCCAATTTAAACGGGGTTGATTTTCACCAAGCCAACTTGCGCGCCGCCAATTTAACTAATGCCAGTGTTATTTGGTCTAACTTAAGCGAAGCCAATCTAGAATCAGCTAACTTAAGCGGCGCTAATTTAGAAAAAGCGAACTTAACGGATGCCAATTTAAGCGGCGCTTACTTAAAAAATTCTATCATCGATATTAACACGACCAAAATCGACCCGGAAGATTTGCTGAATTGGAAAATCGTAAATTGGCCGCGCCGAAACCGACAACTCCAAGGTCTGGACTTGAGCCGTTTTAATTTAAACAGCGCTAGTTTAATCGAGGCTAATCTCAGCAATACCAATTTTACGAATGTCAATTTAACCCTAGCCGATCTCAGCGGGGCGAATTTATCTGGGGCGAATTTATCCGGGGCAAATTTATCCGGGGCTAAATTAAAAGACGCGAATTTGGAGGGGGCAACGTTAACGAACATCAAAACCGATAATTTGACCATTTGTCCCAACGGGAGAACCGGTCCTTGTCAGCTTCAGTAGCCTCAGTTCTGATGCGAAATAATTGGCAGGGGATGGGGTGGCCCGTAGGGATTGGCTAACTTTTACGGAAAGCGCCGATGCAAATTATTTGACTTCCCCGCGTGACTACCCCTTGGCAAATCTAGACCTCTCGGGATAAAATATATAGGGGTTTGAATTGCGATCGCTAAACGGAGGTTTAAGAATTGGGACGAGTCAGAGTTCGTCAGCATGTTAACCCATTGAGTCAAGCGTATCAAACACCCGTTAACCCGCCGCAGTGGGATAAAATTTATGCCGATATGAGAAAACCCCTACATATGGATATCGGTTGCGGTTGGGGTCGGTTTTTGTTGAGTCTGGCCCAGTGGGAACCGGATTGGAATTTTTTGGGATTGGAGATTCGCGAATCTTTAGTCGAAACCGCGATCGCCCAACGGGATGAAAAACAAATCCCCAATCTCCACTTTCTGTTTTGCAATGCCAATCCCTCCTTGCAACCCTTACTCGACTCTTTGCCCCCCGGTATTTTGCAGCGGGTTTCGATTCAATTTCCCGACCCTTGGTTTAAAAAACGCCACCAAAAACGCCGGGTGGTACAACCGGAATTAGTCGCCGATATCGCCCACTATCTGTCTGCAGGTGGAGTGGTGTTTTTGCAATCTGATGTGGAAGAAGTGGCGATCGAAATGCGCGATCGCTTCCAAGAACATCCCGCGTTTGTCCTGGAAAATCCCCAGTGGCTTCCCGAAAATCCCCTCGCTGTCGCCACAGAACGCGAACGCCTCACCTTAGACAAAGGCGAACCGGTGTATCGCGCGGTTTTTCGCAAGGGCGATTAAGGGGAAAATGGGGTAAAACCTGCTCTCAATTTCCCCCTTTTTCTGCCAATTAATACCAAGAAGGCAACCACATGCGGGAACTCCATTGTTGCGCGGTGATGGGAAGACCTAAATAAATCGGCATCCAATACCAAAAGGCGATCGCACTTAGCCCGATCGCCCCGATCGCGATCGCGCGCAGGTGGGGGCGAGAACTGCGCCACCAGCGATCCACTAACCACGCCAAGGCTAATCCCGCAAATACCAACGACCCCATATAATGATAGAGAAACAAACAGCGCGTCACCTTCGCCCAAGGAAGCCAATTCGCCAAATAATTCAACCCTAAATAAAGCACTACCCCATCCGAGGGAATCGGGCGATCGCCTCCCCCTTGCACCCTTTCCCACATTCGCATCCCTAACCCCACCATCAACAGGGCGATCGCCGCCGTGGAAAACCACCACAACACCGGATTTCCAATCGCGTGAACCGCATAAACCACCTCCCCCGACTCCGAGGACACCGACGGCACAATCTCGTTTTCCGGTAGCTTTCCCCCGGCTTTTTCATATAAATATAATACCGGACGAATCATCAACGGCCAACTCAACCAACTCGAACAATACGGATGCACCTGTGCCGTATTTCCCACCCGCTGATGAAATCCTAAAATTTGCCGATTCACTTCCCAAAAATCGTATTTTGGGTTAAAATAAATATGCGGAATCCAACTGAGCCGATACACCAGGGCCGGCACTAGCCCTAAATTCACCGCCATCGGCCAAATGCCCAGGGAACCCAAACGCAAACTCGGGTAATTTTTCTCCGCGATCGCCCTTTCATTCCCCTGCCCTTTTCGCCGCCAGAGTTTCGCCGCTATCCACACCAAATAACTACCCAACAAAAATCCCAATCCGTTCCATTTGATAGCTGCAGATGCGCCAAAAAATACCCCGGCAATTCCCAATTTTACCCAATGCGGTTTCCGCCCATTTCCCACGGCTTGCAACACAAAATATTGCCCCAACAAACCGAACAACACCAGATAAACATTCACCAACGCATAGCGCGATTCCACCAGAAACAACCCATCCAACGCCGCAAATAATGCCGCTATCAATCCATAACTGCGACGGCAAGTCAATTGATGGGCAATCCCGGCAATCACCAAAGGCAAAAAAGACCCGGTTAAGGCATTCAACCAGCGATAACTCCAAGTGGTTCGCAGGGAACCAGCCAAAGTGTTTTGCGTGTCGGTACCGATAGGCAAATGAGACCCGATCCACATGGCGATCGCGATGATATATTTCGCCAGGGGCGGATGTCCGTCAAAAAATTCGGTTTGGGTTAAATAATTATTGGCAAATTTGGCATAATAAACCTCATCAAATACTAACGTATTAAAGCGGCTCAATCCCCAAAAGCGCAACGCCAGGGACACGAAAAATATGCCAGCCAATCCCCAAGCATACCAGGGAAATTGTTTCGGCAATTGGGTCATTTGTTGTTGGTCATTAGTCATTGGTCATTAGTCATTGGCGGCTGGATGCAGTATTGTAGGGGATATTGTCGTGCTTTTTATGATTGCCATGAACTCCGACGATCGCCCTTCTTTTCCCACTCCTCCCTCTGGCGGGGAAGGTTTTCTCGCCTCTGTGGCCAGATTTTTCAAATTTAGCGAACATCACACCACCTTTCGCACGGAAATTTTGGCAGGGGTCACCACGTTTATGACGATGGCGTATATTTTAGCGGTGAATCCGGCCATTTTGTCCGATGCAATTTTTTTGCAAGAAGCAGGGGATTTATTTAGCGAACTGGCGATCGCCACAGCGCTTTCCGCCGCCATCGGGACCGCGATTATGGCACTGAGCGCCAATTATCCCTTTGCTCTCGCCCCCGGGATGGGATTGAATGCCTTTTTTACCTTTTCCGTGGTGATTGGGTTAGGGATTGAGTGGCGCATCGCCCTCGCTGCGGTGTTTATCGAGGGGATGATTTTTATCGGACTTTCCCTGTCCAAAATTCGCAGTCAAATCATTCGCGCCCTTCCCGAGTGTATCAAACAAGCCACTGCAGCGGGAATTGGGTTATTTCTGGCGTATATCGCCTTGGCGGGGGATCCGGCGGTAGGCGGGGCGGGATTGATCGTGGCGGATCCGGTGACGAAAACTGCCTTGGGGAACTTGAATCAACCGCCGACGTTGATGGCGATCGCCGGGATTGTGATTACCAGCGCGTTGGTGGCGCGTCGCATTACTGGGGCACTGTTGTGGGGAATTCTCGCCACAGCGGTCCTGGGTTGGATCCTGGGCATCGCCGCGCCACCGACTGCGATCGTGGCATGGCCCGCGTTTCCCACGGATTTAGTCGGACAAGCGATCGCCGGATTGTCCCAGATTACCCGCACCAATCTCTGGGAATTTTTCGCAGTTGTTTTTGTGTTTTTATTCGTGGATTTGTTCGATACCATCGGCACCTTAGCCGGGGTAGCTATTCAAGCCGGTTATATTAAAGAAAATGGAGAATTGCCCCGGGCAAATCAAGCTTTAATGGCAGATGCGATCGCTACCACGGTTGGCGCTTTTTTCGGCACCTCTACCGTCACCACCTATATCGAATCTGCCGCCGGGGTTGCCGAAGGAGGACGCACCGGCTTTACCAGCGCGATCGTTGCTTTTTTATTCCTATTTTCCCTGTTGTTTATTCCCCTCTTGCAAGCCATTCCCGCCTTTGCCACTGCCCCGGCATTAGTTATCGTAGGGGTGTTAATGGCCGGCAACGTGCGGCGCATTCGCTGGGACGATCCTGCCGAATCCATTCCCTCGTTTTTAACCCTTTTAATTATTCCCTTAAGTAATTCCATCGCCGAAGGATTGGCGGTGGGATTGATGACCTATCCGGCGATTAAAGCTTTTCAAGGAAAAGCCCGCGAAACCACCGCCACTCAATGGATTTTAGCCGCTATTTTTCTGCTCAGATTTATCTATATGGCACTCAATCCCACGGAATAAGTGGTAGACGGCAAATCAGCAGCAAGGTGAATCGAACCTCTTCAATTCCCCGCTGATAATTTATTGGTTCCGCTTTTCGACCCAAATAATGTGCTGATTGTCATCGTAGCAGATGCGACCGGATTTCTTGAATTTTTGCAGCATTCGGGTAATGGTCACGCGGGTGGTACAGCAAGCATCGGCGAGTTCTTTATGGGTGAGGCGAACTTTTAAGCGCGTTCCTTCTGGTACCGGTTCGCCAATTTCTCTTTTTAACAACTTTAATAAATTATACAAGCGTTCGTTTACTTTTCGCTTGCCAGAAATGGCTAAAAAAGCTTCAGTTTGACGCAGGCGCTGGTTGATGCGCGGTAACAAAGCTTGCCTCAAGTGAGGAGATGCGGCAAGTTCGGGGAGGGAAATGGAGATTAATTCCACCCTCTCGGAAAGGGCGATCGCTTCATAGATGGGCAGAGAGGTGGTACTCGCGCCAAATGCCATAGATGAACCCACTAATCCCATTAAAACTTCCGATTCCGGGTCGCTGATGGTGCTTAACTTGACTAATCCGCGATCGACGATCCAGATAGTTTCCGGATTCAGGGGAATCAGGTCTCCTTTTAAATAACAATGTTTCGGACGATTTTGGCAGATATCGGAGGATTGTTTTTCCAGCAGTTTCAATCCGAGGAAGTCTGGGCTGACAGGGTGAAATAACCAATGAAAATGACTCGGTTGACCCTGGCGATCGCCTAGGGCGATTGCCCGAACGTTCAACTCAATCCAATCGCGATTGTAGGGGTGTAGGCGAGGCATCCAGTCACCTATCCGTTCTTTTCGTTGCAGTTCGGCAAGTTTGGCATCAAAGATTTCTCGATCGGCGCTGGCGATAAATTCGCCGAGGGATTTGCCCACTAAAAAGTTCTCCGAACAGTTGAGGAATTTGCCAGCGACGGCGTTTGCCTGTTGGATGATTCCTTGGGGATTGGTGACGATACAAGGGTTGGGTAAAAACTCGAATAAGGCTTGATATTTTTCCGGTTCTATTTCCAGTTCGGATTGGCAGGCGGTTAATGCGTCTTGTTCTCGGTTGAGTTGTTCTACCGCAAGCTGTAGTTTTTCCGCCGCGATGCCGACTTCTGTTATAACATTCGGCAGCAACGAAGCAGGGGGTTTTGGGTTGGCGATCGCTTCTTGGTAGAGCTGAAACAACCGTTGTTGCCATTCTTCAAATTTGTCAGTAAAATTATTTGTACTGTTCAACACACACCTCTGGTTCCGATTGTTCTATTTGCAGTTTGCTTTTCCCGGTTTTATTCTTTTCCGGGAAGAGAGTTCAACGTGGCTGTGGCTCGAATCTATTCAGTTGAATGCTCTCGATCGGGTGGGTATGTGGAACCTAGATACGCTTTTCAAAATTATCGAACCCCGCTAACTTTCAATTTGGCAGCAATTTCGGGAGAGTTGAGAAATGAAAGTATCTTTCTCAGGGAAAGCCACGGCACAAGAGTGGCTTTCTCGATCCCCAGTGAGGGTGAATGCTTCTCAAACCCGTTGGGCAATCAAAGCCGCGATCGCCTGAATTGTTCTTGGACCCCCCGATCCAATTGCGATCGCTCCGGAAAGCTGCTAAAACTATCAAAACATTAGCGAGAAAAAACGTCTGTACGATATCGTACATAAATCGGAAAAATTTTAATTGAACTTTATCTGTAGCAATCGCTCGAACTCATCTTGGGTTAATTTATAACACTCGCAAGCGGTGGATTCGAGCCTTTCGCGATTGACGATGGTAATCTTGCCTCGGGTGTAGCGAATCAAGCCCCTTTCCTGCAGCATACCCGCCGCCACGGTGACGCCGGATCGGCGGGTACCGAGCATGGTGGCGATAAATTCCTGAGTCACTTGCAATTCATCGGAGTTGACGCGATCGTGAACCCAAAGCAACCAGCGCGCCAGTCGCTGCTCGATGGTATGATGGCGATTGCAAGCTGCCGACTGGGACACTTGCCCGAACAGAGCTTGGGTATAGAGCAGCAGCAGTCGTTGCAGGGTACTTCCGCCGGCACAGAGGGTTTTGAGTTGTGTGGCGCTCATCTGCATGGCACGACCCCCCACTTGCACCACTGCAGTGGTGATTTTGGTGCGATCGCCGCCCCACACCACCGGCAATCCCAACATGCCTTCATTCCCCACCAATCCCACTTCTGTGGTGGCTCCACTTTCCAAAATCGAGACTAAGGAAATCACCGCTTCTGTGGGAAAATAAACCCAGGAGATCTCCTCGTCAGGGCGATAGAGCACATCCCCCAGGGATAGGGAAACGGTTCTTAAATGAGGAGTGAGGCGCTGAAACTCTGCGGGTGGGAGCGCTGCGAGTAGTTGATTTTCTGGAATGTGAGATTCTTCAGAAACAGACATTGGGCGTTCTTTCTCGGAAAGCTTACAAGGGTGAAACCAGCAAAGGCAGCAAAATGGGTCTAAAGAACCGATTTTTCAGGCTCAGCGGGTTTTTTTTAACCCGATCGGCGAAACTGACGCTTATGCGTTGCCTCACCGTCGCTTTTCTTAAAAATACCAAGATATTTTGCGAAATTTGGTACGGTAGCGTACATACATCCCTCAATTTCACATCCACCGGAGAATCCACCAGGAGTCATGGGGCATGGTTGAGGGCGATCGGAGGCACTCAGGTGCTAAAAAAAAGGCGATCGAGGAGAAAATCTGGGAAAACTTTATGCTACTATCGGAAAATTCGCAGTTATTAAGTCGTCGGAAACGCCATGTTATGGATTGCCATTCACAGCGCATGGTTGGGGGAAAAACCGCCAAGCAATGAAAACCGGAAACCCGCCGAGAAGAATGTCGCTCTCGGAAACGGTGTGCGCCAAAAAACCAAGCCACTTCCTTGCACCGAACCATTGTTGTGTCGCCAGGGAGTGGCTTCGTTTTTGGGGAGAAATTGGGCGATCGCCTTTTGAGCTAGGGATAAATCCAACCGATTACCTTTAAATCTGTTCGTCTGAGCAAGAATACGCAGCGTCGGATGTCTGAACAACTGATTAACTTAACCTTCCGATACGTAACTGAAGTCGTGGAAGCGGTTTTAGAAGAAACGAAGCAGCATCGAGAGCGAGTGATTTTTCTCGATCCCCAATGGCGGCACAAGCTAATTTTTCACGTCCTCGATCGCGTGCCGAATCATTATACGATTCTCAGGGAAACCGAGAGCTTACCGCAGGATATTGAGTGGATATACTCAGTGGCAGAACGAGTGCAAATGGAAATTTTGATTCGTCAGAGCATGATAGATCTGCTACCCGACAATCGAGAAGGGATAAACCGGAACCAATCCTCCAGCTAATCCCCTTCATGGTTTAGGCAATGAACGGGTAAAATCCCCCATTCGCAGGGGCTTTCCTGCTTCCCAGTCTATGCTGGGAACGCTTTTGTGAGAAATATATATTGTGGGTCGCTTGGCGCAAGCTGTCGCACAAAGAATTTAGGGAATTCAGTGAGATTAATTGGGGTGGCTTGACCCAACGGAGTCTATATCTAGGAGCGATGGGTACCGGGCAGGTATAGCTTGTGGTGGGCAACTCAATGGAGCGACGGTAGCCTGTGGGGAAAGCTGGCAATAGAAACGAAAGAAAGCCTTGGGCAATCCAACATCAATCCATTCATCCTCCTGAAGATAGATGCTCTCCCCCTGAGATTGTCCTATGGTTTTAGGTTGCGCGATCGCAGGCGCAAACCCCCGGGAAAGGGAAAACCAGAGGCGATCGGTGCCAGCAGAGAATTGCAGCAGATATCCCTGGTTCTGCGGGGCTAGGCAAGAGAGCGAGGGTCAGATAAGAACGGGGGAGAAACAGCGAAATCCGCACGGTAGCAGGAGAAAAAAGACCAGAAGAGGAACGAGCCGGCAGAAACACTCAGAATAATACCTACTTAATAAAATCTACAAAAGAAGAAGATATTGGGGTGAGAAAATTATCTGGGCAAATCAGTCTGTAGATAGATGAAAGGAACGGTTCATATTTACTAGATTGGTAAGTGAAGAGAACAGAGGACAAGTTTTATATGGCTCTTGTCAAAATTCACGATTTTTATCCGAATTATCGAGAAGAAATTTTTGGCGGCACCGACATCAAAGGAATGGATGTCTATGCAGGTACCACCGATGAAAAAATTGGCACCATTTACGATATCCTTCTAGATGAAACCGGTCGGTTTCGCTATCTAGTGATTGACACGGGCTTTTGGATTTTCGGCAAAAAAGTGTTGCTACCTATCGGATCGGCGCGCATCGATTATGATGCGGGGCGCGTGTACGCGATCGGATTGGTAGACAAACATCAAGCCGAACAACTGCCCGAGTACGACGAACTGATGCCCATCGATTACGAATACGAAGAACGGGTGCGCAACGTCTATCGCCAGCCCCGTGCAAAGGCAACTCAAACCCAACAAAAAACTGCCACCACCCACAATCGCGAGACCTACAGCTACGACAAAGAACCTTCTCTGTACGAGCTGCGCGAACAAGATCACAAAAACCTGAAGCTTTACGAAGAACGGCTGTTGGCGAATAAAGACCGCCACAAAGCTGGTGAAGTTGCAGTTGGTAAGCGGGTCGAAACCGAAACCGCCCGCGCTGCAGTTCCCGTAGAGAAAGAGCGCGTGGTCATCGAACGCAGCAGTCCCGCCGCCGGCCAAGAGCGCCGCGTGAAACCCGGTTCGGTTGAGTTTAACGAAGGCGAAGTGGCACGTGCCGAAGTGTACGAAGAAAATGCCGACATCAAGAAAGAAGCTTTCGTCCGCGAAAATGTTGATGTTCACAAGGAAGTCGAACGCGACACCGTAGAAGCGGAAGAAACCATCCGTCGCGAAGAGTTAGAAGTGGACAAAGAAGGAAATCCGGTTGTCAAGCGCAATCGATAAATATAACCTTCTGAATGAAATAGCTGCCTTCTCAACTGTTTCGGTTGAGAAGGCATCTCGCGACAATTCGTCGCCCCGGAATAAAGAAGAGAAACACCTCACCGGGTGGTTCTTTGTGCATTGCAACTATCAAAGGATTTTGCAGCAACTTTTTATAAAAGGAGATTAAGGAAAATTATGAGTAGCTACAAGGCCAAACGGCAGGATTCCGTACAGTTTCGCGAAGATCTGCAACCTCGGGTGGACAATCTGCGAAACCAGCTCCAAAATTTTAAAGTGAGAGACCCTGACGGTGAAGCGATCGGCCACGTCAGGGACTTGATTATGGGGGACAATGGCAAGCTACATTTAGTGGTGTCGGGAGTAGAAAACCCAGACACTCCCAGGTTAGTGCTAATTCGCAGCGATTTGATTCAGAAAATCGAATATGCAACCGATTCGGTATTCGTTATTGTGAGTCGAGAACAATTTGACGGGTTGCCGGAATATTATGAAGAAATGGTGGGCAGACCGGCAGTGGATTCCTCCGATGTGCCGCGAGACTGGCTCTCCGAACCGGCAGCGAATGCGGGACAAACCCCTCCCCAGGCAAAAGAAGAGTGGGTCAGAGCGCAGAAGCGCGTTCGGGAATCCCCTGGGGCACCAGAATCTTCTACCTCGGCGAAAACACCCCTGCGCGACGATCGCGCCAAACGGCAAGTGAGTATCGAAGACGACATTCAGGTACTCGAAGAACGCTTGCAGGTCGATCGCAGCAAACGGAAAGTGGGCGAAGTGGTGGTCCGCAAAGAAATCGAAACTCGCGTGGTGGAAGTGCCGGTGCGCCGCGAGAAATTAATTGTGGAACAAGTGAGTCCGGAGAGCAAACCCCTGGCGGAAGTGGATCTGGGTGAGGGACAAGTCACGGGGTTAGACTCTGCTGAGAATGGTTCTTCGGGGGGAGTAACCGCTAAACCCACAGTTAGCGGCGAGTTTACCTCGGTGACAATAGCGGCACAGATTTTAGACGCGATCGCCAGCCGCCAACCGGAAAGCTGCAGCAAAGTGCGCTTGTCTCTCGAAGTGGAAGACGAGCGCTTGCTGGAAACCTATCAACAGTGGTTCGAGCGCTACTCGAATGGTTAATCCGGTTCGGGAAAACATATAGCATAAACCCCGCCATTTGTCAATCTTTTTTTGCCACAACTTTGCCCCGCAACAGCCAGAATCCGGCGATCGCCCTTGACAGAAAACCCAGCTTTTTTATACTATAATGCGGGGTTTAAGTTAGGTATGAACTGAGAGAGTTGCGATGAAACTGAAAATAATGACAATCAATCTGCGCTTCGATAAGCCAGATAAGGATGAAAGTGCCTGGGCCGTGCGGCGCTCTGCGGTAGCGGCTCAGATCCGGCATTACGACCCAGATATCATCGGCACCCAAGAGGGATTAGCCCATCAACTGCTGGACTTGCATCGGTTGTTGCCCGAGTATCAAAGTGTGGGGGGCGATCGCGAAGCCAAGGGCACCCAGGAACGCTGTGCGATTTTTTTCCGTTTTCCCAAATTACACTGTGTGGGTATGGGTGATTTTTGGCTGAGCGAAACGCCCGATCGCCCCGGTAGCATGACGCCACATTGGGAAAATCCGGTGCCTCGGATGGCCACTTGGGGCGTCTTTGCGGCGGGGGAGTCAGAGCAAAAGGTGGCGGTGTGCAATACGCACTTAGACTACCATAGCGATCGCGCCCGCAAGCTGGGTGCCCAATTGATTCGCGATCGCCTCGCCACTCTGGAAGTGGAAGCAATAGACAACTTGCAACAAACCGCCCTATTCTTCATCACTGGGGATTTTAACGCCGAACCCGGTTCCCCGCCGCGAGAAACCCTGGGCGGAAAACTCGGCGATCGGGCCGACGCGCCGCAACTGCGAGACGCCCTCGCCGATGTGGAATTAGACCGACAAAAAAGCTTTCACGACTTTACCGGGAAAGCTTTTGCGGCGGTGGATACCATTTATTACGATGCCCGCCTCACCTTGCAACAGGCGACGGTAGACCCCCAGCAATGGGAAGGCGTCTGGCCCAGCGATCACTATCCGGCGATCGCTCAATTCAAATAAGCCAATTCCTACTCCGCCTCCGGTTCGATTCCCGCCGCGCGAAGTTGCGCGGCTAATCGTTCCGCCCGCTGGCGTTCGGTTTCGGCGCGCTGGCGTTCGGTTTCGGCGCGCTGGCGTTCTGCTTCCACTCGTTCCGAACCCCACAACAGTAAATTTCCCGCTTCATCCCACCAGCGCAACCAGTAGTCCTCGCGGTTGTCCCGAGTTCCGCGCCATACGCCTAAAAAAAGCTGCATTTCTGGTATCCAAAAGCGGTTTTGCTGGTCTGCATGCTGCAGGCGATATTGTTTCGTATCGCCCAAATGATAGAATTCCAACCTGCCGGTTTCTGGGTCAAAAATCCCGTAATTCGGCACTTGCAAAATTCGTTCGTAGAAGAAGAATTTCCCGGGGGGATAGGTTTCTTTGATGGAATATTCTTCCCCTGGAGTTGCTGACAAAAACTCCAGCACCAACATCGGCGGGTCTCCCTGCAGTTGCGGCGTATAGCTGCGAACTACCTCGGAACGCGCCACGGTAATTTGAGGAATGTAGGCCCAATCGGGGGCTTTTACTGCGATTTTGCCATCGATGGTGGCACAAATGCCGTAGTTGGTTGGGGTTAAGGCATTCGCAGGCAGTTTTCCCGCAAGCTGCAAGCTTTCGGTGAGAGCTGCGGCGATCGCCGGTTGGTTAATATTATCCACTGGATCGTCGGGTAAAACAAAATCATCGGGTAACTTTTCCCAAGTGATGGTGTAATTCGCGGAGGCTAACATGATGATTCGTCCAGGCAGACTGAGTTTTTTTATTCTATCACCTTGGTTGGCTTTTGGCAATCATCTGCGACATTTTTTGCTTTTTTATACTGGATGGGGAGGAGAATTTCCATTGTTGTCCCTTTTCCGATGTCGGAGCGACAAAGCAACTCGCCGCGATGCTTTTTAACGATGGTTTCATAGCTGATATAAAGTCCCAATCCCGTTCCTTGACCCACGGGTTTGGTGGTGAAAAAAGGGTCGAACATTTTGCCCTGCCGGTCTGGTTCGATGCCGCCGCCGTTGTCGGCGATCGCAATACTCACGCGATCGCCGTCTCGCAAAGCAGTTTGTATTTTAATCTCGCCCGGTTTTGGGGGTTTCAAGTGGGCGATCGCATCAATGGCATTGGTTAACAGATTCATATAAACCTGATTGATTTCTCCACTGAAACATTCCACTTTGGGCAAGTTGCTGTATTCTTTAATCACTGCAATCGGATCGGTGCTTTTTTTATCCGCTTGATGGGAATCAAACCCCGCCAGTCGATGTTGCAGAATCAGCAGGGTACTTTCAATCCCTTCGTGAATATCCACGGACTTGAGCTGCGCTTCATCTAAGCGGGAAAAATTGCGAAGACTTAACACAATCCGTTGGATGCGGTTGGCTCCGGATTGCATGGAATCTAGAAGTTTAAAGCAGTCTTTGGCGATGAATTCACAGTCTATATCTGCCTCTAAATCGAGGATTTCTGCATCGGGATTCGGGGTTTTTTCCTGGTAAAGGGACAACAGCTCGATTAAGTCGCGAAAGTAGTCTTTGGCGGGGGGAAGATTGCTGTAAATAAAACTAACGGGATTGTTGATTTCGTGGGCAATGCCGGCAACGAGTTGCCCCAAACCGGTCATTTTTTCATTTTGAATGAGTTGGGCTTGGGTTTGTTTGAGCTGACGTAACGTTTTGGCGAGGGAGTCGGCTTTTTCTCTTAAATGAATTTCCTGGCGTTGCAGTTGTTGGTTGGCGCGAGAGAGTTCTTGGGTACGTTCGATGACCCGGGATTCGAGTTCTTCTTTGGCTTGTTGTAAGCTGGCTAATGCCTCACGACGTTCTTCCAAGACTGCCATTAATACCAGGGTGGTGACAGAAATAACGCCAATAAATGATTCTAAAAAGAGGAGAGAGGCATTGAGAGAATCGCGGACAAAGGAACTGCGATCGAGGATAGTGCCGGCGATCGCCATTCCACCAGTGAGGGCGATCGCCAGGGTTGTCCAGCGATCGGAAAAGCGAAATGCCGCCCAAACCAGCAATGGTAGGGTTAAATATTCTACAGGGTGAGCTTCCCAAAAGGCTAACTTCACCACTATCCCAAACAGCAAC
Organism: Phormidium sp. CCY1219; assembly: GCF_035615515.1. Taxonomy (GTDB): domain Bacteria; phylum Cyanobacteriota; class Cyanobacteriia; order Cyanobacteriales; family Laspinemataceae; genus CCY1219. The sequence goes on from NZ_JAJENT010000906.1 coordinate 15,739, forward strand.
AGCCAACTGAGACTTTCCAGGCGGAAAGGGCGAAACTCTTGCCGAAGCTGATGCCACGGGGAGGACTGTTGTGAGGTGGCTTGAAAAAAGCGATGCCAGGTTAACAGAACCGGGGTAAAAATCAGCACGCCGGCTGCATTCGACACCCACCAGGTGGTCCAGGAGGAGCCAAATCCGGACCAGGGAACCCATTGTGCGACGCACAGGGCCGCAACCCCGACGGTGGCGCTGATGGTTTGACTGGCGATCGCCCCCCAAGCCACAAATTGAAACACCTCCCCCGCCCGTCGGAAGGGATAGGGAGTGCGGGTAAAGCGCTGGATGAAATAGGCTCCAAAGAGAGGGGTGAGGGTATTGCCCCCAGCAGTAACGGCCCCGATCGCCAGACTCACGGGACTCGGATCGAGCACCACGGAAATGCCAAACGAACCGAGGGCGATACCGAGTAGGGTTTTTTTCCCCCACAAAAGTACCGCCGCCAATCCAATTCCCGCCGGAATCCAAACCGCTGTCACATTCCCGGGGAGGACTGCTAATTTGAGTCCGAGGATGCCCAACAAACAGTAAACAATCCCCAGGGCGAGATTGAGGGTCAGGTTTTGTCTTAGCTTCAGGTGCGGCTGTTTTCTTTCCATCTCAAACTCCGTAGGGGTCTGCTGTGTCAAAAGCACAGTCACTTACCGCCGATTTTAATGCAAATTTAGAAGTTGCCATTTTTGAGCTAGGTGTTCCCCTGCTTGCCAGTCTAACGGCGTTGCAGTCTTGAGACTGGGGTGCGCTTCGAGGGACATTTCTGGGCAGGCATCCACCGGACGATCTAGGGGGTTATACAGTTACCGGGCTAAGCCAACGCCGTTGCGCGCGAATTCGGCTATGGTTTCGTTGGAGAGTTCGTGGGTTGCCATTGCCCGTAACATCATTAGGGGCAATGTGAGGTGATCCGCTCCCGCTTGCAAGGCGGCGGCGGCTTCGGCGGGGGACTTGATACTGGCGGCTAAAATTTCTACATCGCTATCCCTCAGCACTTCTGCCATGTCTCGCACTAAGCCGATGCCATCGCCGAGTAACCGGGTGGCGCGGTTTACATAGGCGATCGCGATTTTGGCACCGGCTTCGCGCGCTACCGCCGCCTGCGCTGCACTGTAAATTGCCGTTACCGAACAGGTAATTTCTCCCGACAAATCGTCCACGACTTGAAATCCCACTGGGGTTGCCGGAATTTTTAACACGGTGCGATCGCCGATAATCTTATACGCCTTGCGCCCTTCGCGCCGCATGCCCTCAAAATCCGCCGCCATAAGCTGGTAGTACAGCGGTCCGTTGCTCAAGGGAACCAGTTTTTTCAAGGTCTCTTCCGGGGAGAACTCGCTTTTTGCCAATAAGGTAGGATTGGTCGTGATGCCTTTTACCCACCCCATTTCTCTCGCGGTTTGCGCTTCCGATGCGATCGCTGAATCCAGATAAATAGCCATAACGCTCCTCGATGTTCGTTGCTTTGTTCAAACCAGGTGCAAGTTAATTTTTGCATACCCACTGTGGGGAGACGCTACAGACGCGATTTATCCCGTTTGTACAACTTCGTCTTTTCCCCCAGGGGACAGGAGTTAATTTGCTTCCCCTTCCAACCTGCGGGACTTTTCTACGGCGCAACTTGTCTGATAAGTTGAACAAACGCGATCGCACGGTGGAGATTGCGACGGGGTGATTTTTCGTCCCCTTTGCAGAAATGCTGAACGCAGTTCAGCGCCGGAGTTGGTAGAGGCAAAATCTCCAAACTCTGGTAAACTTGTATCAGCTCAATGGGTACGGTAAAGGGTGGACACAGATTCCGAGCCAACCGGAGACACGACCCATTTGGCAAGGCTGGATGCCCTGTAAATCCTGGTATCGCCCA
>NZ_JAJENT010000907.1:0-1788 GCF_035615515.1 Phormidium sp. CCY1219
CGTAATTCCGGGTCTACGCCAGTGCGGATATCGGCATTGGCTTCGGCGAGAATTTCTAACAACGTGCGAGCGCGGGCGCGTTCGCTGGCACTGAGGGCTTGTTTGTCATAGCCTTTATCGGGATTTTGCTGGTGCAACTGCATCAGCAAGTCGATGTAGAATTCATACTCACCCTGGTTTTGAGCAAAGTAGGACTGGCGCAGTTGTTCGCTATCGATTTTGGTGCGGAGGTCTTCGATAATGGCAATGGCCGCTTCCATGTCCGTCAGTGCTTCCGTGAGATTGCCTTGGCTGCGTTTTGTCCAAGCGAGATTGTTGAGAGTAGCCACTTCCCCTGTCTTATCTCCCACTTCCCGTCTCAGGGGCAAGGATTGGTTGTAGTAGTCAAGGGCGGTTTGCTTGTCTCCCAGGGCGTCGTAAACCCGGCCAATATTGTTGAGGGTAACGGCTTCCTGTGCCTTATCCCCCACTTGCCGTGACAGGGGCAAGGATTGGTTGTAGTAGTCAAGCGCCGTTTGCTTGTCTCCCAGGGCAGAGTAAAGTGCTCCAATATTGTTGAGGGTAAGCGCAACGCCTGCCTTATCCCCCACTTGCCGTGACAGGGGCAAGGATTGGTTGTAGTAGTCAAGCGCCGTTTGCTTTTCTCCCAAGTCAGAGTAAACTCCGCCAATATTGTTAAGGGTTCTCGCTTCCTGCCGCTTATCCCCCACTTGCCGTGACAGGGGCAAGGATTGGTTCAAGTAGTCAAGCGCCGTTTGCTTGTCTCCGAGAGCGTCGTAAACCAGGCCAATATTATTGAGGGTAATCGCTTCTCCTGCCTTATCCCCCACTTGCTTTCTCAGGGGCAAAGATCGATCGTAGTAGTCGAGGGCTGTTTGCCACTCTCCCAGGGCGGAGTAAACTAAGCCAATAGAGGTGAGGGTAACGGCTTCGATTGCCTTATCCCCCACTTGCCGAGACAGGGGCAAGGATTGGTTGTAGTAGTCAAGCGCCGTTTGCTTGTCTCCCAGGGCGGAGTAAACCCGCCCAATATTGGAGAGGGTAGTGGCAACGCCAGCCTTATCCCCCACTTGCTGGAACAGGGGCAAGGATTGGTTCAAGTAGTCAAGCGCCGTTTGCTTGTCTCCCAGGACGTCGTAAACCATACCAATATTATTAAGGGTAGTGGCTTCCTGTGCCTTATCTCCCACTTGCTGGAACAGGGGCAAGGATCGCTCGAAGTAGTCGAGGGCTGTTTGCCACTCTCCCAGGGCGAAGTAAACCCGGCCAATATTGGAGAGGGTAACGGCTTCCCCTTTCTTCTCCCCCACTTGCCGATACAGGGGCAAAGATTGGTTGTAGTAGTCAAGCGCCGTTTGCTTGTCTCCCAGGGCGTCGTAAACCGCGCCAATATTGTTGAGGGTAACCGCTTCGATTGCCTTATCCCCCACTTGCCGTGTCAGGGGCAAAGATTGGTTGAAGTAGTCAAGCGCCGTTTGCTTGTCTCCAAGTAAGTTGAAAATGCTGCCCATTCCTAGCAGGGCGGCTGCTTCACCTGCTGCATTCCCTGCAGCGCGATATGCTTGGCGTGCGGCTTCCAACTTTTGCAGGGCTTCTCGTATCGATTCTGCTGTGCCTTGTTGAAATAGTTGCACTCCTTCTTGCAACAACCGATCGCCCTCTGAACTGCTACTATTCTGAGCTATCCAATTCTGCCCAGTTGTCCTTAATTCTGACAACGGATTTATCTCCTGCGCGGAACTCACTGGGGCAAAACTCGACCCCAGCAGCAGCGTTACCGCTACGGCT
>NZ_JAJENT010000908.1:0-296 GCF_035615515.1 Phormidium sp. CCY1219
ACTGGAAAAATTTATAAAATTGCCAATTCTCGGTATATGTTGGGGCGATGCTATGGGAATTTAAAGCAGCCAGAAACGGCAATTTCCTGGTATGAGCAAGCGGTTGAGTTGTATCGGAAATTGAACGTCACAGAATGGGCTTTATCGGGATTGGAATATCTGATTAATTTGTATCGGGAGTTGAAACAGGATGAACAGGTTATTGCCTCTTACCAGCGACGGTTAGAGATTTTTCGGGAATTGGGCGATCGCATTGCGGAATACAGCTCGCTTTACGACTTAGCAATGTTTCAGTT
>NZ_JAJENT010000909.1:0-9147 GCF_035615515.1 Phormidium sp. CCY1219
GCTCATCGGCGAAAGAGATATCCGAAAAATCCTCTGGCTGGTCTAATTCCTCCACCGCTTTTGGCGTTTCCCCTTCCACCGACTCATCGGCGAAAGAGATATCCGAGAAATCCTCTGGCTGGTCTAATTCCTCCACCGCCTTCGGCGTTTGCGCTTCCTCTAGCTCATCGGCGAACGCCATATCCGCACCATCCTCGCTCAGGTTGAATTCCTCTTGCTTGTCCCCGTCGGGGGAGTCTGTGGCTGAACCGAAGGAGGCAAAAATATCCTCGGAGTCTGGACTTGGCGGCGAAGTTTTTGGTGCGGTTTCATCCACAGCGTCGGGGGATGCAGCAGGGGCGGGTTTCGGGTACCCCTGGCGCTTGTCTGTGCCGCCAACTGCTGCCTCGCCTGCTGCATCCTCCTCAGATTTTAATTTAGACAGATCCTCGTCAAGCTTTTGCAGGGTGGACTTGTCCAGCCAGAGGTCCTGGTAATCCTGCTCGGCGAGGTTTTCCGAGGTCAGCAAATCCTCCTCCGGGGAAGCCGGTAAGTAGGATTGTCGGTCCGGGTCCGGGGAATCCAGGAACGGATCGAACTCAGCGCGATCGCCGAGGTCTGGGGTGGAGGGTTCCGCTTCTGGGGTGGGGGGTGAATCGGCGGCGACGGGGGTTTCTCCTGGGTCTGTCGGAGGTGCGATCGCCTCGGTATCTTCTCCGAGATCTGCCATCAAATCCCCCACCGACACCCTATCCTCGGGTTGTGAATTCGGCGCGCTCATTTCGCGATCGTCGGCGGTGGGCGATTCGGCGGCGAGGTCCGTAGCGCGCGAGGGTTCCTTTTCAGGTGACGCAGTGCGATCGCCCGGTGGGTTGGGTTCCTCCAGGTTCTCTTCCCTCGCCAACTCGTCCCAAAATGCGTCAGGGGCTATCTCCTCTTCCTGGATTTCCGGAGCCTCATCGGTTTGCGACACCCCAGCAAATAAGTCCTCTTCGTCCCCTACATTTCCGGGGGCGGAGGCATCCGACAGGGGTGGTTCCTCCTCTGGTGAGCTGGGGCTGAAGGGTTCCCAATCCCGGGTCAATAAATCCTCTTCATCGCTTTTCTGGGTGTCCGATGGTGCGGCGAATTCTGCCGCCGCCTCAAAGTTGCGCTGGGAGAGTTCCTCGCGCGTGAGTGCCTTGGGAGTTTCTGGGGGAGTAGTTTCCCGGTTGTCTTCTTCGAGAGTGGCGCTGTCTTGCGCCTCGGAATCTTCGCCGGCCTCGAGATTTTCTAAATCGCCGAGGTTAAGCGAGGGATCGGTATCGGTTTGCGGAGGGGGGCTGGAGACGCTGGGAAATAATTCCGCCCCCGCATAAGGAAAGTCGAGAAGCAGGGAGGAAGGGAGTGTGGGGGGGCGATCGCCGGTTTCGGTTTCCTCGCTGTCCTCCGTTTCTCCTTCTTCTGCAGGGGGTGCGGTATCTTGCGGGGTTTCCGGTTCCTCCGCATCTGGGGCGGGTTGGGTGCCTGTTTCGGATTCGGTTTTCCGGCGCGAATCGATATCGGCGAAGATTTCGCGAAAACTTTGTAATTGCAGGTTAGATTGCAGATAGCTGGAGGTTTCTTGCCCCAATAGCTGGGCCAAGTGGTTGACTAAGGCGCTCACCATGACTTCGCCCTGTTGTCCCAAATTGTGCATTTGTTGCAATCCTTCGGATAAGGATTGGTTGTAGCTTTGCACGTTGCGCTCTAGGGATTCAAAGACTACCCGCACGGTGGAGTCGAGGGACATCAGCAGGCGATCGGACTGGGCTTGCAACATCCGCAGTTGTTCTAAGCGCTGTTGTGGGTGCAAGAGTCGCGCTTCGGAGAATTCCGGCGCGGTGCTGGGGTCGCGCTCAGAACCGCCCAGGGAAGGGGGTGAGGGAGAGGGGGTTTCGCTTAGCAGTTCGGCTTCTAGATTGCCGATCGCCGTGTTCACTTGTTCCGTGAGGGTTTGTTGCAATGGGCCGATTAAGGCTTGCAAAAACTCGGCGATCGCTTGCTGCTGGGATGCCTGCTGACCTGCTAAGGTGTAATGATGTCGCTGTTTTTGTTCCAGTTGTCGGAGTTGTTCGACTAAGGTGCCTCGTTCTTGTCGCAATGCGGCGATTTCTTCTTCTAAGGGTTGCAACAGGTTGGCGCGCATTGCCATCATGTCTTGGACGAGATTTTGCCACACCTGTTGCGCGGCGGCTGGATTGTTGGCATCTAATGCCGCTTCGCTGTTGGGACGCGAACCTCCCGAACCGGCGGCGGAAGGCGTCTGCATTCGGGGGGCGGGCGGGAGTGATGCCTCTAGCGCCTCCCGTTGCAGTTGGTCATCGAGATAGTGGCGAACTCGTTCTAGAACTCGCCTAGTTTCCCCGGAACTCCACCACGCAAGGCGGGAGTTCATCTTTCGGAGGATTCCGTCAATGTCGGCAATTAAGGCTTGAATTTCTTCACAATTAGAACTCACAGTAGAACCTCTGGCTATAACGAAAGCAGGTATCTCGGACTGGCTGAAGTCAAGACTGCCCTGGTTCCAGGTTTTGTAGATTTTGCTTGCGCGGGTGCAAGGGAGGGTCTCGATATGGCAGGCTACGATCGCGTTCCTGGGATCGAGGGGCTTCTAGGGTGCGAAATCGGGTTAATCGGGGATCGCTCAGTGGGCAAGGGGGGTTTATTCAAAGGAAAGCCAACCATCTGTGAGCTCGCTCGGTCCTGGTTTCCTGCTTTTTCTCTTATTTAAAAATTTACCTTAAACTCGTGCGGGTTGGCTGTGGGGCTGGTGATGGATCGCGCGAAGCAATGGGGGTTTGCCTGGATTAATATTCCCGGGGGCTTGATTTCCAGTGTCAGCCAGCCGGGGTGGCGCAGACCCTTGCAGGGCTTCTCCCCCCACGGTGCGCTAAGCGCCTAAATCTCTGCGATTTCACCCCTGAGAAGGTTTTCGCCCGCCCATCCGGTGTGTTTCCCGGTTAACCCAATCCGGGCATGGTTTGCTGGCGATCGCCGATTGCCAAACCTAGCGGCATTCGAGGACCGTGCAATCGAGGAAATACACCGGGTGTAGGGTTAGACACCCTTCTAGGCTATTATGACTATGGGTTTTCCGGCAAATTCTGCCGGAAAACTGCCGATTCCTGCGGGTTTGGTTTCGATTCCTCCCGCGATCGCCGCTTTCAATCGGGTTGGTTGGGATCCACTTTTCCCCTCTCCCGCACTGACAGGCAATCTCTGCTGCATTCCACCTCGTCAGTCGGGGGTAAAATACGCTGTGGTCTGCCGAATTACTTGTAGTAAAGTATTCACAGAAGCTCCTTGCTTGGCTGAGGCGCAATCTGCGATCGCTTCTCCTCTAGGGCACAAAAGCGCGTTTTTTCTTCACTGCAACTACACTGTTGCTTTAGCTTGCAACGGTGATGCAGGGTGAAAATCACGCTCCGGTTTGCCGAAGAATGAAGCTACGGTCATGCCGGTGTGGTATGGAATTCCATGCGATACTTCCGGAAGATTGTACCTCTGTGCCGCTTGTCCATTGCCCCGGAACCGCGATCGGCTTGCGTGCTTTTCCATCAAGGAAAAAAAACTTATTATTGTTTTGTCACTATTTAGATACAAACTGCGTCAAAAAAATCGCTTGGGAGCCTGTGGGGATGAAAGAGCATAACCAGTCAATCTCAATAATGACCAGTGGGTTGGGGAACCCCCCCAAAACATTCGCCAATGATTTGACCGCAATGATGCTAGCCATTTCCGCATTGCCCCTCGCTCTACAGATAGGCGTTCAAATTTTAACACAGATTGGTTGATGGATTTATGAAGAATTTTGAACGTTTCTGGGGAAGACTTGGTGTGCTGCAAGGCTGTTGTCTGCGCTTTTGCAACCCATTGAAATGTTATCTGCCATCCCCTTTTTAAATGGAACGCCCCCTATAATTGAGTTTTTTGCGATCCGAAGCGCGTTTATGACAGGATGGCCCACATGGACGACCGATATAGCCCTCGCGATACCGTACCGAATATTGATGAATTAATTCGTCAAACGCCTTTTTTTAAAGGCTTGCCCGAGCCAGTTGTGGAAAAAGCAACCGCTCATATTGTCAGCCGTACCCATCCCCCCAATCAGGTCATTTTGTTGGAAAATGACTGGGGAAGTTCGGTGTATTTTCTCCTGGAAGGATGGGTCAAAATCCGCACCTACAACTTGGATGGGAAGGAAGTTACCCTTAATATTCTCGGCACCGGCGAAATCTTTGGCGAGATGGCGGCACTCGATGAGGTGCCGCGCTCGACTGACGTGATTACCCTCGCCCCAACTACCATTGGCAACCTCCCCGCTCAAGATTTTGTAGAGTTAATTCATACCGAACCTTTAGCTGGCATTCGCTTGGCGCAGCTTATGGCCCGCCGTCTGCGACAAGTCAACCGCCGACTCCGCTTGCGCGAATCGGACAGTACCTCCCGAGTGGCTGATATTCTGCTCTTCTTAGCCGAAGGACAAGGAAAGGAATCCCCCAACGGGACTGAAATCCCCAATCTACCTCATCGAGAATTGAGCAGTTTGAGCGGATTGGCTCGCGAAACGGTGACTCGGGTTCTCAGTAAGCTGGAAAAAAAGGGTCTGATTCGACGCGATCGCGAAACCCTTTGCATTCGAGAGCTCCACGCCCTCGAACGTCTGCTGGTGTAGTCTGACCCCTCTCGGGATAAACTCCAAGGAGTCGGGGGGCGATCGCCCCCCCACCTACTCTCTCCCCTCCTCTACCCTGTTGTCTCCCAATCCTCCCCAATTCCCCGTTTTTCCCCATCGTCACTCCATCACCCAAAACACGGCTTCAATTCCTACCCCCTTGACCTCGATTTTTGGAGAAAACGCAATGCAATTTCAACGAATTTTCGTAGCCTTAGATGAGTCGCAATTATGCCAATGGGTATTCGATCGCGCTGTGGATATCGCCCCGTCCAATTCCGCTTCTCTACTGCTATTTCATTGTCTCGCTCCCGAAAATATCGGCCAGTCCATCGGTCCGATGTCCGCCGAATTGGGCTTATATCCAGACATGGTGGAGCGTACCTACGAGGCGCAAAGTCAGTATCTCGAACAACACCAAAACCAAATTCGCCAAACCCTCCAACACTATTGCGAAATCGCTACCGCTAAGGGATTCGCTTGCGAATTCGATTACCACATCGGCGACCCTGGTTCTTCTATCTGCGAAACCGCCCAAGCTTGGAACGCCGATTTAATTCTCGTGGGTCGTCGGGGTCGCAGCGGCTTGACTGAAGCATTGCTCGGTAGCGTCAGCAATTATGTGGTCCATCACGCTCACTGTGCCGTTTTGGTCATTCAAGGCACCGCCGATATCTCATCGAACTCCACTCCATCCCCGAAAAGTGGCGATCGCCTCTCTAACTCTTTTGACCAATGACCAAACCTCATTAAATGACCGGCTTGTTAACCGTTTTTACTCCAAAAAACATCTTTTTTACTCCGCTTAAAACTCAGATTTAATATTTTTTTACATAAAATACAATTAATAACAAATACCAACTTTAGTTGACAAACATCATTATATTATGGCCAAACTATTTCCAGAATAGACGAATATAAAAATTAACAAAACCCTCTATCCCTTAAACTCCTGACAAAATTTCATGGTTAATTCCCCTGACGCGAACAACAATTCTACCCCTACAAACACCAATAGATCCGACAGCGATGATACCGTGACACCTAGCGATCGCGATTCACCCGAAACCTCAACCCCCATCCCCAGCAACAGCAACCCCAATCGCTCCATAGAAGTTAACAAAACCCTCATTCTGGTCGAAACCGCCTTTCTCTCCAGTACCTCCTGTCTGATTTGGCTGATTAATTACTACTTTCCCCTCGGTCCAGTGCTGCGGATTTTTTTCCCAGTCCCCATCGCCCTGGTTTACCTGCGTTGGGGCAATCGGGCCGCTTGGATGGCAGCAGTGGTTTCCGGTTTGTTGCTCTCGGTACTCATGGGACCGACGCGCAGTATCCTGTTTGTCATGCCCTTTGGTTTCTTGGGGGTACTCCTCGGATGTCTGTGGCGACGTCGCGCCAGTTGGGGAACCGCAATCTTACTCGGTTGCATTCTCGGTTCCTTGGGTTTCTTTTTTCGACTGTGGCTCTTGGGAATCCTCGTGGGTGAGGATCTGTGGGTTTACTTAACCACCCAAATTACAGAACTCGCTCAATGGATTTTTCTCAAATTAGGATTGCTCGTGCAACCGAGTCTTTATTTCGTGCAAGGATTAGCCGTGGTTCTGGTAGCAATCAATAACCTCATCTATTTATTTGCCGTACATCTCGCCGCCGCCTTATTGCTGGAAAAATTAGGCAATCCAATTCCCCCGCCACCGCCGTGGGTCGATGTCTTGCTCGATGAAGAATAGCCTCAGCCTATTTTTCCCCGCCGCCGCCAACCCTTATCCGTCACACTCTGCTAGTCTGCAAAAGCGCCCCCCAAACCTGAACACCATAACCTGAATGGGATGATTCGGATCTATACCCAGCCACAACCCGGACAACAATGGCTCGATCGCTATCGGGGACAACGCCCCATCTTTGCCTGCATCTTGGGATTTACAGACACGGCGCTGATTCCGGGCATTTCTGCGGCGGGAGCTACACCCGCCGATCGCAAGTACACCGCGATCGCCGATGCTGAGTTTCTTGACAACGGTCCGCAGCCGGATCCTCGCTATCCCCTGCCACCGCTTCATGCGGGAGCTTCCCCCGTGTTGATTTCTCGGGCAATTGTGGCAGCCCAAAATATCCCGGTTTATCTGTTTAATGCCGGTTTGCCTCAACCCCCCTCGGTTCCCGCTATCGACCTCGAAGGCACCCCCGCCCGTTGCGTCACGACGGGCCATGCGCTGGATATCGAGATTGTCAAACATCTGCTCGATCGCGGACTGGATTGGGGCCACAAAATCGCCACTCAATGCGATCGCGGCTATTTAATTATCGGCGAGTGCGTCGTCGGGGGCACTACCACCGCCCTGGCGCTGTTAACCGCTTTGGGCATTTCTGCTACGGGTATGGTCAATAGCAGCCATCCGCAGTGCAACCATCAGCAAAAATTGGCGGTGGTGAAAGCGGGATTGCAACGCGCCGGCTGCTCACCACCATCGCTTTCCCCGGCTCTCTCCAAGGGTAGCCGATTCTCCCCTACTCTGTCCCCACCCCCATTTCCTGACCCCCTGCATGCGATCGCGGCGGTGGGGGATCCGATGCAGGTGGTGGCGGCGGGAATGGCGATCGCCGCCAGTGGCACCTGTGGCGTCTTGCTCGCAGGGGGGACGCAAATGCTGGCAGTATATGCATTGGCGGCAGCGATCGCCCGTCACTATTCCCTTCCCTGGTGCCCGGATCGAATTGCTGTGGGCACCACTCGCTGGGTGGCAGAAGACCCTACCGGGGATACGGTGGGATTGGCAAATGTCGTCGGTCCAGTTCCTCTGTTGGCAACTCAGCTCAGTTTTGCCGCCTCTCGATATCCCCAGCTTCGCATTTACGAGGAGGGTTTCGTTAAGGAGGGCGTGGGAGCCGGTGCCTGCGCGATCGCCGCTCATCTCTACCAAGGTTGGACTCAAACTCAGTTGCTAGCGGCTATCGAAGCTACGGCATTGCGCTATCAGCTTGCTTCCCGTTGACCCGATCTCGCGCCCTTCGCGATCGCTCCACAATCGGGTTCAATTGTTAAAAAAACCTAAAAAATACCCCGCCATAAGTTAATGAGTATGCAGCCCAATTTTGACTCATTCTCTCTCGCGCGTCGGTGTGGTTTTCGATAAAGCGGACTCGAAACCGGGTTTCTGGCTTCAGTTTGTAGGGTGGGCAGTTTCTTGAATCAGTTGCTATTGGCACCTCGCTCATCTGGATCTGCCCACCCTACCCACTAATTCGTAAGTTGTTAATGAAAAACCCGGTTTCTAACCTCTAGTGAACCACCACTCTAGGTGGAATGACTCGCGAGGCGTTTCCTTGCAGGTGTTGCGATCGCGCCCCTCTCATCACTCATCACTCGTCTCTCTACTTATTCGATGGGTTCAGTGCGCTTGGCGAGTAACTGTTCTTCCAATGCCGCGATCCGGTGATACGCCGCCGTCAATTGTGCCGTCAACCGCTGGATTTGCACTTCCGGCGTTAACAGCACTTCCCCCGGTTGATAGTGGTTCTCTCGGTAGTTATTCTCCACCAGAATATCCTTATGTTCCAGCGTCGCTAGAAATGCATCGTCCCTGCTTTCCACTTTCTCCGCGTAGTGCCTCAGATTCAGGCTAACCTCGGAATACTCCGCGATCGGCGGATTGGTTTCACCATTGCGTTGAGTGAAACACTGCGACACTTTTTTACTCAGTTCGTCAATTGTGTCATACAACACATCCACTTTCTGGTTTAACGCAATCACTTGCTTTTGCAATGATTCCATTTAAGACCCCTATTTCCATAACCGCGTTGTTCATTATTGATTTTAGATAAGGATTCAGCAAAGCTGGAATTATTTTTTAATTATTTAACTTTTAAGAACTTTTATATGTACTCGGGCAAAAATAATTGCAGCGGGTAGGGTGGGCCTCGCCATTTTCGGAAGTGCCTCGCACCCCGGAAGTTCTCGTGCCTGCCCACCCTACAAACCTCAAAAATCGATGTGCAATTTATTTTGCATGACTGCTTATCGTTTCTCAGATTGATGCGATCCGCAGCCGTTTCTGTCATTTCAGTGCAGGCACCTCCGAGATGAAAAATTCTCTACCTCACCCATATGAGAACACTATAACTATGACACCGTCGGTACAGTTTTTCTATCCCTGGAGTGCAGGGTAGGGCTGGCAGCGAAATAACTATTGCGGCGATCGCTAGAGTTTCTTTCCCGATGGGGCGCTGGTGGCGAAATAACTATTGCGGCGATCGCTAGAGTTTCTTTCCCGATGGGGCGCTGGTGGCGAAATAACTATTGCGGTTAGCGGTACAGTTTTTTCCACCCATAGGGCGCTGGCGCGAAAAAAACTATTCCGGTTAGCGGTACAGTTTTTTTCCATTCCTGGAGTACAGGGTTGGACTGGGGATAAATCACTATTCCGGTTAGCGGTACAGTTTTTTCCACCGATTGGGCGCTGGCGGCGAAA
>NZ_JAJENT010000910.1:0-20208 GCF_035615515.1 Phormidium sp. CCY1219
GGTTTATATAATCCCGAGGCCGGCGGCGGGATGGAAGGTTCTCCCTTGACAAAAAAATCCGCATCGGGTACAATGAAACCGAAGGGCGAGGCAGGGCGCTTAAGCATTGCATAGATTGCTCTACCCAATCCCGAGGCCGGCGGCGGGATGGAAGGTTCTCCCTTGACAAAAAAATCCGCATCGGGTACAATGAAGCCGAAGGGCGAGGCAGGGCGCTTAAGCATTGCATAAATTGCTTTTGCTTCCTGCCCAGCGCCTAACCTTCACCATCAATTATAACATACTTTTTCCCAAAAATCCCAATTTCAATCCGCCGCGCGGAACCGAGAAGGCACAGACTGGTGCCTCGGGCTGACGGAGAACCTCCCTACTGCAAGGCGGCCAGCCTGAGAAAAGACGGAGAGGGGGAGATTCGAACTCCCGGAGCCCTTGCGGACTCATCTGATTTCAAGTCAGACGCAATCGACCACTCTGCCACCTCTCCAGTGCGGCTAAACTTATTTTAACCCGAGAATCGGCCAAGTGGCGCAATAAATTGAAAAAATCTGTAAGGCTTAAGCCAACTGCACCACAGCCTCAGCCGGATCGCAATAGAGAACTTCCTCAGAAACGATGTGGAAATGCTCGTCCACCCAAACCAAAGCAGCGCGCCTTACCACACCCTGATGCAATTCCACCAGGGAAAAATTCCGCAACTTGTGGGTGTCGGTTTGCACGATACGCGGGACGCGAGCCGCGTTAAGATAAACGGTACGGTCTTCGCAGACATGGAGAGATTTTCGCAATTGTTGTTTCGTATGGCGCAGGGTGTGGTGCATGTGACCGAAAGTCACCAGGGGGATGGTTTTGCCTAAAGCACGAGATTGGCCGATCGCCCGCCCAAAGTCCGGATCGCCAAAGTCACCGCCCAGAGGTTTCCAGTCGCGCCCGCAGGGGTCTTCCGGGCGATCGCCCAACCCACTCGGTCCATTATGCCCCAGAAAAATCAAGGTATCGAACTGCGCCGCTTCCACCGCCTGCATGATTTGCGCCGTAGACTCAGCAAAATTATTGACCCGGTAGCGATCGCGATAGAAATCCGCATACTTCCATTCCGGGCCGCCCCAACTAAACGGACGAGTCCCCACCACAGTCAGCCCCAGATCGGGAAAATCCAACTTGCCATATCCCACATGGGTCTCGCCGAGCAAATCTAACTGTTCGTTTACCCAGTCTTCCGAGGCGCGATCGTAGGGACAGTGGTTGCGTCCCCAAGGAGTGGCAGTGTACCAGGCGTCGTGGTTGCCTAAAGCCACCGCCTTGGGCAGATCCAAAGCCGCGATCGCCCGCACGATCGGCACCGACTCATTGCCAAAATCCCCCACCAACAGCACCAAATCCACCCCCAAATGCTTCAGCGCCTCCTCATCAGCCGCCTCCCACTGTTCGTGAACGTCACCCACCACCGCGATCGTTATCCCAGTTTTCCGATACTTCTGATTGCTCATGCCTCTCTCTATTGCCGACCTTATCCAGCATAGGCAATAAACGCCCCCGGCAACATTGCCCCCCAAAAATTTCTAATCTTCAACCCGCAATTTTCCCTCAAGAATTCTTAACTTTCAATTCTCCACCCCCTGTCATTTTTGGTAAAAAGCACTATAATTAAACTAGAGAACCCTAGAAAATTCGAGATTAGGTCACCGCCAACTGTGTTTACTGCTACATTACTTCCCCGAGATTCTACCAAAACCCCAGCCATCCCCGACGACCTGTTCGAGGCCATCAACCAGCTCAAAAAAGACCTCAACGCCGTAATTTTGGCTCACTACTACCAAGACCCAGACATCCAAGACATTGCCGACTATATCGGCGACTCCCTCGGACTGTCCCGCCAAGCCGCCAACACCAACGCCGATGTCATCGTCTTTGCCGGCGTTCACTTCATGGCCGAAACTGCCAAAATCCTCAATCCCCACAAACAAGTATTGCTACCCGACCTAGAAGCCGGCTGCTCCCTCGCCGATAGCTGCCCGCCCGATGCCTTTGCCGAATTTAAAGCCGCCCATCCAGACCATCTGGTGATTTCCTATATCAACTGTTCGGCGCGCATCAAGGCCATGAGCGACATCATCTGCACCAGTTCCAATGCCGTTAAAATTGTCAGCGCCATCCCCGAAGACCAACCCATTATTTTTGCCCCAGACCGCAACCTCGGTCGCTACGTCATGGAACAAACCGGGCGCGACTTAGTGCTGTGGGAAGGAAGCTGCATCGTCCACGAAAACTTTTCTGAGAAAAAAATCGTCCAACTGCAAATCGAACATCCCGACGCCCAAATCCTCGCTCACCCCGAGTGCGAACCCCCGGTACTCCGTCACGCCAATTATATTGGCTCCACCAGTGCCTTGCTCAAATACGCCCAATCCAGTTCTACCGATTCGTTCATCGTCGCCACCGAACCGGGCATCATCCACCAAATGCAAAAGCAAACCCCCAACAAGCGCTTTATCCCCGCACCGCCCATGAATAGCTGTGCCTGCAACGAGTGCCCTCACATGCGGCTCAATACCCTAGAAAAGCTCTATCTGGCCATGAAAAATCGCGCTCCAGAAATTACTTTACCAGAAGATATCCGCATTGCCGCCCTCAAACCCATTCAACGGATGCTGGAAATGAGCGCTTAACACCGCCTCATCTCATGTGCGCCCGCATCCATGTAAAATAAAACACTCCGCGTCAGCTTTGCTATGCCCGTAGGGCTATCGGCGGACGAAAGTTTCCCTCGGCGCGATTTCAATCCCCCGCTTCCATTGTCCCTTTAATTCCCTAAATCGTCCTGGATTGTCACTCCCATAAAACGAATGTCAGGTGGGCATTTCCCACCCTACATCTACTCCCATAAAACGAATGTAAGGTGGGCATTTCCCACCCTACATCAGAGTGATGCGATAATTGTGGCAGAAACAAAGCGGTTTATTGGGCGAGAAATTCCTTCAGTCTTTGAGTGAGGGTTTCGACTAATTTTTCATCGCTGCTTAAGCCCGTTTCTGCTTCTTTTTGGATGCGGCTGACCGCCTCTGGGGGCAAATCGAGCAACTCGACTAATTTTTGATACGCTTGAGCTTCTTCGGTGTTAATTTTCGGTTCATCAGGGGTGCGCGAACTCGACGCAATGACTTGATAGCCCAGATGCAGCACCAATTCTCGTTCCGCTTGGCTTTGGAGTTTGGGAACTAACTCTTCAAGCGGAATGTTTTGCATCATGTACTCTTTCAATTCTTGTTTGAGTTGTTCTTGTTGTTCGCTGCTGTTGGCAAATAAGTCGCTAAAGCGATGCAGCATTAAATCGACTTCTTCTGTTGCCAATTCGCCATCAGCCCAAGCCATCGCCGTGACCACTCGCAGTAAATTCATCTGACGGGGGGTAATCGAGGGCGGGGGTGGGGGTTGAATTGCCATAGGTTTTTTCTCCGCAGTGGATAGACAGTTGCTACTACCCTAACAGGCGATCGCTCCCCTCTTCCGCCGCCACCCTAGCGGGGGGTTAACTTTTAACTCGAGATAAAGACCCGCCCAGCCATCCGCGAAACAGGTTTTCTTGGCTGGCGGTGGGCTTTTGCAGGGCCACCACTTGATACTGGGTGGGACGAGGTTCCCCCAAGGTGACTGGGTAAGTCTGCAGTTGCTCGTGATGAAACACCGTCACTTGAATGCGCTCTGCGGGTTGGTAATCTTTCAGCCGCTCGTTTAAATCGTCGGCGGTGACGCGCAACCCGTCAATGGCGAGCAATTCATCCTCCGGGTCGATACCGACTTGGTGCGCCGGAGATCCGGTTTCGACGAATTTAATCGCCGCTTTGCCGTTTTCGGTTTTCACGCTCAAGCCGAGAAATGGCACCGCATCTTGGCCATTGTTGGAGGCTTGCAGTTTTAAACCAAAGGGGGCGAGGTATTTATCGAAGGGTAATTCGGTGGTTCCGTGGATGTATTGGGCGTAGAAGTCGGTTAAATCTTCCTCCGCGACGGATTCGAGAACCTCTTTCAAGTCGTCGTCGCTAAAGCCGATTTCTTGTTGGCCAAAGCGCTGCCACATTTGGCGCATCACGTCATCGAGCGATCGCTGATTTTTATGGCGGGCGCGGATTCGCAGATCCAGCAATAAGGAGACCATTTCTCCTTTCAGGTAATAGGAAATTTGGCTGTTATCGCTGTTGGCATCCCGGCGATAAAGCTTGATCCAGGCATCCCAACTCGACTCGCTCACCGGTTGAATTTGTCGCCCGGGGGTATTCTGCAACCGATTGACATCTTTGCTCAATCCTTGCAGGAAATTTTTGGCGTCGTAAATGCCAGCGCGCAGGGGAATTATCAGGTCATAGTAACTGGTGGTGCCTTCGCAAAACCACAAAGCACTGATGTAGCTTTCTCCCTCGTAGTCAAACTCTTCCAGGGGTTTGGGGCGGATGCGCTTGATATTCCACAAATGGAAGAATTCATGGGCCACCAGTTGCATGAAGCGGTTGTATTTTTCGGGGGCGCGAAACCCGAGGCGGGGATAGTTGAGGGAACAACTATTTTTGTGTTCTAAGCCGCCATATCCTTGGGAAGACAGATGCAGGATAAATAAATAGCGATCGTAGGGGAGACCCTCAAACAGTTGGCTCTCCACCTGAATGATTTTTTCGGTATCGGAAATGATGCGATCGGGTTTGGCGTTCCCTTGTCCCCAGATGGCGAGTTCGTGGGATTTCCCCTCCACCTCGAAGAAATGGGAGTCATGGGTGCCGATTTCAAAAGGGCTATCCACCAGGGTATCGAAATCTTCCGCTAGGAAGGTGTTGGAGCGCTGTTTCACGGCGCTCAAGCCAGTGCTGACGTGCCATTCCGGGTTGGGCGGGATAATTTGCACTTCGATGGGGCTGCGTTCAAACCCGGGGACATAGAAAAATAACGCCGCCCCGTTAAAGTAGCCGTGGGTGGCATCCAGATGATTGGTTCGCACCGTTAGCTCGTTGGCATAGATGCGATAGCGCACGATGATTTCGGAAATGCCGGGGGTGTCGATTTGCCAGTGGTTTTTGCTGACTTTGCGCCAGGACAGCGATCGCTCGTCTGGGTCGCAGGCGGAAAATTCCTGCAGGTGCTTGGCATATTCGCGCACTAAATAAGACCCGGGGGTCCATACGGGCATTTTTAAGTCCAATACGGACTCTTGCCATCCGCGCAGGCGCAGCATCACGTCAAACAAGTGGGTTTGAGGTTCTCTCATGGCCACTTGATAGTAAAGTTGGGGGGCGATCGCGGGTTTGGCGATCCCGGGCATCGTCGTCGCTTCAGTCATGGGATAAATACTTGCTTCGGGTGTTCGGCTACTGGATCTGTCAGGTTAAACATGTCCCGCAAGATGGGTCAATTGCTTGAGATTGACTAAATACATCGCTTCGTTGCCTTCATCAATCTCTACCCACCCCTTGCTTTGCAGTTTTTCCATGATTTTGGTGGTCTCTTCGACCCCAATATCGGTGACATCGGCCAAGTCTTTATAGGGAATGTTATAAATCTCGGATCCCTTCTCGGTGGATTGGCCATAATTTTCCGCTAAGGACACCAGGGTATTGGCTAGCTTCACGGCAGGGGGACGCTTTCGCAGTTGAAACCGCACATTGGTCTGTCGCAGTCGTCTGACCATCAGTTGCAACATCCGGTGATGCAACTGGGCGTCTTTAAATAAGGTTTGAATAAACCGTTGCGCGGATACGCTCAAAAGCTGCACCGGGGACAGGGCAATCACATCCGTCGATCGGGGGGATTCATCTAAGATTGCCATTTCGCCAAAAAAATCTCCGCGACCGAGAATCGCGAGGGTGACGACGTTGTCCCCATACAGGCGGCGGACTTTCACCCAGCCACTGACCACAAAGTAAACGGCATTGCCCCAGGCATCTTCCATCAAGACGGCTCTGCCTGCTGGATACTCGTGCTCGACCGCAACGGACAACAGCCATTCCAATGTCTCTGGGTTGGCGGCACTAAATAGCGGAAAAAGCTCACTAAAGGCTTCGGTCTGCATGAAAGATATTCAGGTTAGGGAATAAGGATAGGTATTATAGGACAGCCGCTGGATACGCGGGCTGATACGAACAAGATCCGAATTTTTTCTATTTTTGATGTTTCAAAGGCTAAGCGCATTTCAGTGGGTTGGTTTTGGGCTGGCTGGCGGATAAAACATGGATTTTATTCCTCCATTAGCAGATTGCCACACAACAACTCTTTTGGCACGCGGAAAAGATGCTTGGAGTTTTCCGATCTGCAACTGTTCTGATTTTACCTGCTTTCTCGACCCTTTGGCTGCACTCCACTCTCCCTCGGGCGATCGCTATCCCCCCCTCGCTTTCCGTGATTCTTGCTTCTGGATCCACTACCTCCCCGGGTTTTTCCCCCTCCTGATACACTCCATCTGCCGTTCATTGTTTCACGTTTTGACTGGGTTGCTACTTTTTGCCCCGAGATTCTACTCACCCCCTTTTCCCCCGATGCACGCAGGAATTGCGCTTCTCGGCCAATCCCTCTTTGCCTCGATTTTCCCTCCACCCTCTGCACCGACTCACGATTCTTTATTAATTATCCCTAATTCTTTATTGTTAATCCCAAATTGATAATCACTGACAATGAATGTTTCGCTCCCATAACTTAATATTTTTTTACTTGACTTAATCACTATTGAGCTATATAGTAGAACCAGAAGCTTTGGAAGGCGATCGCGGATCCCAAGCCAGAGGATCCGGGAACCGATTCAAAAGCGATCGCTCTCGAGAATCGACTGTCAACCTTTAATCTTTAACGACCTATGCTATTTCGCCAATTATTTGATTACGACACTTGGACATACACCTATTTAATTGCCGATGAGTCTACAAAAGAGGCCGTATTGGTGGATCCGGTACTGGAGAAAGTAGAACGCGATCGCCAGCTCATCGCTGAATTGGGACTCACCCTGCGCTACGGTCTCGAAACCCATATCCACGCCGACCACATCACCGGCACCGGCAAGTTGCGCGAACTCACCGACTGTGTGGGCGTAGTTCCGGAAAATGCGGAAGCCGCTTGCGCGGACCGCCACATCAAAGATGGGGAAACCTTGCAAATCGGTTCGATTCCCATCAAAGCCATCGCCACCCCGGGTCATACTGACTCCCACATGGCCTTTTTGGTGAATAACGACCGGGTATTGACCGGCGATGCTTTATTTATCCGAGGCTGCGGGCGAACCGATTTTCAAAGTGGCGATCCTGGAACGATGTACGATGTCATCACCCAAAAAATCTTCACCTTGCCGGATGAAACCTTAGTGTATCCGGGTCACGATTATCGCGGTCATACGGTGTCCACCATCGGCGAAGAGAAGCGCTGGAATCCCCGGTTTGTGAATGTGGATAGCCCGGGAACCCTGCGCGATCGCAACAGCTTCATCGAACTGATGAACAACCTCAACCTGCCCGATCCGAAAAAGATTATGGAAGCGGTTCCGGCGAACCAACAGTGCGGTCAAACCGTAGGCGCTTCTCAGTAACGGGAGGTTTTTCCTCCGACCCCCAACCTTTCCGCGATCGCAACTGCTAGCATTTCTTTGATTAGGCTCGAGAAAACTCTCGCTATCCGAGGAAAGGTTGGGGAATTTTTTCGCGTCAGAATCGATAAGAATAAAATAATGATGAGTTGGATTATCGGTCATATTTTTGCTGCATTAATTGGAGTCAGCCTCGGTTTAATTGGCGGAGGGGGTTCGATTCTGGCCGTCCCGATTTTAGTGTACGTGATGGGCGTCGAACCAAAAAGCGCGATCGCCATGAGTTTGGCGATCGTCGGAACCGTGAGCTTATTGGGCGTGATTCCCCACTGGAAACTGGGCAACGTCAATCTGAAAAAAGCCGCCATCTTTGGTTCCGCAACGATGGTAGGCGCGTATGGCGGTGCCCGCCTCGCCAACATGCCCTTTATCTCCGGCACAATGCAACTGCTGCTCTTTGCCGTGCTGATGCTGGTAGCGGCAGGATTTATGATTCGCAAAGGCTCCAAACCTCCCGCCCCGAAAACCACACAAAGTGAGGTCACGAATCACCCGGATAGCGAAAGTACACTCACAAAATCCTCCGACTCCGCGAACGATGCGGTGCAGCTAGGGCTGCTGCTGGCGGAAGGTTTAGGCGTGGGAATTCTCACCGGATTGGTGGGAGTGGGCGGCGGATTCGCGATCGTTCCCGCCCTAGTGTTACTCGGCAAAACCCCAATGAAAGAAGCCGTAGGCACCTCCCTGGTGATTATCGTCGCCAACTCCGTCACCGCCTTTCTCGGCTATCTACAAAGTGATATTCCCTTAAATTGGCAATTAATAGCCTCTTTTATTGTCGCCGCCAGTTTGGGAATTGCCGGAGGCGCATATATCAGCCGCTTCGTCCAAGCCAAACAGCTACAAAAATGGTTCGGCTTTTTCTTGTTAGCAATGGCTGCATTTATTTTGTTCCAAAATAGAAGCGCCTTTACTCGTCCCACCAAAGCAGAAGTCGTCAATCGAACCGCAAAGTGGGAATTAACAACTCAGAATGCACCATTCACTTCGAAGCGATCGTCGGGTGTGTGACCCCCGCCATTCAATTCCGGGAACCGACTCAACGCCGGGGGTAAAGCAACCGTAGGGTGTGTGACCCCCGCCATTCAATTGGTGGAACCGACACTTCATAAACGCCGGGGGTCACGCACCGACTTTAACAAATCAAGAATAAAGAATTGTTAATTAATAATTAACAATTAAAAATCAAGAATTAATAATTTTTTCAAACAGGAATTTTTTTGATTTTCCCCTATCCCTTTTCCCAACTGGGTTTGGACGGGTGGGGGATGAAATTGGGGGGAGAAGAGCGATCGCGCGATCGCGGAAAAAGGGAATAAAGCGGTGTGGCTAAAATCCGTCATCAAAAACAGATACAGTCAAGGGAAGACAAAAGACCCGCTTTGCAAACCGAGACTGACTGTGATGAACGCACAACCCAGGGATCTACCTGCACAATGCCAGATTCGACCGGCGCGCGATCGCGATATGTGGGCGATTCGCATCTTAGTGCTCTGCGCCCTACTGGATCCGACCCAATTACATTGGCAAAACTTTATCGCGATCGAATGCGAGGGAAAAATCGTCGCTTGCGGACAGTTGCGGCGATTTTCCGGAAGCCAAGAATTGGGAAGCATGGTGGTGGCGAGATCGTGGCGCGATCGCGGGTTGGGGTCAGCATTAGTCAAAGCGCTGATTCGCCAATCCAGCGAACCGCTTTATCTCGAATGCATGGGATGGTTAGTAGAGTTTTATCGGAAATTTGGGTTTGTGGAAGTCCCTTGGGAATCTTTACCCAAACCGCTAAAAACCAAATTTGCCGTGGGACAACTCGGATCGAAAGTATTGCCCCTCGGCGTCACCATCATGCAGTATCAACCGCTACCATAAAATAATTTTTGGTGGTTCCACTGCGACCCTCAAAGTCCCGTAAATTCAGTCCAATCGGGAACTTTCGACACCCCGATCCAGATTGCCCGTCATTTTTCCCTCGACAGAACCGAGAATCTGAGTTTTAATAGGCTTATTTGGCCAAAAGGCCGGGGAACATCCGTTCCTGACCCCCATCAGGGTGTGAGTATTGCGATATAAACTAGACAGACCGCTAGCTTTCTGAGTCAAACACCAATAATTTCCCTGATTAATGAAGGAACAACAAACTGCAAACCCACCGGCGATCGGCCTGCTGACAGCGATCGCCATTGTGGTCGCCAACACCATCGGGACCGGCGTATTCACGAGTTTGGGCTTTCAAACCGTGGATATTAAATCCGGTTTTTCCTTACTATTTTTATGGTTTGTGGGGGGTATTTTTGCCCTGTGTGGCGCACTTTGCTATGGAGAATTAGGTGCCGCCATGCCCCGATCTGGCGGCGAATATCACTTTCTTTCCAAGATTTACCATCCCGCGATCGGCTTTTTATCCGGATGGGTCTCCATTACCGTTGGATTTGCCGCCCCGATCGCCGCTGCAGCAATGGCCTTCGGGCAATATTCCTCCAGCATCCTTTCCTTTATAGAACCCAAAGCCATCGCCCCGATCGTCGTGATTTTGATTTCGCTAATTCACATGCGAAATGTCAAAGTTGGCAGCTACTTTCAAGATAGTTTAACCCTGTTAAAAGTGCTGCTGATTGTCGCCCTGATTGTCTGTGGGTTCCTATTAGCCACTCCCCAAGAGATTGGATTTTTGCCATCCGGGGAAGATCTGCCGCTAATCTTCAGCGCCCCCTTTGCCATTTCCTTAGTCTACGTCACCTATTCCTACTCCGGCTGGAATGCGTCGATTTACCTAGCCAGTGAAGTCAAACAACCGGAGAAAAATATTCCCCGATCGCTATTATTGGGGACAATTATCGTCATGGTACTCTACCTGCTGCTTAACTTTATTTTTCTCTACAGTACCCCGATTGACAAACTCGCCGGAGAATTAGAAGTTGGAGCAATCGCCGCCGCTGCAATTTTTGGCGAATCCGGGGGAAAACTGATGAGCTTTTTAATTGCCTTCGGTTTGATTTCTTCCATTAGTTCGATGGTCTGGGCCGGCCCGCGCGTCACCCAAGCGATCGGCGAAGATATCTCCTTCTTTCAACCCCTCGCCAAGAAAAATAGCAGTGGCATTCCTCATTATGCCATTCTCTTGCAACTGGGAATCGTGTTAGTGCTGACGATTACTTCTACCTTTGAAGCCGTGATTGCCTTTCTCGGCTTTACCCTAACTTTATCTTCCTTCCTCACCGTTTTGGGCGTGTTTGTTTCGCGGATTAAATATCCCGATATTCCCCGACCCTATAAAACCTGGGGATATCCCATCACCCCGCTCATTTTCCTCGGGATTAGCCTGTGGATTTTGGTATTTCTGTTCATGGGCAAACCACAAGAATCCCTCGCCGGATTGGCTATCATTGGTTTGGGGTTTCCCCTGTACCTTTTCGCCTCCAAAAAGAAACGGTTTTCTTCAGATTACTAACGCTTTTCCTTGCCTTTCAGTCACTTAGCAGATAAATTCCATGAACAAAAAAACTTCCCTGTCTGTGTTATTGGCGATCGCAACCCTGTTGCTTGGGGTTCAATCTTGCGCCACGAATAATGAAGCGCAAGTCAGCGCAGAAAACACCCCCGTCAGTTCCCCAACCGCCGAGGTGAGCGAAACCCCCGAAACGCAAGCGCAAACCCCCGAAACATCCGCAGACCCCCTGGCGGAATTCGACATGGAAAAAGCCGCCCTATTAACCGATACGGCGAAGCTGTTAGCGGGGATGGAAGTAGACGACAACAGCGCGATCGCCTCCGTACAAGATACCCGCGCTTGGAACGACTATGCCTATGCATTAAACACCTCCTGGGAACAACTGGAAGCTCAACAAATTTCTAAAGTCAGAAAATGGGCCGCCAGCGAACTCAAATCCATTAATGCCACATCCCCACCGATTTTTTACCCCTTTAGCGGACCGGATTTCTTGTATGGCTATTCTCTATTCCCCGAAGGGCGGGAATTTGTCATGGTAGGTCTCGAACCGGTGGGAGATATTCCTAACTTGCAAAATCTTTCCCCGGGGCAATTAAATAGCAAATTGCAAAACGTCAATCAATCCCTCTATGCCATTTTGCAATTTAGCTTTTTCCGCACCAAAGATATGGCGGTGGATTTGGCAGACAAAGGGGTTTTGCCAATTTTATTCGTTTTTATGGCGCGGACGAACAATCAAATCTTAGATGTAAATTATGTGGGGTTGGATAAAGAGGCGAAAATTCAAATTTTGGACAATGGAGAAAATACCCAAGGGATGATTCCCGGGGTGAAAATTTCCTTTTTGCCAGAAGGAGCATCCGAACCGCGCACGGTGTATTATTTCTCCACAGATTTATCGGATGAAGGATTACAGAAAACGCCGGAATTCAGCGAGTTTGTCCGGCAAATGGGTACGCCTGTCACCTATCTGAAGGCGGCATCTTATCTGATGCACTACGATAGTTTTTCCACAATTCGCAATCTGATTTTCGACCAAAGCAGTCACGTGCTGCAGGATGATTCGGGCATTCCCCTGCGCTATTTTGATGAGCAAAAGTGGGATTTGACGTTTTATGGCACCTACATCCAGCCTATCGAGTTGTTTGCCAATATGTATCAGCCGAAATTGCGTCAAGTCTATCAAAACAATTCAAATATTAAGGGGTTGAATTTTGGTATCGGCTACAAATACTATAATGACTCGAATTTGATGCTGGCGACCAAAGAGGATAGCGCGTCGCAACCGTAAGTTTGGGCGACATTCACCCCTCAGTTGATGGGGTAAAGGGGGGTGTGCTTTCTTTATCCCACCCGGCGTTTCCAGCATCGCTTGGGAACGCCATTTTCAACCTTATTGCTCTTTATTTCATGCAAAAGGGGCGGTTTTACTGTCC
Organism: Phormidium sp. CCY1219; assembly: GCF_035615515.1. Lineage (GTDB taxonomy): Bacteria > Cyanobacteriota > Cyanobacteriia > Cyanobacteriales > Laspinemataceae > CCY1219. The sequence goes on from NZ_JAJENT010000910.1 coordinate 12,494, forward strand.
CAACGTCAAAGAAATATTATAAAATAGGGACACTGATTTGAAGGAAAGGCTTTAATGTCCTCCATGACCCCGGCAGAATTCGAGTATTTAATTCGCAAAACCATCACCTATCTGGATTTCCACAGTGACGATACGGCTAGGGAACTGGTGGCGGAGTGGCAGCAAGTGTTTTTGCAGATCCAGCAGATGAAACGGCGTGGGAACCGAGGGGCTTCCCCCCAGCAGGGCGATCGCTCCCACTAAATTCACACCAAGAATATCACAATACCTAACCTCCAGGAACATTTTCCGGGAAAACCCTCCTGTTTCGGCACCCCCACAAACTATACATACACATCAGGTAAAGCAATCAGAGGGCGAAGGGGAGGGTGCCCCTGCCGAACCCCCGAGATTAACGCTTCTCAATTTTCAATTCTCAATTTTCAATTCTTAATTTTTCTTTGCACCCTTTGCAACTCCTTCCAGAGACGGGTAGCGCTCCGGCACCATCCGCCCTAAAATCGATGAAGAAATCAGCAATAGAAGCAGTAATCGTGAGCGATCCAACCCTGGAGAAAATCCTGGACTTAGCAAAACCTCGGGTAGACTCTGCCGAAGTGTACTACGTTTCGAGCCAAGACACCCCGATCGAATTTGAAAACAACCGCCTCAAATCACTGCAAACCAAAGCCCTGCAGGGGGTTGCACTGCGAGTGATTTGCAATGGCAAAATCGGCTTTGCCAGTTCCACAGACTTAACGCGCCTAGAAGACTTGGTAGACGCCGCCGTGGAAACCGCCAAAATCGGCGACACGGCAGAATTCGAGTTTGCCAGCAACCTGCGCGTTTCTGAACCGCCGAGCACCTACCGCCCTCCCACCAGCGAAGAATTAGTGGATCTCGGGCGATTCCAAATCGAGCAAGTTCATGCCTACAACAGCGATATTCTGGTGGATATCAGCTTTCACGTTCGCAGTGGCATCGTGAAAATTGCCACCAGCAACGATGTCTATGCCAAGCGCAGCAGCCAAATTCTCAGTGCCAGTATTGGCGGAAATCTGGTCAAAGGGGAAGACTTCCTGCAAATTTATAGCTATGATGTCGCCCGCGATCGCACCCCAAATTACGATCGCCTCGTCGCCGATCTGCTGCAAAAATACCAACAAGCAGAACGACAAGCGACTATCCCCAACGGCTCATATCCGGTTCTATTTACCCCCAGGGCCGCCACCAGCACCCTCCTGAGTCTGTTCGATATCATCCTCTCCGGGCAAGTGGTAGTCCAAAAAGCCTCTCCCCTAGCGGATAAAGTGGGGGAAAAAGTCTTTGACGATCGCCTCACCCTCTACGAAGACCCCAGCAAAGGACCCTCTGCGTGCAATTTTGACGATGAAGGCACCCCCACCAGCGAGCAAGTCCTCATCGATCGCGGCACCGTACAAGGATTTTACTGGGATCGGCGTTGGGCCGCCCGGGCGGGAGTCCAATCCACCGGCAACGGATTTCGCGGCGGATTGTCCCGCCCCGGCCCAGATCTGGTCAATCTGTGCATGAATCCGGGCAACACCTCCACCCAAGACCTGATCGCCTCCATGAAAGAAGGACTGATTGTCGAACAAGTCCTCGGCGCGGGTCAATCCAACCAACTCGCCGGCGAATTTTCCGTCAATCTCGACTTGGGTTACAAAGTCGAAAATGGCGAAATTGTCGGTCGCGTCAAAAATACAATGGTGGCCGGCAGTATTTTTGAGGCATTCAATAATTTAGTCGATTTGGGAAATCAACCCGAATGGGTGGGCGGCGGTGCCTATCTGCCCAGTCTCCAATTCGCCCAACTCGGTGTTTCCTCGCGCGCATAACTCTCGCCGACTTCACATCCCCCAGCTTCCCCAGGTCTCGATTCCGGGGTCTGGCATTGCCCGGGTGTGCCTAGGGGGGTGTAAATTGTAAAAAAAAGCTGAACTTAGCCGTTGAGAATTAAGAAAATCTTTAGACTTTTGCCGCACTTCTTAATTCTCAATTCATACATTTTATTTCGGAGGCATTTGTGAAATCAGCAGTGTTAGCAATGAGTCAAGTCGGAGGTGCCTTTTGGGGGCAAATTTGCCATGCCTGGGGGCGATCGCGCCGCTGGATAATTCTCCTGTTGGTGCCTCTCCTGCTCACCGGTTGTGTAGACTATGATGTGGGCATCAATTTCGAGAGTCAGACCCACGGGGAAATCGTCCAGCATATCCAAATCTCAGAACGACTGAAGGCATTTAGTAGTTCCACTTCCGAGGCATGGTTAGACAGCATCCGGCGTCGCACCCGGCAGTTGCGCGGGAAGGTCAAGCGAATCTCGGAGCGCGAAATCGCCGTGACGATTCCGTTTAATAATGGCGAGGAACTGGTGGAGAAATTTAATCAATTTTTTAACCCAGTGGAGCAGAAAAAAGCGCGATCGCAACCGGATAGCTTGGGGGAATTTCCACAAATTTCCTCCAAGATGAGCTTGCAGCAGAAAAACTTTTTGCTGGCGATTTACAATCAGCTCAGCTATGATTTGGATTTGCGATCGCTCGGGGCAATTTCTTCCAGTGGCAGCGTGTTAGTCAGTCCCGGTGCCCTGCTCAACCTCAACTTTGCCTTAAACACCCCTTGGGGCGCTAAAACCCTTTCCTCATCTGGGGAAACCCTCGCCCCAGAAATTGGCGATGGGGGACGCCAACTGCGCTGGAAGCTGCACCCGGGAGAACTCAACCATCTGGAAGTAGGGTTTTGGGTGCCCAGTCCCATCGGGATTGGGGCGCTACTCATTAGCTTGCTGGTTGCATTTGGCATTTTTGTCAAAGACTTGCTTTTCCCTTTGTTAGGGATTGGCAAAAAACGCCCCCGCCCCACCCCCCCATCCCAAGCGGAAACCGGGAATTTGGGCAGTTAACTCCCTCGGTGGCAAAACCTTGCAACTTAACCTGAAATCCGCCACCCGTTCCTCGGGGTGGGGATATCAGGGAGGGGATTGACCCCCACGCCCTGAGTGGGTTTAACTGCGCCATCGCCCAAGGGTTTTCCCTATCCTATCGGACGGGTATCCTAAAAGAAGGGAATCAACCGGAACGGCAAGGAGCCACAAACAACCACCAACAAAGGGGCGGCGATGTCAGGGTGCAGCACAACGCCAAAGAACCGCTCGGCAAGAGTGAGGGGTCTGACCCCCTCATCAGGGGAAGAGGAGAAAAAACGGTTTGCGATCGAGCCTCAACAAAGGGGGTAACACTCGCTCGCCGATTAGATTTAGCTGAAAAAATAAGCTAAAGTTGTATTAGAGAGTTGAGCCTCATTCAGGTGGTTTCTTAACGTATTGAATTCGCCAGCAGTTAGGAAATCCTTGTCCGCGCTGTTGTCATTCAACCCTGTCCATCTGAGATAAGTTTCAACGTAAAAAAGGACTGGAGAGTAAATATGTCTGAAAATAATAGTCCTGTCCCGACCATTCTAGCCGTAGATGATAGTGTCGTGATGCAAGATCTGGTCAAGCGCGCCCTCGATAAGGATTATCGGGTCCTCGTGGCAGATAATGCAGTGGATGCACTGTCGATGATTTATCACGAGCAGGTGGCCATTTTATTACTGGATGTTTCCATGCCTGGAATTGACGGTTTAGAGCTTTGTCGCACGGTGCGGAATATCCCTCAATTTCAGGAGTTACCGATTATCATGCTGACGGCAAGGGATGGGCTGTTTGATAAAGTCCAAGGGCGTCTCGCGGGAGCCACTGAATATTTAACAAAACCTTTTGACGCCAATCAATTACGGCAGGTGGTGGGAAATTTTATCGATTCGCCGCAGCATTCTGAAGTGAAAGAGTAATCGAATGGCAGGCGGCATGTTTATCTGCGCCCATTGTCCCCACCATCGGTGGCGGTGCATTCAGGGGCGTGCTCTGATTGGTCAGGAAATTGTTGGGCGATCGCCGATGAAATTAAACCTTTGCATTATACAGCAATTCTTAACAAATTGGCGTCAAGTAAATAAAAATTAATAAAAGGCAAACAAACGTAAAGAAATGGCTCGCAGGATGTCGAGGCAATCGGTTGGGCTATGGTTGTAAAGTGTTGCCATAAAGGGGCAAAATAAAAAAAGCGGCGATCGCGGCGTTGGGCATCACAGCCAGCGCAAAAGCCCTTGCAGACATGCTCCGATAAAATCGGAGGGCAAAATAACAACATGCCGCCTATCCCCAGAAAAGATGAGCTATTGTCTCAATCCCCAGTGTCATCATCCCCGCAATCCCCTCAAAAGCCGCATCTGTCAAACTTGCGGTGCCAGTCTGCTGCTCAAAGAGCGCTACCGCGCCATCAAACCCATTGCCCGAGGCGGATTTGGTAAAACCTATTTAGCGGTGGACGAAGATCGACTGAATACGGTGTGCGTCATCAAGCAATTTTTACCGAAACTGCAAGGTACCGCTGCCTCCCGACAAGCAACCCTGCACAAAGCGATCGAGCTATTCAATCAAGAAGCGCTGCGACTGTACGAACTGGGCGTTCACCCCCAAATTCCCTCCCTGCTGGCTTCTTTCGAGCAAGACAAACGCCTGTATTTAGTGCAAGAATTTATCGATGGCAAAACCTTGTGGCACGACCTGAAAGAGCGAGGCGCGTTTGCCCCGAGCGAGATTTTGGCACTGCTGCGCGATATCTTGCCAGTGTTGGCATTTGTGCATCAAAAAAAGGTAGTTCACCGGGATATTACCCCCGCCAACATCCTGCGGCGCAAGGAAGATGGCTTCCTGGTGTTGATTGATTTCGGAGTGGCGAAACAACTGAGCCAAACCTCCTTGGCAAAAACCGGGACGAAAGTGGGCACTGCAAGTTATGCGCCCATCGAACAACTCCGCAGCGGGAAAGCCTATCCGGCGAGCGATCTGTATAGTTTGGGCGTGACTTGCATTCATTTGCTCACCGCCGTGAAACCCGATGCCCTGTTCGATCCGCTCAAGGGCTGTATTTGGCGCGAGTATCTGAAAAGTCGGGGTCGAGATATTAGCGATCGCTTCGGGGATGTGTTGGATCGGATGATTGCCGATCGCGTCACCGATCGCTATCAAAGCGCTGAGGCGGTATTGCAAGATTTGGCCGCCGTGGGCGTTTCTCCCACCCAGACGAGCAATGCAACTACGCCGCCTCCCCCAGGCAAACCCCCGGCATCCCCCCCCATCACCACCCCCAGCAGTGCCTCCCCCATGCCCTCCCGACCCCCGCGCACCGGCGATCGCCCCCACTCCGCTAGCCGCCTGGATCCTTGCTTGCGAACCCTCACCGGTCATGGGAGTTGGGTGACTTGTCTGGCGATCGACCCCAGAGGTCAGCTCCTCGCCAGTGGCAGTCTCGACGATACCATCGCTATCTGGAACTTTCGCACCGGCGAGCAACTTCGCACCTGGCGCGGACACTCGAAATCCATTAACGCTCTCGCCATCAGTCCCGACAGCACCCTACTCGCCAGTTGCAGCGACGACGACACCATCGCCCTGTGGCACCTCAAGCGCGGCACCCGACTCGCGACCTTCGAGGAGCATTTACGCGATGTGAATGCGGTGGCGTTTACTCCCCAAGGGAATTTGTTAATTAGCGGATCGGAAGACCGCACGATCAAACTCTGGCCCCTGGGCGATCGCTCCCCCGAAGCACCCTCCCCCTCCTCCTACACCCTCTCCGGGCGCTCTGGCATGATTAAGGCGATCGCCACCAACGGCACCCACCTCGTCAGCGGCGGACTCGACAAAACCATCCATGTTTGGGACATAGTATCTCGTCAAGTGCGATACAATCTATCCGGCCACTTTCAAGCCGTCAATACCCTCGCCATCAGTCCCGACGGTACCCTACTCGCCAGTGGCAGTAAAGACAAAACCATTAAACTCTGGAACCTCTCCACCGGCACCTTGCTCTCTACCCTTTCCAGTCACCTCGATTCCGTCAACTCCCTCGCCTTCAGTCCCGATGGCAAAACCCTCGTCAGTGGGAGCAGCGACCAAACCCTCAAACTCTGGCAACTCCACCCCAGCACACCCCACAGTGCTACCCTGCAAACCACCTTAACCGGACATTTCGGCGCAGTTAATGCAGTTCTGTTTACCCCCAGTGGTAAAATGGTCGTCAGCGGCAGTTGGGACGAAACCATTAAAATTTGGCGCGTGGGACGATAAAAATGGAGACTTGAGAATTGAGAATTACCACAATTGTTCAATCTTAAGCGTGATGTTTATCGCCGATTTATCGGATACAATAGAAAAATAATATCATGTCCGCTGTCCAGACAACTCAACTTGTAGAGACGCCATTCATCGCGTCTCTACCGGTATTTCGCCGCCCCTCCTCCGGACCCCATATAATATCCCGCCTTAACCAGCTATTATTGAAAATCCCGATATAACCTCTTAACGCTGACTCGTTCATTTCATCTGATTATGACCTATTGTCTCAATCCCCACTGTCCCAATCCACCCAATCCCGAAGGAACGAAATTTTGCCTCAGTTGCGGTGCGAAATTAACCTTGCGAAGCCGTTACCGTGCTGTGGAACTCATCGGACAGGGAGGAATGGGACGCACTTTTTTAGGCATCGATGAAGACCGACTGAACGCCTCTTGCGCCATCAAACAATTTTTCCCCGCAATTCAAGCCACCACCGCTTTAGCAAAAGCCACAGAACTATTTAAGCGCGAAGCAGAGCAACTGCTGCAATTGGGAGAACACCCGCAAATTCCCAGCCTTTATGCGTATTTCGAACAAGAGAAACGCTGGTATTTGGTGCAGGAATTTATCGATGGGGTGAATTTGTTAGAAGAATTAAAACAACAGGGGACATTTGACGAAGCCAAGATGCGGGCATTGTTGGGAGATGTATTGCCAATTTTGCAGTTTATTCACCAGCGACAGGTAGTGCATCGGGATATCAAACCGGAGAATATTTTGCGTCGCCGTCGGGATGGGAAACTGGTGCTGGTGGATTTTGGCGTGGCGAAACAAGGGAGTGGCACCCAACTAGCGCAAACCGGCACCCGGGCGGGAACCCAAGGGTATGCCCCGATGGAACAACTGCGGGGAGGTCAGGCATATCCGGCGAGCGATTTATATAGTTTGGGGGTGACTTGCGTGCAATTACTGACGGGGAAAATGCCCGAGGATTTGTACGATTCGATGGAGGCGCAGTGGGTGTGGAAAGCACAATTGCAGAAACAGGGGCGGGCGGTGAGCGCCCAGTTCGCTGCAGTTTTGGATAAAATGCTGCAAGAACTGGTGCGCGATCGCTTTTCTTCGGCGACGGAGGTTTTGCAGGCGCTTGCTGATGGGGCGATCGCACCACAAACCCCCTCGAAAGCACCCGGATCGAACAAGCCGGCGATCGCGCCTGCGCCACCGCCCGCCCAACCCACACCCAAAACCGTCGCGCAACCGGGTTCTTTTGATGCGATCGCCGCAGATTTAGCAGAAATCAAAAGTCAGTTTACCCCGGGAAACGCGCCCCCACCCGCCAAACCCCAATCCGGGAAAACCACAACCCCCTCCCCGGCGAAACCCTCGGGGTTCGATGCGCTTGAAGCGGAATTAGAATCGTTAAAATCCGAATATGGAGAGTCGAATTCAGAGTAATTGGGGGCGATCGCGCCAAATTCCCGGTGTACGACTGCTTAAAATTGAAACCCCTACCGCCTTGGATTTACTGACGACGTTCGACATATTGCATTTG
>NZ_JAJENT010000911.1:0-401 GCF_035615515.1 Phormidium sp. CCY1219
GGTTTATATAATCCCGAGGCCGGCGGCGGGATGGAAGGTTCTCCCTTGACAAAAAAATCCGCATCGGGTACAATGAAGCCAAAGGGCGAGGCAGGGCGTTTAAGCATTGCATAGATTGCTTTTGCTTTCTGCCCAGCGCCTAACCTTCACCATCAATTTTAACATACTTTTTCCCAAAAATCCCAATCTCAATCTGCCGCCGTAGGGCGATCGGACCCCCGCAACACCATTCTGCCACACTCCCACCAATCACCGCCGGGGGTCACGCACCGACTTAAAACCCCACATGCAAGCACCATCAGCTTTTGTAGACCTCGGCGATCGGCGGAAAATTTATTCCCCCTCGGGGTTTATATAATCCCGAGGCCGGCGGCGGGATGGAAGGTTCTCCCTTGACAAAA
>NZ_JAJENT010000912.1:0-358 GCF_035615515.1 Phormidium sp. CCY1219
CTTGGGTTTGCACTCGGATATTGTAACTAGATTTAGTTTCAAAGTCCGGGGAACTGTTGATTTGCAGTTGGTCGCCAACAATGGTGAAGGCTGCGTTATCGGTGTCTCCGGTACCTGTCGCTAAACTGTAGGTAAAGGTATCTCCAGTATCGGGGTCGGTGGTGGAGAAGGTGCCGACTGCGGTGTTCGCCCCTACGTTTTCGTCGATGGCGTTGCTGCTGAGGGCGAGGTCTGTAGGGGGGGAGTTAGGGCTGTCTAACTTCCATAGCTCTTCGCCGTTAGTGCCGTCGTCGGCTCTAAAGTACAGGGTGCCGTTGATGTTGGTTAAATCGTTGGGAAATGAGTTACCCGAACCAGT
>NZ_JAJENT010000913.1:0-371 GCF_035615515.1 Phormidium sp. CCY1219
CTTGGGTTTGCACTCGGATATTGTAACTAGATTTAGTTTCAAAGTCCGGGGAACTGTTGATTTGCAGTTGGTCGCCAGCGATGGTGAAGGCGGCGTTATCGGTGTCTCCCGTACCTGTCGCTAAACTGTAGGTAAAGGTATCTCCAGTATCGGGGTCGGTGGTGGAGAAGTTGCCGACTGCGGTGTTCGCCCCTACGTTTTCGTCGATGGCGTTGTTGCTGAGGGCGAGGTCGGTGGGACTCTCGTTCAGGTCGTTAACGTTAATCGTTAATTCCTTCTGGAAAATCTCTCCACCCGCATCTTGGGTTTGCACTCGGATATTGTAACTAGATTTAGTTTCAAAGTCCGGGGAACTGTTGATTTGCAGTTGG
>NZ_JAJENT010000914.1:0-10677 GCF_035615515.1 Phormidium sp. CCY1219
GTAACCGCCGTGGCCCTCTCCCCGGATGGCCAATACGCCCTGTCCGGTTCAAGGGATAACACCGTGAAAGTGTGGGATTTACTCACCGGGGAGCCGGTGGTGACCTTTAGCGGCGACTCTCTCTTTATGGGTTGTGCGGTGGCCCCGGATGGGGTGACAATGGTAGCCGGCGATGGGTTGGGGGTGGTGCATTTTTTGCGGTGGGAAATAGATTCCTCCTTACTGCCACTCCCCCGCCGCTCTCCAGGGGCGGACAATCCCGCGAGTTTGTTTTATCGAGGCTTATCCTGGGCGCAGCAGGGACGGGGGGAAGAGGCGTTTGCCTGTTGGCAGAAAGCGGTCAACCTCCGTCCCGATGCTGCCCCCAGGATTTGGCAACAGGGGGGCAAAGCGCTGTTGTGGGCAGGAGAATGCTATGAGGAGGCAGCCCGCTGCTTTCAAAACGGGGTACAACTGCAACCAGACAACCCGGAATTGTGGAATGGGTTGGCGATCGCACAGCGGCGCGCTGGGGACGCAGAAGCCGCACTTTCCACTTACGATCGCGCTCTAGAATTGCAACCCGATGCCCCCTATCTCTGGGCCAATCGCGCTTATGCTTTGCGCACCTTAGGTTCCTATCCGGAGGCGCAGGCGAATTTTCACCAAGCCCTGAAACTCGACCCGACGTATGCGAATGCTTACTATAATCTCGCTTGTCTTTATGCGTTGCAAGGCAAGGTAGAGTTAGCCTTAGACCATTTGCGGCAGGCGATTGATTTCAACCCGAAATATCGCGAATTGGCGAAAACCTATACCGATTTTGATGGGATTCGCCAGGATACAAGGTTCCGGGCACTGATTGAAAATCGCGCTATTCCAGGAACTGATTGAAAGATGACGACGTGCGGTAGGGAGGGGGCCATGCTGTATCCGCTGGGTGGCGCGGGGGAGTGTTAACCCGCACCCCGCCCCCTATACTACAATTGTCAATCTGCAATTTACTGTCGCCTCCCGTGCATAGCCCCCCGGCAATTTCAATCCCCCAGTTTGCCCCTGTGGAGTATTTATGCAATTGTCAATCTGCAATATACCCTGACTTTTATTACCACAAAGTTTTAGAAATGTCAAGGGCAATATATAATGTCCGGAGAAATAATCGCCAAAAGGATTAGTGCCCCTAGGCGCACGATAGCCCTGTCGCGCATGGCTTACCCTAGAACCTGCAAAGGTGCGATTTCAATCGCCCGCGTTGATTCCCTCAATACGAACAGACCCTCTCCTACGCGGGCGAATTGAAAACAATTGTTCCGGGGTTAATCTGCTGTAGAATTGGCATCGAGGAGTTGCTCGAATTCCGCGATAGATGCAATCGAAATTGCTTGTTGCAGCAGTTGTTTGAGGGTAGGAATATCGGTGATTTGATTCACCCGCGCCCTCAGTTCCGAGGGTACCGAGTTAAACCGCACGGTCAACACTTCTAGGACCGCCTCGCGAGCAGTTTGTAGCATTCCTTCTTGGCGACCTTCTTGGCGACCGGCTTCCATTGCGCGGCGTTCGATATTGCTGAGAATTGGCATTTGTCGTTCCTCCTGATAGGCTTGGAGTTTGGTATCAAAACTTTGTTGGAGTGATTCGGGTAGGGTCATCATCCAGTCAAGTAGGCGAAATAACTTGATGATGTCGTTTTCAGTATAGCCTCGCTCGTAGAGGTTTTGCACTAATTCCCATTTCCAACGTTCTCGTTCCTCGGCGTTGCTGGTGGTGGCTTTGGTTTTTAAGTGGGCCATGACTAAGAAAGCGAAGGGATTGGGGCTTTCTTGCAGGATTGACCACTGATTTTCGTAGTCTAGGAGTTTGGCGGTGGGAAATTGAAAGTGCATGGAACAGCCACCGAGTTCGTACCTGTAGGAGTTGGGACGCCAGGAGGGGCGATCGTCTCCTAAGATGGCGAGGCTAATCACCTTTTTGTGAATGTCAAAGGAGCGGTAATGGTAGATATACATTCGTTCGGTAAATTCGGCATCTTCTTGACTCTGAATTTCGATATGAATAAACAGGTAAGCTTCTTGTCCGTTGCGTTGCCAAACTTGGAATAGTTTGTCTCCTTCGCGCTCTCCGGCGCTCCCGCTAGGGCTAATTTGTTGCAGTTCTTTGTCGAGGGATTGGTATTATCTGGTCCAGTCTATGAGCGAGTGAACCAGGGGGAAAAAGAAGTTGAGGAAGGCTTGCAGATAGTCTTCTATTGCTTCTTTCCACGGTTGGTTGTAATTGGCATTTGGGGTATCCACCCTGATGTCTCCCAATGTTTTTTGATTTGGTTTTATATTAACATGTAATTGTCTATTTTTAACAGCCATTTAGCAACTTTTTTTAATTACACGGGCGGTTGTGGACATAAAAAATCTGGGTTTTGTTCGGTTTGAATTAGCGTTTGTTTGCTCGATTTGGGAACTTGTAAATTGAATTGTGTGGAGGCGGATACTCGGGGAGGGTTGCCCAGGCGATCGCCTGGGAACGAGTTGATTTGGCGGAGTAAAGTAGGGCCAAATGGGGGAGGTGGATAGATAGCAGATGAGGAGTAAAATTGAGAGGTTGCAACGGGAGGATGTAAAATAACGAGGAGTTTTGCGGAAATATGGAAACCATGAACGATCGCTGGAATTTGAAGGAAAAAAAAGCCTTAGTCATCGGTGCTACCCAAGGGATTGGCTTAGCAGTGGCGAACGAACTGCTCTGTCTGGGTGCAGAAGTGGCCATTGTGGCCCGGAATGCGGAACAGATAGACCGACGAGTGGAAAGCTGGAAGGCGCGGGGATGGCAGGTGGAAGGCATTGCGGGGGATGCCTGCAGCGCGGACGATCGCCACCGCATCTGCGATCGCATCGGCGAACGGTTTGGCCATTTAGATATCTTGGTCAATAACGTAGGCACGAACATTCGCAAAAAAACCCTGGACTATACCCCAGAAGAGTACCAAGCGATCGTGCAGACCAATCTCACCTCTGCCTTTGAACTGTGCCGCCTGTGCTATCCTTTCCTCAAGCGAGCCGCGATCGCCAGCATTGTGAACATTGCCTCAGTGGCGGGGTTAGTGGCCATACCCACCGGTGCGCCCTATGCGATAACCAAAGCGGGGTTAGTACAACTGACGCGATCGCTCGCCGTAGAGTGGGCCGGGGACAACATTCGCGTAAATGCCGTCGCCCCCTGGTACATTCGCACTCCCCTCACCGCCCCGGTGCTCGACAATCCCGAGTATTTCGCCACCGTCATCGACAAAACGCCAATGCAGCGCGTGGGCAACCCCGAAGAGGTGGCCGGCTTAGTGGCCTTTCTCTCCATGCCTGCCGCCTCTTATATTACCGGACAATGCATCGCCGTAGATGGCGGCTTTTTAGCCAGTGGATTTTAATTTTCATTTAATTAAAAATCGCCAAACTTGTGATATTATACCTGATTTATTTTAGCAGATTGGAAAAGGGCGAAAACTGCAGTGAAAAAAATGATGCGAATTTCCTAAGCTGTGGTAGGCTAAAATTGACAAGACCATCCTGAAACCTTGAAGCAACTGTGACGGAGAATTGCATGACTTAAGGTGTGCCAAATTTCGCAATTGTCTTGGTGGCGATCCGCGCGCGAAATTGTTTTCTAACAGTTACCCGGGAAACTGGCAGCCAGCTAGACCCCCACCGAAGCAGCGCGAAACCGAGGAAACTCATATCGGCTTAACAACGAGGAGAAATGCATGGGCAATGCCATTTACCCTGATTGGTCTTACCCCTCACGGGTTTTTACCACATTTCAGTTCGGGGAAATGCAACATTGATTCACGAAAGTTTGCAAAAATTTGTAAAATTTATTGAGGAGATTTAGTAGCACAAGATGATGCAATTGTAAATCAAACCAGGGAAAGATTGCGGCCAACATTGGTGCGATTTAGCATACCTAATAGTTTTCCTTTATTTCTCAGTGTAGTGATTTCAGGAGTGCAAAATGGCAAAACATACACGACGAATCAATTCTGCCCTTCATGGGAGGTTCTTCTGCATGTCCATCCAGGTAGCAATCTGCTTGGCCGGCGTTTCTCAATCGTGGGAACCGTCAATCTTCTCCGAGGAGGTAAGCGCCAAAGCGGAAGCGGTAACCGTCGTGAAAGAAGAGTGCAAAGACGATGAAGACAAAAAATGCGATCACCATCGGGGAAGCAGTGAAGAGCGGTCTGCAATCTAATTGTTTATATTTAATAAATGCCATGCAATTCGATACGATCGCCCCGCTTTCGGGGAATTGCGAGTTAACGCCACAGCAAGCCACGGCGTAACCAAGGGAGAAAGAAACGGGAGAGATGGAGAAGGGAGATAACATAGACAACCAGGAAATTTAGAGGGAGGCTAGGCGTCGTCAGCCACAGGGGGGTTCTGGTGGACCGATGCAAAACGCTCTCCCTTGAGAAACGGAAACAGCAGAATCGGAGGGTGGGGAATCTCCACCCTCCGCCCAGTTTTCTCGCCTAAGATCCGCTTTGCACGATTTGCTCGATAGTGTCAGCTTGAGTGGGAATGTCGGCGGTGAAGACTTCCCGACCATTTGGCGTCACCAACACATCATCTTCGATGCGGATACCGCGCACGTCAGAGAAGTGAGCTAACTTATCCCAGTTAACCACCGCATCGTAGTGCGATCGCCGTTGGGGGTCTTGCAAAATAGCCGGCACCTGGTAAAAACCCGGTTCGATAGTCACCAACATCCCCGGTTGCAACCGACGGTGAAGCCGCAGGTAACACAACCCGAAGCGATCGCTGCGTTGGCGGCCCGCTGCATAGCCGGCCACATCCCCCAAATCCTCCATATCGTGGACATCCAAGCCGAGCAAATGGCCCACCCCGTGGGGGAAAAATAACGCATGAGCGTCCATTGCCACCAAATCCTCCGGATTCCCCTGCAAAATCCCCAAATCCACCAAACCTTCCGCCAGGATGCGCGCTGCGTGCAGATGCACCTCGAGATATTCCACATCCGGACCGACCTGTTCGATGCAGGCATCATGGGCCGCCAGCACCACATCGTAAATATCCCGCTGCGTCGGAGAAAACTGACCCGACACCGGCCAAGTGCGCGTCACATCCGACGCCCAGCCAGTTGCCGTTTCCGCGCCCACATCGGCCAGTAACAAATCGCCAGGGTGTAACCGATGATGATAGCGTTCGTTATGCAGCACCTCCCCATGAACCGTAACGATACTGTTGTAGGCAACCGAAAAATTCTGAGACAGGATAGCGCCTTCCATCGCCCCGCGCACCATCGCCTCAGTTTTCGCCTCCCGGGTGGACTTCATGCCGATTAAATGGACTTGCACCGTACAGGCGGCAGCTTGGCGCAACTCCTTGAGCGCCGGTTCATCGTGGGTGAGGCGCAACTGAGCGATCGCCTTTGCCAGTTGCAGGTCCAAGGCTTCATCCGGATTTGCGGCATCGGGAGCGGGAGACACCGGGCGATCGAGCACCCGAGACTGTGCCGCCAGAGTCTTGCCATCCTGCACGGCGATCGTAGCCGCCCCCCGCGCCCGGGAAGCTAACTCCCACAGGGGAAACGCCGCATCCGCCCCGATCGCCAGAGCAATTTCCTCCCGTTTTGGCGTCACCCCATGCCAGAGGGTACTTGCCGGCGAGGGGTCATCCATAAACAATTCCAGCTTCCCCTCCGCCAAGCGAATCGCCGCATTTTCCACCGGCACCCAGGCAAAATAGAGAAAATGACTGCTAGGGCGAAACCGGAAAACATTCGCCGGAAAATTGCGCGACGAGGGACTTCCCGACCATAAAATCGCCGGAAAATCGATCGCGCGCGCCAATTTTTCCCGCCGATCGCGCAATACAGCGTCCAGAGAAGCCGTCGAAGTTTGAGTTTGCATGATGAATCGATGTTATTTTATGATTTGAGCGGGGCGATCGCACAACCGCCCGAGAGAAATTGACCCACCCATGTACACCGGGTTTATAATTAAAATTTAATCCGTTAGCAAAATCTTACCAAAATGTGGGGATGAAAAACCATACCGGGGCGAAAAACAGCCCGATAAAACCCTCTAACTGGCCATTAGAAAACCTGCCCGGATTGAGTGGAGAATACCGCGATCGACTCGTTGCCTGTGGCATTACCACCACCCGGCAACTAATCCGAAAAGCAAGCAGCGAAGAACAAAAACTCGCCCTTGCCAACCAATTAAAGATTCACATCCAACATATTCGCAAATGGGTGGCGATGGCACAGCTTGCCTGCGTGCCCAGCGTCGGTTGCCAATACTGCGGACTGTTGCTGCACGCCGGGATTGCCTCCGTCAACCAACTTGCGGGAGTACCGATCCACCGACTGCACCAACAACTGAAGCGGGTGCAAGTCAGCACCATGCACAGAAGAGATTTGTGTCCCTCGATAGATCGCGTCACCCAATGGATTCAGCAAGCGAAAGTGCTGTCCAATTGCCACCGTTAAACGCCAAAGGAGAACCCAGACAGAAGCCAAAAAACTACTCCGGTTTAGCTAAAACCCCATTGAGAAAAATATCCGCCAAGCCTTCAGCCATTTGCTTGAGCGCTTCTGGGGAGGAATCCTCACTAAACATGGTTTTTTCGCTAAATCCAGCCACAGCAAACATGCCTAAAAACACATGAGCCACCAAGCGGGGATTCATGGGACGATAAATGCCTTTTTCCATTGCCGTTTCAAAAAAAGCCTCAGCCACATCCGTCATTTTGGCAATCACTTCTTCTTGGATGCGATCGCGCAATTCCGGGTGAAACTGAGCCTCCAGGAAACACACCCGCAGCAAATCCCCATTCTTGTGTAGATTGAGCATTCGCCGTCGCATCACCTGGGCCACCGCCTTGTAGCTGCCCATTTCGCTGAGTTCCGTGAGCAGATCCGTGAGGATTTCGACCCATCCTTCCGTAGCCAACTCCACCAAAATAGTTTTTTTATTGCCAAAATGACGAAAGAGGGTACCCTCAGCCACACCAGCAGCTTGAGCCAGATCCCGAGTGGTGGTGCTGTTGTAGCCTTGGTGGGCAAACAAGCGCTGCGCCGCCTGTAAAATTCGGGTGCGCGTATCGCTATCCGTCGGTTGTGGTTGGGGAGTAAATAGTTTCATCTTCGAGTAGATAATGAGTAGAGGGCAAAAAATATTCTTGCGTTGGTTTTATTGTCTAACGCAACCCGAGTGAATTGCCGAAACTTTCACAGATTGTTAACTTTCCCCTCGTGGGTAAAAGGAACCATTGATGCTAGAGAGGACGTAAAAACGCCGCAATCCGTTTATGAGTAGACTCAAAAAAATACCTGGATTTTTCCCCATCGCCCGCCTGTGGGGCAGAGTTTTCCCACCAAACCCGAGGCGATGCTTCTTTTATCCTAACCAAAGCCGCGATCGCCGCCCCCGGAGGCAGGGATTTCGCGCCCGCCCCCTGATTGTCGCCCTAGTCATCGTCGCCCTGCTGTGGACCGGGATTCCCGGTTCCGCCGCCATAGCGCGAGAGCGATCGCAAACCACCGCCGCCGAATCCATCCAACCCTACCTCGATCGCGTCATCGAGAAAGTCACCGAATTCACCCTAGACAATGGCCTCAAATTTATCGTCTTAGAACGAC
Source organism: Phormidium sp. CCY1219 (assembly GCF_035615515.1). GTDB lineage: Bacteria > Cyanobacteriota > Cyanobacteriia > Cyanobacteriales > Laspinemataceae > CCY1219. Next base: position 7,627 of record NZ_JAJENT010000914.1, read on the forward strand.
ATGAAGCCCCCGTCGTCTCCTTTTTAACCTACGCCGACGTGGGCGGGGCCAACGAACCAGAAGGCAAAACCGGCGTCGCCCATTTCCTGGAACACCTCGCCTTTAAAGGTACCCCCCGGATTGGCACCCGAGACTATCAAGCCGAAAAAGAACTCCTCGACCAACTCGATCGCGTAAATGCGAAAATCGAGACAGCGCGCGCCGCCGGCAAAACCGCCGAAGTGGAAAAACTACGCCTGGAATTCGACAAACTCGAAACCGCCGCCTCCGCCTTGGTGGTGCAAAACGAACTGGGTCAAATCGTGGAACAAGCCGGCGGAGTGGGACTCAATGCCACCACTTCTGCCGATGCCACCCGCTATTTTTATAGCTTTCCCGCCAATAAGCTCGAACTGTGGATGTCTCTCGAATCCGAGCGCTTCCTCGAACCAGTCTTTCGGGAATTTTATAAAGAAAAACAAGTCATTCTCGAAGAACGAAGAATGCGGACCGATAACTCCCCAATTGGCAAAACCATCGAGGTGTTTTTAGACAACGCCTTTCAGGTGCATCCCTATCGCCGCCCGGTGATTGGATACCCCGAAGACCTGAAAAACATGACCCGTCAGGACGTGCGGGAATTTTTCGAGACCTATTACGTGCCGAGCAACTTAACCATCGCCGTGGTGGGAGATGTGGATCCCGACGAAGTGCAGGGACTGGCGGAAATTTACTTCGGGCGCTACAAAGCCCAACCCGCCCCCCCGGAAGTCACCGCCGTGGAGCCACCCCAAACCGAACCGCGTCAGGCGACGGTGCGCTTCCCCTCTCAACCCTGGTATCTGGAAGGATACCACGCCCCAGGTATCGACCATCCCGATCGCCCGGTGTATGAAATCATCGCCAGCATTCTCAGCGATGGTCGCACCTCGCGCCTGTATCAGTCTCTCGTGGAAGAACAGCAGGTAGCGCTTTCGGCGCAGGGGTTTAGCGGGTTCCCCGGGGATAAATATCCCAACTTGATGTTGTTCTATGCCCTCACCGCACCGGGTCACACGGTGGAGGAAGTGGCGAACGCATTGCACGAACAAATCGAGCGCCTCACCGAAGAACCGGTATCGCTCCAGGAGTTAGAGCGGGTGAAAACCCAAGCGAGAGCGCAATTGCTGCGATCGCTCGATTCCAATCAGGGGATGGCCAGTTTATTGGTGGAATATCAAGTGAAAACTGGGTCGTGGCGCAATCTGTTTGCCAAATTAGAACAATTTGCCGCCGTTACCCCCGAGGATGTGCTGCGAGTATCGCGCGAAACCTTCCGTCCCGAAAACCGCACCGTGGGACTGCTGTTGCCACAGGAGGAAACTAACTAATGTCCAATGCAATCACCAAACGCAAGAATAAAAGCCGCAAATATCTCGTCTGGCTGCTTCTCGTCCCCTTGGCGCTCGTCTTGTTCGCCTTGTTTCCGGTGACGGCACAACCGGCTAAACATTATACGGAATTAGAGTTTCCTCCCGCACCGGAAGTTAAGCTACCCGACTATACCCGCTATCAACTGGATAACGGTCTGGTGGTGTATTTAATGGAAGACCGGGAATTGCCCCTGGTCAGTGGTCGGGCGTTGTTTCGCACCGGCGATCGCTTCGAACCGGACAGCGAAGTGGGACTGGCACAAATCGTCGGGGAAGTGATGCGAACCGGTGGCACTAAGTTTCATTCCCCAGATGAGTTGAATCAAATTTTGGAACAAAAAGCGGCATCGGTGGAAACCAGCATCGATACTACCTCCGGATCGGCAAACTTCAATACCTTGAGTGAAAATTTACCGCAGGTGTTTGGATTATTTGCCGAGGTGATTCGCTATCCGGTTTTTGCAGAAGAAAAAATCGAGTTGGCGAAGACGCAACAAGCCGGTGCGATCGCGCGGCGCAATGATAATCCCAGCGATGTGGCAATGCGCGAATTTCGCAAGTTGATTTATGGGGAAAAGAGTCCCTATGCCCGCACGGTGGAATATCGAACTTTGGAGAATATTTCTCGCCCCGATGTGGTGGGGTTTTACCAGAAGTATTTTGCTCCGAACAATACGATTTTGGGAATTGTGGGCGATTTCGATACCGAGGAAATGCGATCGCTGATTGAAGCGAAATTCGGCGACTGGAAACCGGATCCGAAATTAGACCGACCCACAAGCAATTTGCCCCCGGTGACGCAAGCAAAAAAAAGCGGTATTTTTCTCGTGAATCAGCCCCAGCTTACTCAGAGCAATATTCAACTCGGGCATCTGGGGGGAGAATTGAAAAATCCCGATTATCCGGCAATATCGGTACTCAATGGGGTGCTGAATGGATTTGGCGGACGGTTATTCAATCAGATTCGATCGCGTCAAGGATTGGCGTATTCCGTGTATGGTGTCTGGAGTCCGCGTTACGATTATCCGGGAATGTTTATTGCCGGCGGATCGACGCGATCGGATGCCACGGTTCCATTTATTGCCGCAATGTTGGAGGAAATCGAACGCATCCGCACCGAACCGATTACGGAAGAAGAGTTAGAATATGCCAAAGAATCGGCGTTGAATTCTTTTATTTTTAATTTCGCCGACCCCAGCCAAACCCTGTCGCGCTTGATGCGATATGAGTATTATGGATATCCGGAAGATTTTATCTTCCAATATCAGCGCGGCGTTGAAGAAACCACCATCGAAGACGTGCAGCGAGTGGCGCAGAACTATTTAGCTCCCGAGCAGTTGGTGACGCTGGTGGTGGGCAATTCTACCGCGATCGAACCGCCGTTAACCAGTCTCGCCCCGGAAACGAATGTAACCGCTATTGATATCACAATTCCGGATCCGAGCAGTTGAAAACTCCCTGTGGGGTGGGCGCATTGCCCACCTTATACTCTTTTCCTCAATCCGTGGGCAATTCCCACCCTACATCACATCGACCTAACCCCACTCGTTCCCAGGCTCCAGCCTGGGAACGCTCTTTCCGAAGCTCCGCCTCGGAAAGGGCAAAAGATTCACCAGAGACGATATTATACCACCAACTCGTCCAACTCGTTCCCAGGCTC
>NZ_JAJENT010000915.1:0-233 GCF_035615515.1 Phormidium sp. CCY1219
TATTCCCATTATGAATAAGTATAGCAGAAATTTTTCCTTTTCGCCAGGGTTTTCTTTTTTTTGGGGCCGGCGCTTTTTTTCTGGGGGGGGTTGACCGAGGCTTGATTTTCTGCTACTATTTTTTACATAATGGAAATGGTGGCAAAATTTTTATTTTCGGCAATATTCCCATTATGAATAAGTATAGCAGAAATTTTTCCTTTTCGCCAGGGTTTTCTTTTTTTTGGGGCCGG
>NZ_JAJENT010000916.1:0-1692 GCF_035615515.1 Phormidium sp. CCY1219
CCCGAATCGGTGCGTTCCGGCTGGCTTAATCTTGTTGCCAAAATCCAAGGATTAAACGAAGCCGGAACGCACCCTACTAAATTTGATTATCGAAACCAACTGATTCTTAAGTAGTTTGTAGGGTGGGTTAGACGGCTAAAAGCTATGCTATAAAAGCAATCTATTAATCCGCCGTAGCCCACCACCTTGGGGTTACCGCGATACCACTACTAGCGATTTCGCAGTTTCCAATAAGCTTGAAGGGGACTCATCGTTACACTACGAACATAACCTTGATTAGGATGAGCGCCATTTGTTCTTTTATAACTATGGCCGTGTTGAACTTCTAGGTGAAGGTGATTGGCAAAATCAAGAACAGCGAGGGTTTGTCCAACTTCTATTCGTTGACCACGAGATACATACTTAGTACCCAGATGTCCATAAACCCAATGATTGCCATCGTCACTGTCAATCCCCATGAAATCAGAATTAACCCAATTTACTGTTCCGCCAACTACTGCTTTGATTGGAGTACCAGCAGGTGCGCCCATATCAATTCCGGCGTGCCACTTTCCGAAACCGTTATAGTAGCTTTGGTCGTAAGCGTAACCTGCATTCATGTGAACGCGAGAACCAAAAATCGCTTTGGATAAGTCTGTATAAACTTGCCGAACAGTATCACTGGTTTTCCACATTTGGTTGCTACCACCAAAGGGTGAATTTGGTCGGAATTGATTATCATCACCACTTTGGATATCCCATTTATCAGTACTGAAAGAAGCAAGTTCAGGATAGTATTTACCACCACCATCTTTCTTCTCAGGAAAATGAGTTCGAGCATTTCCCATTCTTTTCCATGCACTCCAGTTTTGTTCATCATTTGAAGAACGCATATAAAGATAACCCTCTTTGCCAATATGATACTGATATAGCTTTCCGTTGAATGCTTCTAGCCAAGGATCACCATAGGCCTCTTCATTGGAAACATTGGCTGATTTCCAGGCTGTCCAGTTAATACCATTAGTGGAAGAACGAGTATAGATTTTTTTATCCTTGCCAACGTGAGACTGGTAAAGTCTTCCATTTAAAGCTGTCATGGCAACTGCATAGTTTGTTTCTTCATTGGAAACATTGGCTGATTTCCAAGCTGTCCAGTTAATACCATTAGTGGAAGAACGAGTATAGATTTTCTTATCCTTGCCAACGTGAGACTGGTAAGCAACACCATTCAGTTTTGCAACTACAGGCTGATAGTAGGTTACTTCATTAGGTATATTTTCCTTTTTCCAGGCTGACCAATTTTGACCATCGCTTGAATATCGAGTGGCAATACGATTATCCAAGCCTCGATGAGTTTGAAAAAGAAGACGCCCAACAAGTCCTTTATTATTGTATTTGTTTTGAAGATAAAACCCATCGAAAATTCTTCTTAAAAAAATTCTAAAACCTGAACTTTGTGTGTTGCCAAAAACCTTCAAGAAATCACTAAACGTCCTGACTGGGTTGGAACTATTAGAAACTTGACTTGACCCAGGACTTGAAACATCAGGGTCTGCTGCCCGTTCCATTGGAGTCACTAAACCTTCCCCACTCCATGTCAACGGAATAAACTGTAAACTCTTCTCATCAACTTCCACCTCTGGCTTCGTCACCTTCGCCAAATGCACCGCCGCCGTCATATTCAGCAAGCCAGCGCCCGTTTCAGCATCATGA
>NZ_JAJENT010000917.1:0-1680 GCF_035615515.1 Phormidium sp. CCY1219
CCTAGTCCAACTCCCAGGGATGGGAAAAAACATAGGGATTAGCGCAATGGTTATTTATCCCTAGTCCAACTCCCAGGCATGGAAAAAAAACATAGGGATTAGCGCAATGGTTATTTATCCTGTAGCGCCCCATCGGTGAAAAAATTTATCGCGATCGCGCCAAAGTTATCATATTTTCATATGAGTAAGGTAGAGAATTTTTCACCTCGGAGGTGCAAGCGCGGTAATGACTATTCGGCTACGGATCGCATTAATTTGAGAAAGGCTAGACGATAAATTGCAGCGATCGCCTAGCTCACCCCCAAACCGACTCGCCAACCCCTCGCGGATGCCGACTTACGACACTTGCGGATTTTCCGACAGGGTGAGCAGAAAGGCCAGGTTTTCTTCCGCTTTTAACGCATGAGGTGCGTTCGCTGGCATAAACACAAATACCCCCGGTTCCAAAACGATATCTTCTCCCTCTAGGGTGAGGATTCCCCGCCCTTCGATAACGTTAACCGTGGCATTGCGGGTAGAAGTATGCTCGGAAATCTCCGTACTTTTGGCTAAACAAAATAAAGTGTACTGACAGCATTTATCTTGCAGGATGACTTTACTGAGTACCCCCGCCGAGGGATATTCTATCAACGCTTTCCAAGGTGTTTTAAACGATGCGTTGGATGAAGCAATCGTTGTCATTGTAATGAAACCTCCTTTTTGGTTATTCTAGTTGCAAAAAACCGCGCGGATTGTTTGCGGAAACTAAACGGCGATCGCGCAGACAATCAGGGTTCCAAGTTCCTCTTGATGCTGCAAAAACGTCCGCCGCATTTCTAGCACGCGCGATCGCAGTTCCGGATTGGCTAACAAATTGCGCGCTATGCGAATCGTATTTGCCAACCCTTCATCTCTGACGAGTTGCCCCACATTGAGCAACCCCATCTTTTTCATTTGAAAATGCTGCACTTCAAACGAGGCATTTTCATACATTTGTTGCCACGCAGCAGGCGATTGCGGGGTAGCATTCACCCGAATCACTTGCGAGAGCAATTGATGCAGTTCTGCTTCATTGTCCCGTGCCAGCATTTCCTGGGAGAGAAATTTCCCGCCCGGTTTTAGCCGATGCCGAATGTCTGACAATAACTTCTTTTTTCCCGGCACAGATTGCATGGTTAAAATCGCTTCGGCTAAAACATAATCGAATTGTCTGTCGATGGCCCCGAGGTTAAAAATATCCCCTTCAATGATTTCGATTTGATGGTCTAACCCAGCGGATTTAATATTTTCTCGCGATCGCGCCACGCTGTCGGGGTTTTTTTCCACCCCCACCACTCGCACGCCGAACCGTTTTGCCATCGCGATCGCGCTTTCGCCAAAACTCGAGGCTAATTCCAGGACCGTTTCTCCCGCTTCAAACCCCGCCCAGTTCCACAACTGCTCCGTTGCGGCAATTCCGCCGGGTCTGAGTAGGGTTTTGCCCGCCGCCGCTAACACTTGATGACCCGGTGCGGTTTGCAGGTTTGAGGTAGCCTTTGCCATTCCCATGACCTCCTAAATTTCTGCTACCTCAATTTTGATAAAACCTCTCACTGATGTCACCTATCTCCTGGTATAAATGCCCTTTTTCATCAGAAATTAGGGTTGGTAAGGGGGAGAACGGAAACCCTCGTCATTTATGCGTAGGGAGGAGTTCTCCCC
>NZ_JAJENT010000918.1:0-65203 GCF_035615515.1 Phormidium sp. CCY1219
AGGACATAAAAGCAATGCGTAAATTGCTTTTATGTCCTGCCCCGGCCAACGAGCTTTACCCTCATTATATCCCCTCTGAAAAAAAATGGCAACCTTTTAATTAGCCCAGGCGATGGGTAAAGATGCCGGTGGGGGCGGTGGGGGCGATATGGGGATTAAACCCGCCCACTTGATTGGTGCGGATGACCCAGAGCGCGGCACCTTGCTTTAAGAGGATTTTGGCAATGTTATCTTGGGCGGGACGCGGGAGCATCGTGCGCCACGCGATAATCCCTTTCACAAGGGTGCTGATGAGGTTTTCCGGTTGGTCACTGGCGGCGATTTGTTCCACATTTTGACGCCAGTCTGGTTGGGCGATGCCAAAAGGAATTAAATGGCGTTCCAGATGTTTGCCCAGATTGATTAATTGTTTGAATTGCCAAGTTTGGGGATGGTCGGGGAAATGTTGCTGCCATTCTTGAATGCGGGGAGTATTGGCGATCGCATGTTCGATGCGTTTAATCGTAATATAGAGCGCTTGATTGGAATCCTGCACGCAAGAGGATTCTGGCGTCACCACCGATGCGCCGGTGCCATTTCCCGTGCGATATCGGGCGCAGACGATCGCCAATTGGCGGCGAAATTCAGCCATTGGCGAAATTTTCATGCCGTCAAAATCATAATCCACGGTAAGCGGGTCGAATTTAACCAAGATATCGCAAATCGGTCGCGTCCCCAACCAGCCGCGCTGTAAATCCCCCATAAAACTAAACCATTTAATCGCATCAGAGAGGATACCTTGGCGGTTGTGGGCGTACACCTGCCGATATTCGATATCAAAGCGCAATTCACCGGTGAGGATATCGCGAACTACAGTAGCGATGCCATAGGAAAAATGACCCGTAACCACGCCGAAAGGGGTGGGTTCTGCTTTTTTCCCGCCAATCCCGCCAAAGACATGGATAACGATCGCTTTGTCACCTTCTTGCCAAGCGGAAATCGCCGCTCTGGGATTTTCTGCGATCGGGTCGAGCAAAATAGTAGAGGCGGTACCTTTTTTATCCGAGGTATTTTGCCAATTTTGTTTTTTCAGATAGGTCAGGGCGTTTTGAGTGCCCAGGGCAAGTTGTTGGGGTTTGAGACGCATTGCCCCACGCGGTTCGATCGCTTGCACCACAAACAGACTATCCCCATCTTTTTGCCCATAAACGTACCATCCTTCTGGATTTAAGGGAGATTTTTCGATCGCCCGATGGGTGGAAGGGTAAATACCGTTGCTGTTTTGCGGCACTTGGGGAATGCGAATCAGGTCAAAAGGGCCGTCGAATTCCCCAGTGATTTTGTTATAGTGACGTACCAGAAAGCGATCGCTTTTTATCGGGCCTGCATCGGCAATTCCCCGGTCGGTTTTGTTTTTTTTGCCCGTTTTGGGTTGACTTATACCACCTGTTGTGCTATGGGCAACCCGCTGAATAATCGTCACCAAAGCCACCAGACGCCCGCTAATTTCCACCGGTTGGCGGGAAATAATTAAACTCGGTTCGCCACTGCGCTCGTCTACCACGGGGTTATGCAAAGCGACGATAACGTTATCTTCCGGGCGCGCGCCGGCGAGGGATTCTAACGGGCCGACGGTATTGAGTTTATCCAGTCGGATCGGATGGACGAAGCCTTTTTTGTGACTGTGTTTGGCTTGGCGGGTAAAGCGGACATCCACGGTGACGGCGCGGACGAATTTCTGGACTTCCGGGGAGCGAGTCCATTTCAACGTGACCACGCGATGTTTGAGATGGGCGTAGGCGCGATCGGCATTGTGAACTTCAAACCAGACCGCACCTTCGGGGTCGCGACGATCTGGGGGCGGTAAAATCAAGCGCCCGGTCCATAAGTCGATGGGTTGATACAGTCGAGCGGCGGCGCTTTGGGAAGCGGAATCGAGCAGGTGGGGCAGCAGATCCTCGGAAATCGCAGGGGAGGAGTCCTCTAGGGGCAGTTCTTCGCGGGTCTCGAACCGATGGCGATAGAAGGCGATGAGAACGCCCGTCAGCACCAGCAGCACCACACCCAGCCCGATCCCGGCGGCGATGGGGTTGGAGAAGAACTGAAAAGCAGATGCGATCGAGTCGGGAATCGAGAAGTTCATCGGCGAGCATCAGGTGGAGGGTGGAAAAAAGGACAAGGGGTTGCCCTCTAGCCTACCTGTGAAGAGGGGATGGAAGTTGGCTTGCGTGGAGCCTGTGTTGGCGAGGACAAGGATTGCGACAGGATAGAATGAAACGGTTATGAATGATGGTATCCTAAAAAACCAAGACTGAGAATGCATCATTTTTTCGCAAAATACGGCAGCTCTCGCGCAGCCGGAGATAGGGGGCAGTTTGGACAAAGGTGCCGCCGATCTGCGAAACTATCTGGGGGCAGGCCATGCGATCGCGGGTCACTGCTCCCCGTTCGTTGGTACTCTCATGGTACTGCAACACCCCCTTTGATGATTCACCTGAACCACCTACGTGACTGCTGACCAAAATGAAAGTCGTATTTTTCGGGACTCCCCAGTTTGCCGTTCCCTGTTTGGAAATGTTATTAGCCGATGGCGAAATTGAAGTGTTGGCGGTGGTCACGCAGCCGGATAAGCGTCGTCGGCGGGGCAACCAGTTAATCCCATCAGCAGTGAAATCTGTGGCATTGGCGCATAATTTGCCGGTGTGGCAGCCGAGACGAGTTAAAAAAGACCCCGAGACCCTGACAAAGCTGCGACAGTCAGGGGCAGATGCGTTCGTGGTGACGGCGTATGGTCAGATTTTGTCTCCGGAAATACTGGAGATGCCGCCTCTAGGGTGCATCAATGTCCATGCCTCTTTGCTGCCAAAATACCGAGGGGCGGCACCGATTCAATGGTGTTTGTACAATGGCGAGGCGGAAACTGGTGTCACGACAATGCTGATGGATGCCGGGATGGATACTGGCCCGATGCTGCTGAAGGCTCACACGCCGATCGAACTGCTGGAAAATGCTCACCACTTGGCTCAGACTGAGGCTAGTTTGGGGGCGCGGTTGTTGGTGGAAACCTTGTTGAAGTTAAAGCGGGGTCAGGTGCAACCGATTCCCCAAGATGATTCGCAAGCCTCCTATGCGCCGCTGATTAAAAAGGAGGATTACAAACTGGATTGGTCGCGCAGCGCGATCGCGTTGCATAACCAAATTCGCGGCTTTTTCCCCAATTGCGTGGCGCGCTTTCGCGGTCAGGATTTGAAAGCGATCGCCACCGCACCGGTGGGGGATGAGTATTGGGAACAGCTCCCTCCCTCGTTTAGCGTCCTCGAACATACTTGGCCGGCCCTTTATTCCGGTTCGGGTACTCCCGGTGAGGTGGTCAGCATTGCCAAACATATCGGCCCGATCGTCAAAACTGGGGAGGGATTTTTGCTGTTGCAACAAGTTCAACTGGCGGGCAAACGCGCCCAGTCGGGCTGGGATTTCGCAAATGGCACTCATTTACAGGTGGGGGATGTGTTTGAAAATGGCTGAACTGCGTTTTCCCTAGCACCGCGATCGCTCGGTTGTCTCTGTGGCGGGTTCGTAAAAGCGACATTCGGCGCAAGGTCCTTCTGGGTTGACCGCACAGCGAATTAATTCCGAATGGGCGTTGAAGCGACAGGAGGCATCTCCGAGTACCCAGCGCCCCTCTACACATGTTTTCTCGAGCGGTCGTTGCGCGGATTGCACGTAGAGGGCAATGTTGTGCAAGCGATAGCGCCCGGATTTGAGTTGGTATCGGTGACGCCGTTCTAAGACTGCGTAGGTTTTTCCTTTTAAATCTAAATAGTTCCCCGGTTGCGGATTCCAATCGAGTTGGACTTTTCCCAGGGATTGAACTGGTTTGGTCAGTATGACCTCGGTTGGTAGAGAATCTGGCTCCATAGTTCTCCTGTTAAGCTGTTTACATTTTTTACGTTAGCGCAATCTATCGCTCAACCTCGGTGAAAGTCCAAATAACTTAAGATTTTTTATCGCGATCGCCCTCGTAACCTTTGCTTTCCCTATCCCCCCCCACATCTGCGCTTCGATTTTTCACCACCAATCTTTCCCTCTGCCTACCTCTTAGTTCTTAATCCCTAATTCTTAATTCTTAATTTTTAATTTTTCATTCCTCGTTTTTCGTTCTCACTCCCCACCGCAATTGGGAATTTCTAATTCTCAATTTTTAATTCTCAATTCTCCAATTTTGCCCTACCGCTTTTTCCCAAAACTGTATTCGGGATAGCAGAAACCCTCGCCGATTCGTGGCATCACTCAAACCAGGACGACAATAAACGTACCGGGGATGGCGATCGCTCAATCCCCGGTTCCATCGGTTTCCCGCGATCGCTCGTGAGGTCTGACCCCATGAAAACTTTATCTCAACACCCATCCCTGCGCCAAGCTTTTAAACAGCAGGTTGACAAAAGTATAGCAGAAAATCGCGCCGCGACTCAATCCGAATTGCCCGAGGGCTGGGCCGGTGCTGTGGGCGGTTTTTTGTTTGATGTGAATCAATTCAGCAATCAATTTAAAGGCAACTTGGGGGAGGGAATTGTCTCCCTGTTACTGAAATTTATTCCCGACAGCTATATCTTATTTAACAATGCCTTTATTCCTACCAAAATACCCGGACGGTTAACGGAAATCGACCATTTGATTATCGGTCCGGGGGGCGTTTTTTTAGTCGAACTCAAAACCTGGAAAGGGTCGTTTAGCGCCCATCGCGATCGCTGGCAGCGCCGAGAAGGAAACCGTTGGGTGGCCATTTCTAGCAGTCCCAGTTCCCAAAGCGCTTATCATCTGCAAATGTTTCGTCAGTGGATCGTCACCGAAGTGGATAATTTTCCCGAGGATTGTATCAGCGCCCCGGTGGTGTTTACCGTAGCGCAATGGGTGGAAGCAACACAATGTGCGGTTCCGGTTTTGCATGGCATTCAGGCGCTCTTTTCTGTGCTAAATAACTCGCCTCTTCGCCTTAGTACGGCACAAGTCGATCGCATCGTCGATGCCGTGGCCAATTACCGCCTTCCCGAACCGGGCAATACCCCGAAACCAAAACCCAAACCCACCCTGAAGCGATCGGCAAATTCCGCAAAACCCACCGTTGTGCCCAAAACTTATACTATGACTGAAGGCGTTGGCGTCGCACAACAAGCCACCGCCGATATTACCCAGTGGTTGTCCAGTTTGCCCCAAACTATTACCGTAGAAAATGTGGAAAACGATCCGAATTATCAACAAATTGATGTAGATTTGTTGTTAACAACCAACAAGGGTCAGTTTAAACTGGAAATTAAGGGCGATCGCTGGCACAAAACGGGCAATTTCTTTTTTGAAACTTACAGCAATTTTGAACGCGGCACCCCCGGGTGTTTTATCTATACCGAAGCGGATTGGCTGTGTTATTATTTCATCACCCCTCGGGAGTTGTATTTGTTGCCCATGCCGACGACGCGAGAGTGGTTTTTAGAGAATCTGGATCGATTTCGCGAGCGCTCTACCACCACTCCGATTCAAGGCGGCGGTCATTACACCACCGTAGGTCGTCTGGTGGCGATCGCAACGGTCAGGCAAGAAGTGGCAGACATCCGCAAAATTCAACTCTAATTGTATGCAGTGCCGATTGCAAATCCGGTTGACAAAAGTAGGCATTAAAATCTGCGATCGTCGCCAGCAAAAACCCCCGTAGAGACGCTTCAAAATCGCGTCTCTACTCACCTGCAATTCTTCCTAAAACCAGGGATATCGCGCACCGAGAGCCTCTATTACACCTGTTCCGGGTCAATCCCTAATTCCCGCAGTCGCGCTTCCAAACGTTGGACTCGTTGTTCTGCTGCTTGCGCCCGTTGGTCTAATTCCACGGGGGTCAAAAACTTCCGTCCATCGGGACGATAAATCTCCAGTCCGCTGTCTGTCATTTCAAACCGAATTCCCAGGCGCGGCGACACCCATCCATTCATTTGTTCGATGACGTTTAATCGAGTGTCAGAACGCTGCCACCCGTTCAAATCGATGCGGTCTGGGTCATATAAATAATATTCCTCTACCCCATAGCGGTCGTAAAATTGCAATTTTTTCGCCATTTCTTTCAAGGTATTCCCCGGGGATAAGACTTCAAAGACGACTTGCGGGGGAAGATTGTCTTCTTCCCATTGCTTGTAAGAGCCTCTTTTCCCTTTCGGACGGCCAAAGACCACTAGGGCATCGGGGGTTTGACAAAGTTTGTTATTGCCCTGCACTGGATACCACAGTAAATCCCCGGCCACAAACACCTCGGCATTGTTGGCAAACAGAATTTCTAAATTCTCTTTAATGACCACAATCCAGGTGAATTGCTCGGTATTTTCTGCCATTGGTTTGCCGTCGCTTTCGGGATAGATAATGTCGGACTTTTGGGAAGCTTCAATTTTTTGTACCATGCCACATTTTGCCTCCAGTTTTTTCAGTCTGATTTTAGTCTAGCATAGGCAAGGGGAAAAACACATAAATTGTATAATTTGACGCTTTTCACCAAAAGTATAATATCCCCTCGAAGCCGATTTAATGGAGGCGAGAGGTCAAGGGGGAATTTTACAGCAAACCTGCCCTGGGCAAAAAACGCCGCGTCATTTCAATTGGGCGGAAAAAGCCTGGGAATCTTGCGGAGTACATTAACAGCGGAAGGGTCTGTGTGTCACCCCCGGACAAGGCAAGGTGAAAAATCTGCAAGAATTTCATACAATAAGCAAAAAGGGCGTTTGCCTTTTGCTGTACATCCGGTTAAACTAAAGCTCATGCTAACTCTTTCCCCGATTACCGAGAAAATCCGCGCTCAACGGCAATTTTTTGCCACGGGCAATACATTAGATCTGGACTTTCGCATCGAACAACTGGAAAAACTCAAACAAGCGATTTGCGATCGCGAACAAAGCGTGGTGGATGCGCTTAAGGCTGACCTGAAAAAGCCGAAGTTAGAGATTTACTCCGCCGAACTCGGGGTCGTTCGGGAAATCAATTACGCTCTCAAGCATATCAAATCTTGGGTAAAACCGAAAACCGTGGCGCGACCCTTGGATCAATTCTTTGCCCCTGCCCGAATTTATCGCGACCCCTTGGGTGTGGTATTAATTATTAGCCCTTGGAATTACCCGTTTCAGTTAACCATCTCTCCTTTAGTGGGTGCGATCGCGGCGGGAAATTGTGCGATTTTGAAGCCTTCGGAATTTTCTAGCGCCACTTCCCGGGCGATCGCCGATTTAATCCAACAAACTTTCGATCCGGCTTATATCACCGTTGTGGAAGGTGGCGTAGAAGAATCCAAAGAATTACTCGCCGAAAAATTCGACCATATTTTCTTTACCGGTGGCACTCGAATCGGTCAAAAAGTGATGGAAGCGGCGGCGAAACAATTGACTCCCGTCACCTTAGAATTGGGCGGCAAAAGCCCTTGCATCGTGGAACCCGATATCGATGTAGACAGCACTTGTCGCCGCATTGTCTGGGGAAAATTTATCAATGCAGGCCAAACTTGCATCGCCCCAGATTATCTCCTCGTCCATCGCGATATCAAACCTCAATTAACGGCGGGAATTATCCGGACTATTAAAGAATTTTATGGCGAAAACCCTGCCGAAAGCCCGGATTTTGCCCGGATTATCAGTGACAAACACTTTCGTAGCCTCGCCGAATTGCTCACAGACTGCGACACCATCGCGATCGGCGGGGAAACTAATGCCGAGGAACGATATATCGCCCCCACGGTAGTCGATCGCGTTTCTTTAGATTCCCCCCTGATGCAAGAAGAAATCTTTGGGCCAATTTTACCCATCCTGGAATATTCCAACCTCGAGGAAGCGATCGCGATCGTCAACGACAAACCCAAACCCCTCGCCCTTTACCTCTTCTCCAAAAATTCGCAAATCCAGCAAAAAATCCTGCGCGAAACCTCTTCCGGCGGCGTCTGCATCAACGACACGATTATGCACCTCGGCGTCTCTGAATTGCCCTTTGGCGGCGTCGGGAATAGCGGTATCGGCAGCTATCACGGCCAAGCCAGTTTCGATACCTTTTCCCACCAAAAAAGCGTCTTGGAAAAATCGTTTTTGTTCGATTTAGATTGGCGCTATGCTCCCTATAAAGGTAAGCTCAAATTAATCAAAAAACTCATGTTTGGCGGCTAATTTTTGCGGGTAATTTCGTTCCCAGCATTGGCTGGGAACGACTCACTCTCCCTACCCCACAAAACGCTTACAATCCAAACAGATTATTGCTGTAGCGTTCTTCTGCCCAAGGTTCGCCTCGGGGGTGATAGCCATTGCGTTCCCAGAAGCCTAATTCTTCTTCACTGAGAAACTCAAACCCATTAATCCATTTGGCACTTTTCCAGGCATAAAGATGGGGCACTACCAACCGCAGGGGGCCGCCATGTTCGGCGGGCAGCGGTTCGCCGAATAAGGTATGGGCGAAGAAGTTTTCCTCGCGCATCAAATCTGCTATTGAAATGTTAGTGGTATAACCGCCATAACAGTGCTCCATCACGTAAACTGCTTTCGGATCGACTTCCACTTGTTTCATTAAGTCGAGGACTTTTACCCCGGTCCATTTTACATCCAGTTTGGACCAGCGAGTGACGCAGTGAAAATCGGCGGTAAACTCCTGTTGCGGCATGGCCATAATATCGGCCCATTTGAAGGTAGCGGGGGTGGCTAATCCGGTAATTTTAAATTCCCACTCGTCGGTGGAAATTTGCGGTGTATCCCCGTAGGTGAGTACGGGAAATCCTTTGGTCAAATACTGACCCGGAGGAACGCGATCGCTCAGTTCGGGGTCGGGTTTCTTAAAAAATTTACCCAGCATAATTTCTACTGATGCACTGCTATTTTAATTGTGCCATTGTCATTTCGCTTCGGGATTCCCCGAGGGTTTCCCTCACTTAAAAAGCCATCATATCATATCGGCGCTTTTCCCAGGGAAGGAGAAAAAGTTAAGAATTGAAAAGGCAGAATTAAAAAAGTGCTTAATTCTTCTTAATTCCTTGTTAATTTTCTCCCTATGAGGGTAGAGGGAGCTTTGGCTTGTGGTATGGTATGAAAACCAGATACGGGCGAGCATCGGTGTCGCGGCGCATGCAGGCGAAGTCCCTCGCGGGCTGATTGCACTGCATGCCATGATTTGCCGGGGTGGGTCTCGTTGTTCTGCCAAGCGCTTTGTCGGGAGAAAAGCGCCGATTTCGTTTCTCGAACTTGATGTCCTTGTCGGTCAAATTGTTGGGGTTGTCATCTATGTTTGCTATGCCTCATCGGTTCACAACCAGACTTTGCGGCGTATTGAGCCTCTGTTGTGGGACGGCGATCGCCTCTGCAGTAGTGGTTGCAGGCCCGGAGTCGGCATCTTTGGTTGTGGCGCAAAATGTAATCACGCGCGGCTACTACGAAACCGGGGTGGAACGCTTAGCACAAGGGGATGTGGAAGGTGCGATCGCCAGTTTGCAACAAGCCTTAGCTCAATATCCAAATTATCCCCAGGCGCGCAATGCCTTGGGGCGGGCGCTGCAGCAACGGGGGGAAGTGGAAGCGGCGATCGCCCAGTACCGGGAAGCGATTCGCCTTTATCCCAATTACGCCGAAGCTTACAATAACTTAGGTAGTGCCCTGAATGCCCAGGGCGATCGCGCTGGGGCGGTGGCGGCGTATGGACAAGCTATCCGCCTGAACCCTAATTTAGCGCAAGCCCAGTACAATTTCGCCCTGTTGCGACAAGATGAAGGCAGTACCGCCGAAGCGATCGCCGCGTTGCAAGAAACGATTCGCCTCAATCCGAATCTGGCGCAGGCCCACGATCGCCTCGGGGCGCTACTCCTGACTCAGGGAAAGGTCTCGGAGGCGATCGCGGCAATTCGGGAAGCCCTGCGCCTCAATCCCAATCTGGCCCAAGCGCAGTTTAATTTAGCCAACAATTTGCAAGCCACCGGGCGTCAATCGGAGGTGGTGAGCATCTATCAAGCCGCCGTGGCCCGCAACCCAAACTTAAGTGAAGCATAAGCGAAGTTAGGCGACGCCCTGAAAGCCCGAGGCCAGTTGCGAGAAGCCATTTCCGCCTACGAACAGGCCATCGCACAGGATACTGGTTTAAGTGAGTTACTTGCCCCAGATTTGGCCGAGGCATATTATAACTTAGGTGAGCAACTGGAGTCGGCGGGAGACCTAGAAGAGGCAAAGGCAAACTATCAGCAGGCGATCGCGCGCAATCCCAACCGCGCCGAAGCTCATGCGGGATTGGGGCGGATCCTGCGAGTGCAGGGAGAACTGAGTGCCGCGATCGCGCAAGAGCGAGAAGCCCTGGACCGCAATCCCAATTTAGCCACGGCTTACAATGGACTGGCGCAAGCTCTGAACCGACAAAATCAAAAAGCTGAGGCGATCGAAGCCTGGGAAAATGCCGTGCGCCTCGATCCGAATTTGGCTGAGAGCGCATTACAATTTAGGCGAAGCGTTCTCCGAAGCGGGAGAGATGGAAAAAGCGATCGCGCAAGAGCGAGAAGCGATCGCGCGCAATCCAAATTTAGCCAATGCTTACAACAGTTTGGGCGTGGCGTTGTATCAACGCGAACAGCCCCAAGACGCGATCGCCGCATGGCGACAGGCGATCGCGATCGACCCAAATTTAGCCGAGGCTTTTATCAATCTCGGCAACGCTTTAAAAGCCCAACAAACTGAATCGGCGGCAGACCTTTAATCCCAATTTTCATGCCTTCACGAGACAGATATCCCGTCGGGGAAAGACACTGCCATGTCCCTACCTTTCATCTGCATCATTATTGTTGAAAAATGGGAGAATCTCAACTCCGCCGAAATCCCTGTAAAAAAATGAGTCCGCGTCGGCGGACTATAGCTTTAACGGGCATAGTTGCTAACGCGCTTTGCCTGTGCCTTGGCAGGATTTGAATTGCCGATTTGGGTTCCCTCACGGCGTTAAGCGATCGATTCCTTTATTCGAACCAATCACTACCATAATGGTGCCTTTCTTCAGCAAGCGATTTGCCGGAGGATTAATTTCAAATTTGCTATCGTGACTGACGGCTAAAACAGTCAGCCCATAGCGATTGCGAAGTTCGAGTTCGGCAATGGTTTTCCCATCAAAATTATCCGGGACGAGGGTTTCCACGATGCTGTGTTCCGGATCCAGTTCAAAGCTATCGAGGATGCTGGGTTTGGTGATATTTCGCGCCAAAGCATACCCCATTTCCCGTTCTGGAAATACTACATGGTCCGCGCCCACTTTTTTGAGCAATTTCATGTGAATTTCCGACGATGCCTTTGCCACTACATGTTTTACCCCCTCTTCTTTCAAATTTAGGGTAGTAATAATGCTTTGGGCTAAGTAATTGCCGATGCCGACAATCACCGTATCGAAATCCGTGATTCCCGCTTGTTGGATGGCGGTGGGTTCGGTGGTATCCAGTTCTAAAGCGTGGGCGGCGATGCGATCGGTAAGGGCTTGGGAGACTTTTTTTTCATCCATATCAATGGCGAGCACTTCATATCCCAAACCATGCAGGGTCAAACAGACGGCTCGACCAAATCGCCCTAACCCAATAACGGCAAATTGCTTATTTTCTGGATGCAGATTCCGAAAGAAACTCAGAGAGGATAAATTCACAGTTGCTACCTTGATGGGAATCGATTGATTAAACAGTCACTAAATGAGTGGTGTGATTGACAGGAGAGCGCGAGAGACAAGAAACAGGGGGTTCGTAGAATTTCTTGTCCCTCGCACCCCATGAAAAATATTACAACTCCTAAACGCATTGCTATATCTGGGAGTTGCCTTTTTCGCCTCCTGGCCCTGGATTGTGCCCTCTGGCACCGGGTCCGAAGAGGAGGGAAGATAAGGGGGGGGGAAGGAGAGAGCAAGTGAATGGTTTTACCGTAGCAAGTTTGGGGGGAAAAAGTGATTTATCCCACCAACAGATTTTCTTCGGGATAGCGAATGGCGGTGGGTCTGGTGTCTCCGAGAATGGCGCTCATCAGCATCAGCATCCCGACGCGCCCCACATACATGATGATAATCAAAACCACTTTGCCTAGGGGGGAGATGGCGGCGGTGATCCCGGTGGATAGCCCCACGGTGGCAAATGCCGATACCACTTCAAAGAGGAGTTCGATAAAGGGGAACGTGGAATCGGTGACGGCGAGGACGATGGTTCCCAGGATGACCATTCCAATGGAGGCGACGACGACTCCTACGGCTTTTAAAATCAGTTCCACGGGAATCTGGCGCTGGAAGCACAGCACTTGCTCGCGTCCCTGGAGAACCGCTCTGGTGCAACTGAGCAAGACTCGCATGGTGGAGGTTTTGATTCCGCCCCCGGTACTGCCCGGAGAGGCTCCGATAAACATGAAGGCAATGGTGATAAATAATGCCGCCGAGGTCATTTCTCCGAGGGGGATGGTGTTAAATCCTGCCGTGCGAGTGGTGACGGATTGGAACCAGGCGGTGATGATTTTTTCGCCGAAGCTAAATTGACCGAAGGTGGCGGGATTGTTTGCTTCGGTGAAGAAAAAGGCGACGGTGCCGAGGGCGAGCAAAAATAGGGTGGTGGTGGTGACGATTTTGAAGTGGAGGGAAAATACTACTCGTTCTCGACTGCGGGCGAAGCGATCGCGTATCCACATATAAATTTCCATAATCACTTGATAGCCGAGGCCACCAAAGATGACTAAAAAGGTGATAATTAAATTCATCGGCAATGAGGTGGCATACCCCATTAAGCTATCTTCAAATAAGCTAAATCCGGCATTGTTAAAGGCGCTAATGCTATGAAATACCGAGAGCCAAATGCCATAATTCCACCCATAATCGGGCACGAAAATCAGGAGGAGGAAAAATATGCCGGTGAGTTCAAAGATTAAGGTGGTGGCAATAATGGAGCGCACCAGTTGCACTACGCCGGCCATTTCTGCTTTGTCTAAGGATTGTTGAATGGCTAGTCTGTCCCGCAATCCAAATCGCCGCCCTAGGAGCAATAGCAAAAAGGTGGTGGCAGTCATGTAGCCCAACCCGCCAATCTGTAGCAGAAAGAGGATAAAAAATTCCCCAATTCCCGAATAGTAGCTGCCGGTATCTACGACGATTAAACCCGTCACGCACACCGCCGAGGTGGCGGTGAAGAATGCAGTCACAAAATTGTTCCAAGTCCCGTCTGCTGTGGCAATGGGTAGCATTAGCAAAAAGGTGCCGATGCTAATGAGTACCAGAAAGCCGAGACAAATCGTTCTAGAAACTGTCATGGCAAATGTAGGTTTAGTTGTGTTAGAGTTTTGGGTTTAGCTTGCATCTCCAGGTTTGGGCTGCGTCGCCGCATCTGCTCTAACTTCCCTCGGTTATTTTACCGGAGGAAGGCGATCGCGTTTTCTCTCCCCGGTGACTCCCTCCTCCGATTTGATTCTCTCGGAGTAGGGTTGAGCTATCGCTGGTTGTACACCTGCAATAGTTTGGCCTGCGGTGCCCGGTGGGGGAAGGGAGGAGGAATTGCGGGATAGATTTTAGAAACGAGATCGAAGCTGAAAAGAGAACGCGATCGCTTCCTTGATTGAAATACTCAATTATGTATGCAGTTATATAACCAGAAATAATATTGGCAATCGAGCGGGTTTTGGGGAGGACAATCGCCCGATTCTACTCGATGAAAAAAAAGGTGGCCTGTGGCCACCTTAGTTTGATTTTAGGTTAACCTTGGCTGACGGTTTCTTTGGCTAAGAACTTCTCTAATTCGGTCAAAGCGTCGGCGTCAACTTTGGTTTGCATGGGGCAGAATTTCGGACCGCACATCGAGCAGAATTCGGCGGTTTTGTGGATATCTGCCGGTAAGGTTTCGTCGTGATATTCCCGGGCGCGATCGGGGTCGAGGGACAGTTCGAACTGACGGTTCCAGTCGAAATTATAGCGGGCGATGGAGAGTTCGTCGTCGCGATCGCGCGCTCCCGGACGATGGCGGGCGATATCTGCGGCATGAGCGGCAATCTTATAGGCGATTAACCCGCTTCGCACATCTTCCGCATTGGGCAGGCCCAGGTGTTCTTTCGGCGTCACGTAACACAGCATTGCCGTGCCGTACCACCCTGCCATTGCCGCCCCGATCGCGGAAGTGATATGGTCGTAACCGGGAGCGATATCGGTCACCAACGGTCCGAGCACGTAAAACGGTGCTTCGGCACATTCTTCCATCTGCTTTTTCACGTTAAACTCGATTTGGTCCATCGGTACGTGACCTGGCCCTTCCACCATCACCTGCACGTCATGTTCCCAGGCGCGGCGAGTCAGTTGTCCCAGGGTTTTCAGTTCGGTGAGTTGCGCTTCGTCGGACGCATCGTGGGTACATCCGGGACGCAGGGAATCCCCCAAACTAAACGAAACATCGTACTTCTTGAAGATTTCGATGATATCGTCGAAATGGGTGTACAGGGGATTTTGCTTGTGGTGATGCAGCATCCACTTGGCGATAATCCCGCCGCCGCGAGATACAATGCCCGTGAGACGGTTTTTCACCAACGGCAGATTTTCGATTAAAATGCCGGCGTGGATGGTCATGTAGTCCACCCCTTGCTGCGCGTGTTTTTCGATGACGTGCAGAAAATCATCCGGGGTCAGGTTTTCCATCCGCCCGTAAACGCTTTCTAACGCTTGGTAAATCGGCACCGTACCGATGGGAACCGAGGAAGCGTTGATAATGGCGGTGCGAATTTCATCTAAATTGCCGCCCCCAGTGGACAAGTCCATCACCGTATCGGCACCGTATTTGACCGAAAGGTTGAGCTTGTCGAGTTCTTCCTGGACGTTGGAAGAGTTGGGAGAAGCACCGATGTTGGCATTGACTTTACATTTGGAGGCAATACCGATGCACATCGGTTCGAGATTGGTGTGGTTGATGTTGGCAGGGATTATCATCCGTCCCCGCGCCACTTCGTCGCGAATCAGGTCGGCGGGCAGGTTTTCCCGTTTCGCCACATGCTCCATTTCTTCGGTGATTACACCCTGGCGGGCGTAGTGCATTTGGCTAACGTTCTTTTGCCCGCGCCGATTGGCAACCCATTGTGCTCGCATGATTGTGTCCTCAAATAACAGCTTCCCTCCGCTGGTATTACCCAGACTCAGGTTCTAAGGGACTGTCTCAGCCCGAGACTCGGGCACCCCTAGCTCGATCGGGATTTTAACACGGTTGAAGAATTTGTCGAGGTGGAACGCAGCAAATCTTAACACTTCGGCAGGGGTAAGGGTCTTGGGGTGGGACTTTGGCGGGCGATCGCCTGAGTTATTCGGACCCCAGGGCGTGGGATGCATTGGGCGCGGATTGTGGTAAAATCATGCCTTGATTGCCGCACGAGCGATCCAGCTATGGAGCGGTGGATTTGGGAAAAAGTAACCGGAATTGTGTCTTCTTCTCGGTTGCAGGTGACTTGCTATTCTCGGGGGAAAGCAAGGGATTTTAAGCGATAAAATTGTTAGGGGTGTACTGCCCACCCTACAGGAATTGCCGGGTTATTAAAATCAAAATTACCCTGGACAAATATTTCCGTTTGCTCTTTAGCAAAATTGCCAGGTGGGCAGTACGCACCGGAGGGATTAAAGTTGATTGGATTGATTAAAGCGCTTGGATAGCCAGCTTATCAGTCCGTTTAAGAGAGCGCCGGCCATGAGAATGCCAATGGCGGGATTAAAGACGGGTTGCCAGAGTTTCTGCCATAAATCGAGTCCGAGATTGACGCCGGTGGAGCGACCGATAACGGCGATCGCGAACCACAAGAAGCTGAGGAAAACGAAAAATACATTGGCTACTAAAAAGAGGTTAAGCCACTGGAGAAATTTGTCTTTCATGGTTGGTTTGGGGTGGGTTGCAACGACAATCAACGACCGCGATCGCCGACTATGAGAAAGGGCGATCGCGCGAGAGTGCAGATAAAGGCTCAGGGATAGGATAGCACTGTTTGCAATGGGGCTGAAGGGGAATTGCGGGGGGTTGAGTGGGGATTGGAGGCGATCGCAAATGGGCGCAGTTGCCCATGTGAGGGGGTGCGATCGCCGGGAAAACCTTGACAAAATGACGGGATTGTGGGTGAACAAAAATCCCGGGCGGCTTTCCCGCGCCATTGGTTCCGGAGGGAGCGGTGCTACACTGGAAGGCGGGCTTGGCGGAAGAGTTGCACCATGCTGGGGGAATGGGCGATCGCCCAGGCGTTAATCCCGAGACAGAGAGTGGCGAGACCCAGGAGGATGTAGGTGGGAGGCATCACCACGCCGATGAGGAACCAGGTCAAGACGTGAAAGACCATTACCAGAGCGTACAAGCTGGCGATTCCGCCCATGAGGCGCACGGAGAGGGCGGACAATCCCAGGGCCGTAAAAATGAGGGTTTGCAAGGTGGCTAGCAAGTTGGCGGGCACCAGGAGGGCGCAAATGGTGAGGCAGTGGGTGCGGGAAAATTCGCAAAGGATGTCAAACATTATACAATTCTAAAGAGTTTTGTAGGATCGAGAGAGTCTTTCTCCGTTTAAACTATAGCATATACTTTTCCATCTGGGAAGAATTGGAAAATTTTTTTTTCGGGCACGGGGATATGATAAAACGAAGAAAGCTGTCAACGAGCCAAGGAAAATAAGAAAATGGAAAATACAGAGGTGTTAAATTTAGTGGCCGGCGGATTGGCTGTGGTGATTTTCATCGGGGCGATTCTGATGATGTTTACCAACTTTTGGACCAGGAGCGGCAAAAAATAGCCGGAGGGGAAAACAGAAAACCCGGGTTAAGGGGGCGGAATTTCTGCCGCTCGATCGGCCAAATTGTGTGGCGGCTGTGTCTCGAATTGTCACCGGCTGGATTTCTACCCTAAAGGCGATCGCCCTGGCGGTGACTGTTGTTGCCGGAATTCGATATCATAAAAAGGTAAAACCCTATTTGTTGGTTGGTGACGCCATGCAAAAAACTGGCTTAATCGCTCAATTAATTGGCGGTGCGATGCTCTCTTTCGGGTTAGCATCCCCGCTGCTACTTGAGGTACAGGCGCAAGAAGCGCGTCCTGTTTATCTATTCGACACTCAATGCGTCAGCAATGGTCCGGGTCGAGCGCGGGAAGAAACCCTGGATGTGGCGGTGGGGCGAAAGGTTTATCGCTCCTATTTATTTTTAGGACCGGGTAGCCGAGAAGCCTCGATTACTTGTCGAATTTTACCGGAAGAAAGGGAAGATGCAACGGGGGCGTTTCAGTCTCTTTTGCTCGATTTTGGAATGCGCGATAACGATCGCGGAAGTCCACCGAATGTGGTAACGGTTTATTTAGATGGCGTGCGGACGGCTTCGGAAACCATAAGACCTGGGGAAAAAGTTATGCTTTCCCTGAATGTTAGCGAAGCCAATAATGTGGCAATTGAAACCGTGTGTTCGGCGCAGAATCGCTATTGCGATCGCCTGTATTTTTTTGAGGCGACGCTTTCCCCAGACCAGTTCCCCTTGATTGTGCCAGAAACCGATTCTCCTGATGCTGCACCGGAGGAGTCGGAACCGGATTCTCCGAGGGAAATTTGAACCGCTAGGTGGAGATTTTTTTATAAAAAACCGGGCTTTACTGATAAAGCCCGGTTTTTTATCGGTTAAATTTTGGGAATTATAGAAAACCGAAAAAAGTGACTAAATCGCCCACAATATCGCGATTAATAAATCAGCGGAATCAGCTTTTTGACTCGTTGGCGATAATCGAAATATTCCGGATATTTTTCGCTTAACCAAACTTCCTCGCGTCTGCTTTTGGCGTCGAGAAAGGCAAATAACAGGGCTACGCCGAGGAGGTGAGAGAGACTCAACTGCACCAAAGACCAGGCGATCGCGCCTAAAATCAAGCCACCATATAAAGGATGTCGCACGATGCCATAAATCCCGGTTTGCACTAACTCCCCATTTTCGGTGGGATAGGGCAAGGGGGTGAGATTTCCGCCTAAATCCAACAGTCCTTTTCCGATTAAAATCAACGCCACCAGGGCGATCGCACCGGCAACGCCCCAGAGGGCATATTCGGCGATCGCAGAAGGCAAGTTTAACCCCGGTGGGCGATAGGCGGGCAACAGCACAAATGCCACAATTAACACAGCTTGAGCCAAAAACCAATATTCGCCGCGATCGCCGCGCCAGCTCATCTCATTTAATCCCCATTTTGTCAAGAGCCTTCTCATCTTCCATCCTCCGTTACATAACTACATAGATTTTAATCTATTGTAACAAAAGGCGGGGTGTTAGGGGACGACACAGCCGCCCCGAGGCTATCGTTCCCCCCAGGGGGAACGAAGGGCAGCGCGCCTATAACCAAGGACGAGAAAGTTCCTCTAACTTCGCCACTTCATCCGCACTTAACTGCCAACCCAAAGCGCCGGCATTTTGGCGCGCCTGTGTGGCAGTTTTCGCCCCAGGAATCGGAATCACCCCTTCTTGGGCAATCAGCCAATTGAGCGCTACTTGCGCCGGGGTTTTCTCGTACTTGTCCCCCAACTCTCGCAATACATTCAGCAGGGGTTGGATCTTCCGCAACCCTTCTGGTTGAAAGCGCGAATCCCACTGACGCGGACCGGTGGGTTTTTTCCCGTCGGGGGTATATTTCCCGGTGAGCAACCCCTGCGCTAGGGGACTATAGGCCAGAATCACCACCCCCAATTCGCGGGCGGTACTCACAATGCCTTCGCTTTCCACTTTACGAGACAGCAGGGAGTATTTCACCTGATTGACTGCCAAGGGAATGCCGCGCGCGGCAAGGATTTGGTGGGCTTCGCGCATTTCGTCGGCGGAATAGTTACTCACTCCCACCGCTTCGATTCTGCCGCGTTCCACTTCATCCGCCAAGGCATTCATCAAGGTTTCTTGACTCATAAAGAAGGTAAACGGCCAGTGTACTTGATATAATGTTACCCGGGGCAATTGCAGGCGATCGAGACTTTCGCTCAGGGCGTCGGAGACGGCCCGACCTGTAAACCGCCAGGGATAGGGGGCGTATTTGGTGGCCACCTGCACGGGTTTGTCGGTTTGCTGGATAAACTGACCGAGCAATTTCTCGGATTCTCCCGGACCGTAAACTTCGGCGGTGTCGAAGAAGGTGATGCCGGCGTCTAGCGCCGCGTGAAAGGCTTCGGAAACCTCTGCCTGTCCGTAGTCTTTGCCATAGTTCCAGAAGAGTTTGTCTCCCCAGGACCACGCGCCAATACCAAGGGGCAAGACATGCGGTCCATTTTTACCAAGCGCGATCGTGTTCACGGTTCTGATGTCCTTACTCGTTTCTTTATTTGTAACGAATATTGGCTCAAAAGGGGAGACTGGGGCAACCCCAAAAGCCCGCATCCATTGTCAGGAGGGTGTTTTGCTCACCACGGACTGCCAATAAGGGTAAACGCGGACCAATAATACGGATGGTCAAAATAGTTTCGCTGAGTTCCCTGGATGAGTTCTGAGGGTAAAGGGAAGGTTCCTCTGGTTCCGGATAAGCGATCGCCTTCTATCCATACTTGTTTGTTTAACAGCGCCAGTTGCGCCTGTCGCAGGGCTTCGGCTTTGATGGGGGCGGTTTTCAACGCCTGGTAAAACTGGGTCATCAAGGCGAGGGTACCTTCATCGCTGACGGAAATCAAACTGGCGATCGCGGTTTGTGCGCCAATTTGTACCGCTAACCCGGCAAATCCTAACTCTGCTTCCGGATTGCCAATGGCTGTGCGACAAGCACTTAGTACCAACAAAGACAACGGCGGATCGTTCCATCCCAATTCCCGCAGTTGGGCTAAATTCAATTGCGTATCCCAAAGCTGAATATAAGAATTCCTGGGATTCCCGGCCTGAAAATTCGCATGAGTGGCTAAATGAACGATTTTATAGGGTTCGGAAGCGCGCTGGCGTTGTAAATTTTCTAGCGTAAATGCTTCATTTAAAAATGCTTCACCGGCCCACAGTTGGTTGGCAATGATGTCTATTTCCAGGGACACTGCAGGTAAGGGAGCTAAGCGGGTAAATTCTGAGGCTCCCATTGCCAAAATCGGCAAATTGCTGATATCTTGATAGGTGGGATCGGTGAGGTTTAAACTGGGAATCAAACCAACGCTATAATTCTCAATCAGAAATTGTTCGCCATCGTGTAAGGCGGCGATGGGCAACAAGCGCAATCCCTCATCCATCGAAAAGGCAATGGTGTCGATTCCTCGCGCTTCTAATGTGGGGGCGATCGGGGCAATCAACCACTGATAAAGTTGTTGAGCGAGGGGTAAATAATCCTGATTCTGGTATCGCGCCGAAAGGATAATTTCGGAAGAAAATTCTTGAACCTTTGCCAAGAGTTGCGCTCGATCGGCGTCGCGAACCACTTGATGAATCGGTTCTCCGTCGGGCGTCACCAGCAGTAAATCAACCGCTTCGCTATTAGAAATAACGTACAAAATTGCTGGAGTGGTGTTGGTGGCATTGGCGATCGCCTGCAGTTGTTCTACGATGTCTGTAAAGGAGACAAACTGGAAAGTAAACTCTTCTTGGAAGTAGTTTTGAAACTCTTGTTGGCGGAGGTTTTCAATTCCTTCAATAGCTTGCGGCAAATTTCTCAATCGAGCTAAACGTAAATTTTGCTCTATATCGAGCCGTTCTCGCAAAATGCGATCGCTCGGTAAAATACTCAAAATTCTTTGGCGCTTTTCCAGCTCAACAATCGGCTGAATTTCTGGCGGTTTTGTTAACTGATTGTTAACAAACTCATCGGAAATTTCCGGCAAACTTTCTTGCGGAGTGGGGAAAGGTTGCGGATCCGGGACGGGTTCGACGGGTCGAATGGCGGCGGAGAGCAGAGAAATATTCCCTTGAGTGAAAGAAAAGGGAAACGATCGCAATGGCAAAACCGTATTATTTGCCGCACCACTCAATGCACCCGCCGTCCCATTGGTTGTGGCATTTCCTACTACAAATGGCGCTTGTACGGTTTCGCTTCCGTGACGAATTTGCATCTCGCCTTCTTCCGCACTTCCGACCACCGACAGACTTGCTTCGGGAACGATTCCATCATCAAAGGTATCGATCGCCCGGAAAACGCGATCGGTGGCAATCTCCAATCTCCCCCCTACGGTTCCTCGCGCTTCGATCGCGCTGACTTGAATATCTCCCGGTGCTGTTAATCGTATATTCCCGGCGCTATTTTCACTGCCATTTGCGGTAATTTTCCCCGTATCAATCCCGGGGGCTAATTCTTCTCTGACACTCTCCGGACAAGCTTCGCAGGTGGCGAGGGTGACGGAACCGCCATCCACTGCGCCAGAAGCGTCGATCGCGGCGGTGGCGATCGCCCCTGATTCGCTAGTGAGGGAAATCTCACCGCCAGATGCGGTGGCGGAAGCGGTGTTCAGAGACCCGGTAGTAATCTCACTCTCGGAGACAATTTGCAAATCACCTCCCGGGGATGCAATATCACTTGTGGTAAGGGTACTCGTGCCACTGGTGAGGCGCAGATTGCCTTCCTCGGCGGTAAGATTGCCCACTGCAATTCGATCGCCGGCAATCAGCTCTAGAACGCTGCCTGCTGGTAGTTCCGAGGAAGGGAGAAGACTCACATCCCCCAAGGCGATCGCCTCGGTTGCGGACAGGATTATCTGTTCGGCGGTCATGGTGGCGGCGGCGGTCACATTGGCGGCATTTTCCACCGCGATCGCCCCTAACGCTCCATCCTCGGCACTTCCCACCGCTTCATCAAAACTCACACTGGCCTCTGGGGCATTCAGGATTAAATCGTTTCGGGCGTTGGTTGCGCTGTCCAGGGTACGGCCAAACGCAATCCTTCCCCCACCCAGGGTGGTCAATCCTACATTATCGAACAACCGCACTGCCCCGTTAAAGCTCATGTTCCCTACGGTAAAGATATCGCTGGTGAGTTCTACGGTTTCGGCAGCGATCGCCAAACTGCGGAGGGGAGTTGTTCCGCCCACCGGTTGGTTAAATCGCACGGTTCCCGGGGGGGCATTGACGGATAAATTGCGATCGCCATCTACGGTGCCATTAAAGGTGATGTTACTGGCCGTAAACGCAATATCCGCATTGAGAAAGATGTTGCCAAAAGTGAGTTTCCCTTCGGTGCTGATGCCGGCACTGAGAATTGTCGCTTCTGCGGCTTCGATCGCCAAGGTGGCATTATCGGAAAGGGTAATATTATCGTTCACCGCGATCGCCCCTTGGCCGATTGGCGATCGCAAAGTGAGCGGATCGGTGAACTCCACCCTTTCCGCCACGGCGATCGTGCCACTCCCATTCGTCGCGCCGATGGTAATATTGCTAAACCCATCTTGCACCAGGGCCAACTCTTCGTTGGTGATATCGAAAATTGCCTCACCGCTATCGCTTGTGTTAGCGAGGGTGATATTCCGGGTGGTATCGGTGGGTTGTAGCACCAGAATCCCGCTGCCGGTCACAGTTTCGTTCAAATTGATTTCGTTTCCGGTGAGGGTAATATTTCCGGTCCCCCCGCTCACCGCACTGAGGGTGAGGGTACTGGCCGCTTCTAGGGTAATATTACCGCCCCCGGTGCTGCTGAGCGATCGCAATTCCCCGGCGGCGATAATATTGCCACTGCTGCTGGTTGCCGTAATATCGCCGCCGTCGGTGGTCACGTTGCCGGTCACGATATCTCCCGGGGCGGATAAGATGACCGGACCGCCTGCAGTGGACAGGGAGTTAACGGTAATCCCGGCGCTGCTGGGCACGGGGCTACTGTTAAATAAGGTATCGGAAATTTGGCGATCGGGGGGCAGATTGGGGGCATTAGCGAGGGCAGTGCCCGATCGCAAAATTAAGGCGGCTGACCCGGTTAAAATGGCAATATCCGGATCGCTGCCGACGAGGGTGAGATCCGGTCCGGTGATGGTAATATTGACCCCGGTAATCCGCCCGCCGGCTTCTACTTTCAGGGAGGTGCCGGTATAGTCGCCAAAGGTCACATTTCCTTGTGAGGTAACGATCGGATCGTAGAAACTGATGAAGGTGCCCGGATTGCCGTTGGATTGCAGAATGGCGAAATCGCCGCCCGCGCTAAAGTGAGAATCCCCGGAGATGATGCCGTCGCTCACCAAGGTGATGTCTCCGAGGGCGCGAAAGGGTGAGGTGAGGCGACGGCTCCCTTCTACCTCGCCGATGCCGTTCAAGGCTAAAATATCGATGCCGCGATCGCCTTGTATCCGCAAATCGCCCCCGGCGCTGGCTAAAAACGGGCGATCGCGGCTATCGCGCACGCGCAGGGTCTCTCCCGCCTTCAGGGTTAAATCCCCAGTGGCTTGCATCTGGCTTTCTCTTAAAGTGAGCTGATTGGCCGCCCACAGCCCCAGGGTTTCGGCACTTATGTCAGTGCGAGACAGGGCGATATCTCCCAGTTCGATCGCAATACCCGAACCGCTTAGCACAATGGTGCGATCGCTGTTGACCTGGATGCCCGTGGCATGGGAAATCTCGCCCCCGGTGAGCAATTCCGGTAATGCCAGAGGGGCGATCGCTGTGGCAGAAGCGGGGGTGTGAGGTGCTGCGGGGGCTATCTCTAAACTGAGCAAATGGTGCGGTTGCGAAAGGCGCACTCGCTGCGTTCCGGGAACCGAGGCAATGGTAATATTGCCCCCAGGAACGGTGAGGCTGCCGGTATTTAAAATGGTGCCGCCTAATAACGTGAGATTTTGCTTCGGGTTGAGGGTTAAATCGGCAAAATTGGCGATCGCCCCCGGTTGCGGATTGCCAAAATAAAACGCTTTTGGCGGTCCGACTAATGCCGCATAATTATGATTTCCCACCGCATTAAACCACCCCGAATCAAAGCCAATTCCCGTGGCGGTGGTGGCTAAAAACGACCCGGGCACGTTTAACCGGGCATCCGGGCCAAAAACAATGCCCGCCGGGTTCATTAAAAATAAATTGGCATTTGCCCCGGTTATCCGAATTTCGCCATTAATTATCGAGGCATTTGCGCCGGTTACTCTTCCTAAAATATTCAGAATTTGGGGATTGGCGATGAAGTTGGCGGTGTGTTGCGCCGGGAGATTAAATTCAGTAAAACTGTGGAATAAATTGGCCCCATCTGCGGAGACTTGTCCCCCGGTAATCTGTAGGCGATTTCCCTCTGGAGTGACGCGGGTTCCGGTCCCATCGGCGGCGGGAACGATGGGTTGCGCGCGGACTATCTGCGGGTCGATGCAACAGAAGGCGATCGCCACAAGGCGGGCGAGATTTTGTAGCATTTGGCCCCTGGGTTTGGATTGGGGTTTGGCATGGTCGCGATCGCTCACCGTTTGCTCCCTCCTGCGATAAAATTCTCGCTGCATCCACTGTGGGAGGGAAAGTCCACTGGAAATCCCCGCCGGATCCAACTTTTTTCCTTTGGGGTTTTCCATTAGTCAACCACCTTGGCGAGAGTGTTGTTCTTTTAGCATACCCAAACCCGGCATTCCTGACAATTTTAATGCCCACTGGTCTGGGAATCGAGTTGCCCTCTGGTTTGGAGGGTTATTTGACCTGCGCTTTGCGAAGGTTTCTGGCGTTAGTCATCCCATTAAAGCTTAAAATTACTAAAATGTAAAGTCCGATTTTTTCACCAAAAATTTTATTCTCCCGCTGAGTATAAATTCCTGCCAGTTCTTTCAATCTATCGCGGTTTGTCCATATCCAGCAGAGGATCTCAGTTTCTTTCGTAGGATCCCCTTCCCGGGAAGATGAAGTCAGAGGGACGGAATCTTTATCTCACGCGGGTTTTGACAAAATTTGCCGCACAGTTCGCGTAACTTGGGATCGCAGGAGGGCGATCGCCAGGATTGCCGGTTTGGGTGGGTAAAATCCAGAGTTGGGCAGCGCACCGCGATCGCACAGGATGATGAGTTACCCGCCGTCGAAGGACTGTTTTGCCTCACGCACTTACCATAACCTTTGCCGCTTGTCAAGCACTTTTTTCCGATTTTATTTCTTCAATGCCTAATTGTACCTAGAGCGGGATATTAAGCTTTTGTAAATTCTTGTAAATAAACGATGACAGTTCCCCCAAGGGTAATGCATAACTAAAAGAGATACGCCAAATCGATAAACTCGGCAGTGACGGCGAAAGTGCCACTCACCCCGATCCTAGGCCGGAAGGCGGCAAGGCAAAACGCTCAACTATTATGACAGTTATTCAGGGCACATCAGTCGAAGACAGCTTAACCGGAACCAGCGCGGCAGATTTTGTATATGCATGGCCAGGAAACGACTTCCTCGATGGCGGGGCGGGCGACGATATTCTCTATGGAGATAAGGGAAATGACAGCATCCTCGGCGGGAATGGCAATGACTTGCTGGGGGGAAGTCAAGGAAATGACAGCTTGGATGGGGGTGAGGGCAACGATATCCTGTATGGAGGTGCGGGAGATGAGAGTTTAATCGGCGGTTTGGGCAGCGATCGCCTCGTGGGAGATGGGGGAAACGATACCTTTCTCCTCGACTTCGGTGGCGATACCGTCACTGGCGGAAAAGACCGAGACACCTACATCCTCGCCCCTACCCTCGGCGGCGACACGGAAGCGCAAGCGGCAATCGTCACCGATTTTAATCCTTCGGAGGATGAAGTGCAACTCACCGGGGGGTTAACCTTCGATCGCTTAAACATCTATCAAGGGATTGGGATTTATCGTAACGATACCATCATTCAAGATAAAGATACGAACCGATTTTTAGCCATTTTGCTCGGGGTTCCCACCCCCACCATGCTGCAAGCGGCGGGAATAGAACCCTCCCCCGAAGCGCCAGAAGAACCGGAAGCGCCCTTGCCCGATCTGTCGGTTTTCGGATCTGCGCCCTCGGACCCGGAAACGCCCCCACCTGGGGAACAAACCCCCGGGAACACCGCGCCCACGGATATTCTGCTCTCGAATCGCTCTATTGCCGAAAATAGTAGCGATGGAACCAGTATCGCTACCCTCTCCACCAGGGATGTGGATGCCAACGATACTCACAGCTACAGCTTACTCGATGATGCCGGGGGACGCTTTGCGCTGCAAGCGAATCAACTAATTGTTGCCAATGGCGAGTTATTGGATTTTGAGACAACCGAGACGCACAATATTACGGTACAAACGACCGACTCGGCGGGGAATACCTTCCAGAAATCTTTTACGCTGGAAGTAACCGACGCGATCGATGAAACCAACAATAACCCGCCTACGGATATAGGGCTTTCTAATACCAATATTGCCGAAAATAGTGCCGATGGCACAGTTATTGCCGCTTTATCTACGACGGATACCGATGTCGGCGATACCCACAGCTACAGCTTAATCGATGATGCTGGGGGACGGTTTGCCATTGATGGCGATCGCCTGGTGGTGGGGAATGGCGCGTTATTGGATTTTGAGAGTGCTGCCAGCCATAACATTATCGTACAGACCACCGATGGCGGAGGGCAGACCTTCGATAAAGTGGTGACGATCGAACTCACAAACGTGAATGAAGCCCCCACCGATATCGCCCTCTCTCAAACCAGTGTGGACGAACATAGCGCCAATGGCACCGATGTCGCCACCCTCTCCACCAGGGATCCCGATGCTGGAGATACCCACAGTTACTCGTTACTGGACACCGCTGGGGGACGGTTTGCGATTGAGGGCGATCGCCTGCAAGTCACCGATGGGAGTTTGTTAGACTTTGAGGAGATTACCAGTCATCAGATTACCGTGCAGGTAACAGACGCCCAGGGGCTAACTTTTGAAAAAGACTTAACTCTCACAGTTAATGATACGCCGGAACCGCCAGTGTTAGACTTGGACGGAACTGCCGACGAACCCGGTGGCGATCGCAATTTTTCCACTAACTTTACTGGAAATTCCGGGGCGGTGGCGATTCTAGACGCGGTTGCCCTGAGTCTGAGCGATGTGGATAGCACCGAGATGACAGGTGCCACCGTCACCATTACCAATTTACTCGACGGTGCGAATGAAGTGCTAAGTGCCACAACTGTTGGCAATATCGCCGCCAGTTATAGCAATGGCGTTCTCACCCTCAGTGGCACCGATACTCTGGCCAACTATCAGCAGGTGCTGCGAAGCCTCACCTATAACAATACTGCCGCTTCTCCCAATCCCTTGGCTCGCACAATCGAATTTACCGTCACCGATGGCAGCACATCCAGCAGCGTTGCCACCACCACTCTGAATATTGGCCCGAATACGCCACCGGAATTAGACCTGAATGGCAACAATGTGGCAGGCATCGACTACGCGGCAACATTTATCGCCAGTAGCGGTGCAGTGGCGGTGGTAGACAGCAGCAGTCTCGCGGTCACTGATGTTAATAATCCTTCCTTAAGTGCGGCTACCGTCACCATTACCAACTTGCTGGATGGAGGTGCGGAATCCCTCGGGGCAACCACCACTGGCACGAATATTACCGCCAGTTACGATTCGGCCACGGGCATTTTAACCTTAAGCGGCACGGATACGGTGGCGAACTACCAGCAAGTGCTGCGAAGCGTTATCTATAATAACAGCAATCCCCTGCCAGATGCAACCCCGCGCAGCATTGCGTTTGCGGTGAATGATGGCACTACAGAGAGTGTAGTGGCGACAACTACTCTGACTATAAATACCGATGCGGACTTACAGCTTACCAATAGCGTCAGCAATCCCACACCGGCGATCGGGGAGACCCTGACGTTTACGGTAGCACTGACGAATAATGGTCCGGCTGGAGCAACGAATATTGCCATCACCAATCTTTTGCCTGGAGGGATGGAAGGAGTGACGGTAACTCCGTCTAGCGGCACCTACGACGAGAATACCGGGATTTGGACCGTGCCTTCTTTAGCCAGTGGAGGTAACGCGACTCTCACAATTAGCGGCAGGGTGCAGAGTTACGGCACCCTTGTCCATACCGCAGAAGTGAGTGCAGTAGACCAGCCAGATCCGGATGCCACGTCGAATAATTTCATCCCCACAGAAGATGATATTGCCAGCGATCGCGCCACCATCCCTCTGCCAGCCACGGGAATCGAACTGAGTGACGTGATGGCAGGGATTGGCGGTTTTGGGAATAGCGGCATTGATGGGGGCGATCGCGCCGGTCTCCCTGTGAGTAGTGCCGGCGACGTGAATGGCGATGGCTTGGATGATGCGATCGTCGGCGCATACCGTGCCGACCCCGGGGGGAACAACTTTGCCGGGGAATCTTACGTGGTGTTTGGCAAAACCGATAGCACCGCCGTGGATTTCAGCGATATAGCTGCCGGAAGTGGCGGTTTCCTCATCAGTGGCATCGATGAAGATGACTTATCTGGTGTCTCACTCAGCAGTGCCGGCGACGTGAATGGCGATGGTTTGGACGATCTGATTGTCGGCGCATGGCGTGCCGCACCTGGCGGGAACACCGAGGCGGGGGAATCCTATGTGGTGTTTGGCAAAACCGATGGCACAGCCGTGAATTTGAGCGATATAGCTGCCGGCACTGGCGGGTT
The DNA here is from genome assembly GCF_035615515.1 of Phormidium sp. CCY1219. Classification (GTDB taxonomy): domain Bacteria; phylum Cyanobacteriota; class Cyanobacteriia; order Cyanobacteriales; family Laspinemataceae; genus CCY1219. The sequence goes on from NZ_JAJENT010000918.1 coordinate 28,475, forward strand.
TATCGTTAATGGCATTGATGCGAATGACAGGTCTGGTGCCTCACTCAGCAGTGCCGGCGACGTAAATGGCGATGGTTTGGACGATCTGATTGTCGGCGCATATTTTGCCGACCCCGGCGGGAATAGTGCTGCTGGAGAATCCTATGTGGTGTTTGGCAAAACCGATAGCACAACCGTGAATTTGAGCGATATAGCTGCCGGCACTGGCGGGTTTATCATTAATGGTATCGATACGAATGACAGGTCTGGTGCCTCAGTCAGCAGTGCCGGCGACGTGAATGGCGATGGTTTGGACGATCTGATTGTCGGCGCATGGGGTGCCGACCCTGGGGGGAACAACGTTGCCGGGGAATCCTACGTAGTATTTGGTAAAGCCGATAGCACAGCCGTGAATTTGAGCGATATCGCTGCTGGAAGTGGGGGGTTCGTTATCAATGGCATCGATGCTGGTGACCTCTCTGGTGCCTCAGTCAGCAGTGCCGGCGATGTGAATGGCGATGGCTTGGACGATCTGATTGTCGGCGCATGGGGTGCCGACCCGGGCGGTAACACCGAGGCTGGGGAATCCTATGTGGTGTTTGGCAAAACCGATAGCACAGCCGTGAATTTGAGCGATATCGCTGCTGGAAGTGGGGGGTTCGTTATCAATGGCATCGATACTGATGACGACTCTGGTCGATCGGTTAGCACTGTGGGAGACATGAATGGCGATGGTTTGGACGATCTGATTGTCGGGGCGAGGGGTGCCGACCCCGGCGGGAAAAGCTATGCAGGGGAATCCTATGTGGTGTTTGGCAAAACCGATAGCACAGCCGTGAATTTGAGCGATATCGCTGCCGGTACTGGGGGTTTCGTTATCAATGGCATTTCGGTGAATGACTACTCTGGTGGCTCAGTCAGCAGTGCGGGAGATATCAATGGTGATGGCTTTGATGATGCGATCGTCGGCGCACACCTTGCCGACCCTGGGGGAAATAGCAATGCCGGGGAATTTTACATTGTCTGGGGAGGGAATTTCACTAACTCGGTGAGTCAGCAGGGGGGGACGAATTCGGAATGGTTGGCGGGAACAACTGCGGCGGATGTGCTAGTGGGAGCGCAGGGGGACGATACCCTCATCGGTGGTGGCGCTGCTGACGTGCTTTATGGCGGCATCGGAGACGATTTAATCGGAATTGGCGATACCTCGTTTCAGCGGATTAAAGGGGGTGGCGGAACGGATACTCTGCGCCTGGATGGGGGGTTCGCTCTGGATTTGACGGCTATTGCTAACAATAAACTATCTGGGATTGAAGTTATTAATCTCAATGGCAATAACAATGAGTTCACTTTGGATAGTTTTGATGTGAAGGCGCTGTCTGATGTGACTTCTAACGGGTTAACGCGGTTAATCGTCGATGGGGTAGCGGGGAATTCGGTGAGTTCGACTGGTGGCTGGGTATCTGGTGGTATCACTTCATCGGGAACGAACGCTTATAACACTTACACTCTCGATGGTGCGCTGTTGTGGGTAGATACAGATGTGGCGCAGGCGATTAGTTAGTTTTTCCCGAAGATCCGGCGTGGGATTAATCCCACGCCTCATAGCTCAAGTCGGTTAAAAACCGACTGAAATAGCGGTTGTTGCTCCAAATCAGAGTGTTAAGATGAGCGATCGCCTGTTGAATTTGCGAGGGATATGATGTCTTTAGAAATTATGGGTTCGCGCCAGTTTCCCGAGTGGCTGTACCAACACCACGTCAGTCTGGCTTTTACCACCTACCAAACCGGAAAGCTATTTCTCATCGGGTTGCAACCGAATGGGCGGTTATCGATTTTCGAACGCACGTTCAATCGGCCAATGGGGTTATCGGCGTCGGCAAATACATTATTTGTGAGTTCGCTCTATCAGTTGTGGCGGTTTGAAAATGCCCTAGAACCGGGACAAGTGCATCAGGGATACGATCGCCTCTACGTTCCGCAACTCGCCTATACCACTGGCGATTTAGACATTCACGATATTGCCCGCGATCGCACTGAAACCCCGATTTTTGTCAATACTTTGTTTAGCTGCTTGGCAACTGTCAGCCACACGCACAGTTTTATCCCCTTCTGGCAACCGCCGTTTATTTCCAAACTCGCCCCCGAAGATCGCTGTCACTTGAATGGGTTAGCGATGGACAACGGAACGCCGCGCTACGTAACGGCAATTAGTCAAAGTGATGTGGCGGATGGGTGGCGCGACAGACGGCACAATGGCGGTTGCGTTATCGATGTGAAGGGCGATCGCATTCTGTTAGACAATCTCTCCATGCCTCACTCGCCGCGTCTGTATCGGGATAAACTGTGGTTGCTCAATTCCGGGACGGGATATTTCGGTTATGCAGATATCAACGCTGGTCGATTTGAACCCGTTACCTTTTGTCCGGGATACTTGCGCGGGTTGGCGTTTTACGAGGATTTCGCTGTAGTCGGCATCTCCAAACCTCGCCACAATAAGACGTTTAGCGGTTTACCTTTAGACCAAGCCCTGCAAGACAAAGGCGCAGACGCACGCTGCGGTTTGCTGGTTATCGATGTGCGAAGTGGGGATATCGTTCATTGGTTGCGATTGGAAGGCAGTTTATTTGAGGAGTTGTATGACGTAGCCGTTTTACCGGGGGTGCGCCGTCCGATGGCGATCGGAGTAAAAACCGATGAAATTTGCCGCCTGATTACGATTGGCAGTTGGCCCACTCAGCAAAAGTGAGAATAGGGTATAAAAAGCAGCAACGAGCATCCCTGGGAGGGCGATCGCTCCCTTTTTTCTGCCTCAAATACTTACCACAAAGCCATTAATTCGTCAAGCTGAATTTGTCAGATTCCAGTTCTGAGATTCCCAATTTTCTTTAAACAGGAAAATTTCACTTTTGCAAACTTTTGTAAATAAACGATGACAGTTTCCCGAAGCGTCATGCATAACAGTAAAGAAGTCGGGCAATCAATGAGCTCGGCAATGAATGTAGCAATTAAAAACGCTTAAACAGTATGACAGTTATTCAGGGCACACCATTTGAAGATACTTTAACCGGAATGGGCGCGCCAGATTTTTTCTATGGGTGGCAAGGAAACGACGTTCTCGATGGTGAGTCAGGGGACGATATTCTCTATGGAGATAGTGGAAATGATACCCTCATCGGCGGACATGGCAATGATTTTCTCGGGGGTAGTGAAGGAAACGATCGCTTGCAGGGGGATGAGGGCAACGATATCGTTTATGGCGGTATGGGAGACGATCGCATGCTTGGCGGTTTGGGTAGCGATCGCCTAGTAGGAGATAGGGGAAACGATACCTTTCTCCTCGACTTCGGTAGCGATACCGTCACCGGAGGACAAGACCGAGACACCTACATCCTCGCCCCCACCCTCGGCGGCGATACCGAAGCACAAGCAGCGATCGTCACGGATTTTAATCCCTCCGAGGATAAACTGCAACTCACCGGCGGGTTAACCTTCGATCGCTTAAATATCTACCAAGGGAGTGGAGTTTATCGCAACCACACCATCGTTCAACACAAAGACACGAACCGATTTTTAGCGATTTTGCTCGATGTTTCTTCCCCCAGCATTCTGGAAGCGGGGGGAGGAAACCCCCCTGTAGAACCGCAAGTGCAAGTACAAGCGCCAGAAGAACCGGAAGCATCATTACCGGATCGGCCCATGTCCGACCCTGCCCCTTTGCAAGGGGAAACCCCCACCCCCCCACCGGCGGAACCAACTCCCAACCCCCCACCGGCGGAAGAAACGCCGCCTTCGGGGGAACAAACTCCCACCCCCCCACCGGCGGAAGAAACGCCGCCTTCGGGGGAACAAACTCACACCCCCCCACCGGCGGAAGAAACGCCTACCACGCCACCGGGGGAAGAAACGCCCGCAAACACTGCGCCGGAGAACATTCTGCTCTCGAATAGCTCTATTGCCGAAAAGAGTAGCGATGGTACGCCGATCGCCACTCTCGCCACCACCGATGCCGACTCTGAAGATACTCACACTTACCGATTAATCGACGATGCCGGTGGAAGCTTTGCCCTGGAAGAGAATCAACTTATCGTTGCCAATGGCGCGTTACTGGATTTTGAGACAAACCAGACGCACAGCATTACCGTACAAACCACCGACTCGGCGGGGAATACCTTCGAGAAATCCTTTACCATGAGTGTCACCGAGGTGAAAGAGACAATTCCCAATCGCGCGCCCACGGATATTGTGCTTTCCAAGGCCAGTATTGCCGAAAATAGTAGCGAAGGGACGGCAATCGGCACCCTGACCACCACCGACCCCGATGCGGGAGATACACATAGTTACTTATTGGTGGATAGCGCATCAGGTCGATTCGCGATCGCCGGAGACCAACTCACCGTTGCCAATAGTGAGGCATTGGATTTCGAGACCGCAACGAGCGATCGGATTGTAGTGAGAACCACTGATGCCGCAGGAGATACCTTTACCAAGACCCTAACCGTTGCGGTGGAGAATGCGAACGAAGCGCCTACAGATTTGTCGGTTTCTAATCTAGTGGTTAGGGAAGATAGTATCAACGGCAGCGCGATCGGCACCATCACGCCCACCGACCCCGATACCACCGATACCCATACCTACAGCTTGCTGGATAATGCCGAAGGTCGGTTTGCGATATCCGGCAATCAATTAACCGTAGCCGATGGGAGCTTACTGGACTACGAAACGGCGACCAGTCACGAGATCGTCATTCGCACGACAGATGCCGGGGGGAATCATTTCGAGCGCGCCTTTGCCGTCAGCGTTGGCGATGTGAGCGAAACCCTTCCCAACACCGCCCCCACGGACATTGCGATCGGCAATACAACGATTGCCGAAAATAGCGCAAACGGCACGGTAGTGGGAGACTTGACCACGGCAGATCCGAATGCCGGGGATACTCACAGTTACTCCCTAGTGGATGATGCGGGAGGACGGTTTGCGATTTCCGGGACGCAGATTGCCGTCGCGGATAGTAGCTTACTCGATTACGAAGCGGGAAACCAGAGCGAACTCACCATTCGCACCACCGATGCGCGCGGTTTGACCTTCGATAAAACCTTTGCCATATCCGTGACGGATCGGAATGAAGCGCCCACGGATCTGGCGGTGTCGAATACCGTAGTGGATGAGAATAGTGCCAATGGGACGGAAATCGGGACGATGACCACCACCGACCCCGATAGCGGCGACACCCACGCTTATTCGTTAGTGGATAATGCGGGAGGTCGGTTTGGGATAGTTGGCGATCGGATAACGGTGGCCGATGGGACGAGATTGGACTACGAAACCGAAAATCTTCATCAGATTGTTGTGCGAAGTACCGATGGGGCGGGTCAAACGGTGGATAAAGCCGTAACGATCGCCCTCAATAACCTCAACGAACCGCCGATCGCGATCGCCAATTCACCCCTGAGTGTGAATCGGTTGGCCACTGTCGGCATTGGCAATAATCTCCTGCAAGTCACCGATCCAGAGCAAAGTGCCACGCAACTGACCTATACTCTCGTCAATGCACCGACCAACGGACAACTGAAGTTAAACGGCACGCCGCTATTTGGCAACGATACTTTCACTCAGGCAGATATCGATAGCGATCGCCTAACTTACACCCACGGGATTCTGAAGCTCAGCCATAATTATACGAATGATACTGGAGAGGCGATATCCGGCTCGAACGCGGTCTGGTCTCGATATAATGGCGACAGTAGCGATATCATGTTCTACGACGGCAACACCGTCAAATCTATCTATCGCTACAATGACACTCACTCTCTCGATCCTCAGATTTCCGGCTCCAATGTGGTGTGGGAGGCTTATGATGGCAACGATTGGGAGATATTCTTCTACGATGGGAACGCCACCCGGCAAGTTACCGACAACACCACCGACGACCGATCGCCTCAAATCTCCGGCTCCAATCTAGTGTGGGAAGGCGTCGATGGTCTCGATCGCGAGATATTCTTCTACGACGGTAACGGCATTACCCAGCTTTCCGACAACCTCACGCCAGACTTCGATCCGACAATTTCTGGCTCTAACGTCGCCTGGGTGAGGCTGAATGGTCTCACCGAGGAGATATTTTTCTACGACGGGAATAGTAGCAGGAACATTTCCCAGAATCTGCTTGTTGCGGATAGGGTTCCCCAGATATCCGGTTCCAATGTGGTGTGGGAAACATCACAGCTCCTCGACAATGAGATCTCGTTCTACGATGGGAACGCCACCACTTTACTGACCAACAACCTCACCAATGACCAGTCTCCCCAGATATCCGGCTCCCAGGTGGTGTGGTACGGGCCTGGCGGTACCGACGGTGGCCTCGACAACGAGATATTCTTCTACGACGGCACCAGCGTTACCCAACTCACGACCAACGATACCGACGACTTCGATCCGCACATCTCCAACTCTAATGTGGTGTGGCACGGTTCCGGCGGGATCGACGGGGGTAGCGACAATGAGATATTCTTCTACGACGGCACCAACGTTACCCAACTCACAGCCAACGCCATGAATGACGATTATCCGCAACTCTCTGGCGCTAACGCGGTCTGGAGTGCTGACGATGGGGATTCTGAGATATTCTTCTCGCCGATGGCTGGAGCCTCCGCGAGCGATCGCTTTATCTTTTCCGTGTCCGATGGCGTAGGTGGAATGTTAGAGAATGCGGCATTTGACATCAATGTTATCTAGGGGCGTTATCGCCCAAAGCCACCGATAGGCAAAGTGCGAAAATTATATAAACCGCGCGATCGCCGCCAAGGGGATCATCCCCCGGGCGATCGCATCCCCGGCAAGTGAAGCGCAACCGCCAATCCCGATTGGCAAATGCATAAAACCCAATAAAAGTCAACCCCTCGGCCAGTAATTTTCTAGCAAGGGTCAGGACTAAACCACTACCCCTATCGTCTTAGTTAAAGTTATCCTAACATGAATAAAGCGCAAGCCCTGTATCGATAACCACCTTTCCTCCCTATGGCAACTGGCAATCTACCCGATTCCCAATCTACCCCCTCGGCGTCTAGCGAATCCATGCCGAGAATTGACCTATTGACCATGTTTCGCCTAGGCTTATTCCAGATGGGACTGGGGATAATGTCCCTATTAACCCTAGGCGTCATCAACCGGGTGATGATCGACGAACTGAAAGTCCCGGCATTCATTGCAGCAACCGCGATCGCCATGCACCAGTTTGTCAGTCCCGCCCGCATTTGGTTCGGTCAGATGTCCGACGCGAAACCCCTAGGGGGAAAGCATCGCACGGGTTACGTCTGGATTGGTGCCTTGCTGTTTACCTTCGTTGCCTTCTTCGCCGTGCAAGTGGTGTGGCAACTAGGCAACAGTTTAGATGCCACCGGGTGGAGTTCCCAAACAAGAGCCTGGGCCGCTGGACTCGGGGGTGTATTCGCCCTGTACGGTTTAGCCCTCAGTGCCAGTTCCACCCCCTTCGCCGCCCTCCTGGTGGATGTTTCCGACGAAGACAACCGGTCCAAACTGGTGGGCATCGTCTGGTCGATGCTGATGGTGGGCATTATCATCGGCGCGATAATCAGCAGTCGCTTGCTCGCGCAAATTGCCCTCGATACCCCGATCGCCACCCTACAGGCATCGGTGAATCGCCTATTCATCATCGTCCCCGCCCTCGTCCTCGCCCTAACCTTTGTCGCCACCGTCGGAGTAGAGGACAAATATTCTCGCTACGGCAAACGGTCCAAAATGGTTAACCGAGAAGACCAAATCACCTTGGGAAAAGCCCTGCGCGTCTTAACCGCCAGTCCGCAAACTGGGATTTTTTTCACCTTCCTGCTGGTAATGATCATCAGTTTATTTATGCAGGATGCAGTGATGGAACCTTATGGTGGGGAAGTCTTTGGCATGGCGCTTTCCGAAACCACCCAACTGAATGCCTTCTTCGGGATGGGCACCTTAATCGGCATTGGGTCCACCGGATTTTTAATCGTCCCGCGCCTGGGCAAGCAAAACACCACCAAATGGGGCTGTATTGCCGCCGCGATTTGTCTCGGTTTGATTATCCTGGCGGGATATAGCGCAATCCCGGGCATGTTAATGGGCAGCTTATTGCTCTACGGTTTAGCTTCTGGCATCATTACAACCGGAGCGATTAGCTTAATGCTGGATCTGACAGCAGCCGAAACTGCCGGAACCTTTATTGGGGCGTGGGGGTTAGCGCAGGCGATCGCTCGGGGACTATCCACCGTCACCGGTGGTGCAGTGTTAGACCTCGGTCGCGCCTTGTTTTCCGTACCCCTTCTCGCCTATGGGCTAGTCTTTACCACCCAAGCGGCGGGCATGATTGCGGCGGTGGTATTACTGCGGCGGGTGAACATCCGGGAATTCCGCGACAATGCCAAGCAAGCGATCGCCACGGTTATCGAAGGCGACTTAGAGTAAAATACCCACCCCTTTCCCCCAAACCGAAAAAAGTCTACTGTAGAGAAAACCGATGTCCCCGCCGAGATCGGTTTTCTCCCAGATTGATTAATGATAAACCCTAAACTCGAATCTCTAAAATCTAAATCTAATGACTGATTTTTGGGACAAAGTTTTAAACTTTGCAGAGACCACAGCTATCAAAGTCGGCAAAGATTTAATGGCCGATTTCGGTCAAGTGCAGGCATCCGAAAAACCCGATGGGAGCTTAATTACCCAATCCGATCTGTGGGCCGATCGCCAAATTATCGAAGCGATCGACGCTCGCTTCCCGGAACATGGCATCCTCAGCGAAGAAGCGGAACATGTGTTTCCCGATTCCGAATGGTGCTGGGTCATCGATCCCCTGGATGGCACCACCAACTTCGCCCGCCGGATTCCCATTTGGGCAGTTTCTATGGCCCTGTGCTACCGAGGCACCCCCGTTTTCGGGTACGTTCACGTACCGCCCCTGAGTCAATCGTTCCACGGATTTTGGTACGGCAATACCGGACTCACCGGACCTATGGGCGCATTTCTCAATCATCGCGCCATCCACAGCAGCGAGGAAGAACTCAGCGTCAATCACTTGTTCGGATTCTGTTCGCGCAGCATCCGCGCCTACCAGCATCCCTTTCCCTGCAAAATTCGCATGTTAGGCGTTGCCAGTTACAATTTTCTGACTGTCGCCGCCGGATTTAGCATCGGCGGCGTTGAAGGAACGCCGAAAATTTGGGATATTGCCGCCGTTTGGCCGATCGTCAAAGCATCCGGCGCGATCTGGCAACCCCTGGAATCTCAACCCCTGTTTCCCCTGAAGGTGGGGACGAATTACGAAAAGCGTCCCTTCCCCACCTTAGTTGTCGCCCGATCTGAGCAGTTGTCCGTGTTTCAACCCCTGGTGGAGTGTTTGCGTCAGGATTGAGGGTTAATTCTCGATCGCTTTTCTTGAACTTTAACTCGCGCCGCCAGCTTTCACCCCCAGTTAGTCGAGTTGCCAAACAAAATCGGCAATCGGTTTGTCCTGAGTCGATCGCATCTCCTCGGGGGCACTTAACAGGAGCGATCGCTGCACGAATGGACGCGAACCGCTTTGCCCGTTGAGCCGTCGTTCCACCCGACTGGGAATCCCATACCCATACAGGATATGACCTTGCCCCGCGATCGCCACCACCTGATAGTCGGGATTTTCGATCGCAAATCTGGCAATGGTTTCTGCCATCGTTTCGTCCCACAACACCTGGGCGAGAAAAAAGTTCTCGAAGTTGGCACTGGATCCGTGCCCCCCCTGCATGTGCTGTCGATACACCGCTAGCACCATTTCCCGATAATCGGCATTATCGGTGCGAATCTCCTCCACCGGCGGAATATGTTGCCGTTCCTCGGGCGTCAAGCTTGCCAATCCTTCCCGGGCGACTTTTCGCGTCACTTCCGTGGGCGTGTTGAGGGCCAAAACCGGCAGTTGATGTTCGCGGGCATACCGCAGGATCGGCGCATAGCTTTCCCAGGAAAAGCCCCACCGTTGTTCGTACTCGGTTTGCTCGATGAGCTGTTCTTCGCTAAGTTCCCCGCGCAAATAGGCATCGATCGCGCTTTGATAGGGGCGCTGAAACATTTCCATCGCGATCGCTACTTTCCCATTGTGTCGATGTAGGTGCTGAATAATCCTCAGTTGCGCTTCGCGATCTCCATCTCGGGTGTGGGTTTCCCCCAAATACACCACATCGGCTTTTTTCAGTTCTTCCAAGACCGCTTCCCGAGACGCAGACGCCACCGCAGGCATCTCTACCGATGGGAAGAGTCCGTCTATGCTTTCCGCGTAACTCGGCGCAGAACACAGTAACACCATCGCCACGGAACAGGCATACAGTTGGCTCAATTGGGTTTGTCTCATCGCTTTATTTTCCCCTAGGGTTCGCTACTGCAGTGTAGTTGGACTCCGTTAATTAATTATGAACCGTTGAACGATCGCGGGTTCGTCACCCTCCCCTCTGACTGTAGGGGGAGATTGTTAAAAAATGTTGCAATTTCACCGCCGACTACGTTAAGTTTAATTACAAAGACTTGATTTTTCACGAGGTTAACGAGTATGGAAACGCAAGAACCCAAATTTGGCTTTACTGACTTTGCCGAAACCTGGAACGGTCGCTTGGCGATGTTAGGTTTCACCATTGGCATCTTGACCGAACTGATGACCGGTCAAGGGATTTTATCCCAAATCGGCTTAATGTAATCCGATTGTGACATCTAAAACGCCGTTTTCACTAACTGACGCGATCGCGGGCATCGGGGTAACATTTTCCCCTGACCCCCGATCGCCGTCATTATTATACAGATGAAACGGTTTTACCCCCTCAGTCTTTGCAGTTGCCCCAGAGGAACCCTCCCCATGTCTCCACCCCCAACCCCCAACCAAACTCCCCCTCCGATGAACGCGATCGCCGCGATCGCCCTCGTCTTCTCCCCCCCTACAGACCCCAACACCTCCACCGTCGATCCGGTAGTCCCCACTTCCCTGCGCGTGGGTTTACTCGCCCTGGTCCTCGCCGCGATCGCCGAACTGTTCCTCGCCTAAATCCCATCGCAACGAAAATCACCCCCAACCCGCTATAATAGAGCAAAACAGCGGGTAAAATCGAGGGCATGAGGACTGAAGACGCACTGGGAATTATAGATAAAATTATCAAGCCCCAGAGATTAAATGACGTTCAAGAACTTGTCTTTTGCCAATCTTGGTGCGGCAAATCCTACCAAGAAATTGCCCTAGAAGGCGGTTATGACCCCGATTATATCAAAGATGTCGGCTCTAAACTGTGGCAACTGCTCTCCCAAGCCATCGGCGAACGAGTCACCAAGCGCAATCTACACGCAGTCCTCCGGCATTACACCGAACAGTGCGATCGCCCCGCCGACCCTCAACCCTGCCCCACCACCTCCCCGGGCACCCTTCATCCCCGTCAAGATTGCACGGAAGCCGTCAATATCTCCAAATTTTACGGACGTCACGAAGAACTCGCCACCGTAAAACGCTGGATCTTACAAGAGGACTGTGCCTTAATTGCCATTTTAGGCATGGGTGGAATGGGCAAAACCGCTTTTTCCGTCCAATTAGTCCAGCAGATTTCGCCTCAGTTTGACTGCGTGATTTGGCGCAGTCTTCGTCATGCACCCTCCCTGCGCGACACCCTCGCCAAGCTGATTCACTTTCTCTCCTACCAACCCGACACTCCTTTACCCAAATCAACCTCATTCCGAGTGGAAAAATTGCTGCACTATTTTCAGCAGCAGCGATGCTTGGTCATTTTCGATAATTTTGAATCCCTCTTTGAACCCCAAAAAATTTCTGCAGAAACCCCCCATTCTTTCCCCCTCGGCTGCTACCGCCAAGGATATGAAAGCTATGACGAAATTCTCCAACAAGTGGGAGAACTGGTTCATCCCAGTTGTCTGATAATCACCGCCCGAGAAAAACCCGAAACCATTGCCACCTTAGAAGGCAATACCTTACGGGTTCGGGTGCTGGAATTGACCGGATTAAGCGAAACCGCCGCCCAAAAACTCCTGCAAGATAAGGGACTGGCGATCGCCCCCGATCGCGCCAGAGAACTGGTGCAGTGCTATCACGGAAATCCACTGGCGCTCAAAAAAGCCGCCACCGCAATTTTAGAGCTATATGATGGCAGTTTAACTGACTTTTTAGCCGAAAAAAATCCCCTGTTACCGGGGATTAAAACCTTGCTCGACGAGCAATTTCAGCGCCTCTCGATGTTGGAAGCGAAAGTCATGTATTGGCTGGCGATCGCCCGCGAACCGATGTCTGTAACTGACTTGCTGGGGGATATCGTACCACCGGAATCGAAACCGAGGGTCATCGAGGCGCTGGAATTTTTGCGACGGCGATCGCTGATTGAAAAAACCACCACCGGCTTTACCCAAAGTGCCTTGGTAATAGAATACGTCACCAAACAACTCATCGAGATAATCTATGAAGAAATAGTAGACTTTCGTTATGCAAACCACCTCTACCTGAATCACTATGCCTTAATTCAAGCCAATGCCAAAGAGGATATCAAAACTGCTCAAATTCAGGCGATTTTAGACCCATTAGTAGAGCGTCTCCAAGCCACCTATCCCAGTCAAGAAGACTTAGCAGAACAATTAAACTTGATTTTAGTGAAACTGCGCGCAGAAATGCCGACTCCTGGCTATGGCGCGGGAAATATTCTCAATCTGTTGGCGAAACTGGACATCGATTTAACTGGGGCGGATTTTTCTGACCTGACAGTATGGCAAGCGGATCTGAGGGAAGTGCCGCTTCATGGGGTGAATTTTGCGGGTTCTAATCTGGCTAAATCGGTATTTTCGACAATTGCCGGACAGGTTGTTGCCGTGGCGGTGAACCGGGAGGGGGAATGGTTGGCCACGGGAGATACAAAGGGGATAATTTGTTTGTGGCGAGTGAAGGATCGGCAACCGATGCGGCATTGGAAAGGCCATGACCAGGCGATCGCCTCTTTGGCGTTTAGTGGCAATGGGCAGTGGTTGGCCAGTTGTGGCCGCGATCGCCAGGTGAAATTATGGCAAGTGGCCACGGGAAACTGTCTCCAGTCTTGGCTCACATTCACCGGGATGACGCCATCGGTGGCATTTAGCCGCGACGACCGCATCCTCGCGATCGCCCAGCCCGATAAAATTCTCGCCTGTTGGGATGTCTGTACCGGAGAACCCCTCTCCCCCCGAGTTTCCCCCCATCATCTGGCACTTAGCCTCGCCTTTAGTTTTTCTGCCTCCGACACTTATCCCCTAGGTATAAAATTCGACGGTTGGCTCACAAATAGACCAGACGCAAGCAGGCGCAACATGGAGACCCGTATTTATACAATAAGTGCTTCTGCCTTCAGCCAAGGGGGTGCAATCTGTATCGGCAGCACCGATGGCAAGATAAGCTTGGGGTCTGGTGGATTGACTAATTGTATCAATGCCAAGCAGGGAGACTGCCAGGGTGAGTCGGCGATCGGTTCAGACAGTCAGCAAAGCCGCGATCGCATCCTCGACCCCTCACAGCGATCGCAAAACCGGGAACCCGATACACCGATAAAACCCTGGCAGGCACATCGCGGATCGGTATCCTGCGTCGCCTGGAATGCCGATGGTTCCCTACTCGTCAGCAGCGGCGACGATCGCAGCCTGAAATTATGGGAAGTCTCCAGCGGGCAATGTGTGAAAAGCTTGACAGCCTATGACGACGGCTGGGAATCTCTGGCCGCCAGTCCCGACGGAAAATGGCTTGCCAGTGGCAGCGCGATCGCCCAGATTGCCCTGTGGAACCTGCAAACCGGCCAGTGTGCGAAAATCCTGCAAGCTCACCACGCGAAAGTGTCCGCCCTGGCGTTTAGCCCCGATGGAACACTCCTCGCCAGCAGCAGTGAAGACGCGGTGATTCAATTCTGGTCCGTGGGCGAATTTCAGCCAGTGAGAACCCTGCCTGGAGTGAACTATGCTCTGCGATCGCTCGCCTTTAGTCCCCATCCAACCCGATTCGCCTGTCCCGATCGCGATCGCACCCTGCGAATTTGGGACACTCGCAGCGATCGCTGCTGGAAAATCTTACCCGGTGACGGTTATCGCATCTTCGCCGTTGCCTGGAGTCCCGACGGTGCGATCGTTGCCAGTGCCAGCGACGCCCCCGCCATTACCTTATGGAATGTAGAAACCGGCGAATGTCTCCATACCTTGCACGGACATCTCAGCCTCATCCTCAGTCTTGCCTTTAGTCCCGATGGTAGGTTACTCGCGAGTGCCAGTCGCGATCGCACCCTCCGCGTCTGGAATGTCTCCACCGGCCAATGTTTCGACGCCTTGCACCGTCAGGAAACCGCCGTTTCTACCGTGGCATTCAGCCCCCAAGGCACCCGACTCGCCAGTGGCAGCAGTGAAGGCATCCTCAACCTTTGGAATCTCACCACCGGTGCATGTTCCCTCTCCATTCACGCCCATACCGATGCCATTACCTCCCTGACCTTTACTCCAGACGGTCACACCCTGATTACCGCCAGTCGCGACGCCACCATCCAATGCTGGAATTTAAACGCCACTCAAGAAACCCCCACCCCTGTACCCACCAGATCGTTCCGACTCCCTCGACTGTATGAGCAGATGAATATTGCCGGCGTCACTGGGTTGAGCGAAAGCACTCTCGCTATGTTAAAAGCCCTCGGCGCGAAAGGTTAATCCCTGGCGAAATGGCTTCCCGGAAACAATCCTCCCCTAGCGCACTTCATGGAGTCTGTTTGCCCCCGGAAAAACCGCCACGGATCCGCATCCCAGGAGAAAACCCTGCACTCTCTCCCTTGCGATCGCCATTCCCGAAACTTGTAATAAATTTACATAACTTTTCACCTTAGTTTATAAAACCTTACAAAACGTCATACAATCATCTGACTTTTTCTGACCTTTTCTCATCGCCACCCCTCTCAACCTCCGGTTAAGTTAAAGACACGGCCTGACTCCAGGCTTAACAAAATTGGGGCGAACCAGCGGAACATTCTTTTTCTCCCTTAACAATTTTTTCCCTAACTTTTCGCCCTATCCGGTAGCCCAAATATTTTCCAGCCACTAAATCTCTAGCAGGAAAACTCAGGGCTACCAAAGCAGTGTCTCCCGACTCTCAAAAGTCCCCGTATTTCTCTAAAATTAAACGGTTTATCCATAAAATGGGGCAACTTTTCCCAATTCATTCAGTTTTAAATCCAGAAAAAACCATGAGCTTTGCAATTTTTAACGAACAAGTTTACCTGCAAAACTACCCGGATGTAAAAGCCGCCGTAGATGCTGGCGTTTTCCCCTCTGGACTGAACCACTTTCAACAGTTTGGCTTAGCTGAAGGGCGGACAAGTGTTTCATCCCAATACGATGAAAGTGCCTATTTAGCCGCCAATCCCGATGTGGCGGCTGCTGTCCAAAATGGCATCCTAAATACCGGATTGGAACACTACATTTTTCTGGGAGAAGCCGAAGGACGTTCCCTGGGAACTGCACCCAGTGAAAATGCCGGCGCGGGTTTTAACGAACCAGCCTATTTAATCACCAATCCCGATGTGGCAAATGCCGTTTCAGCAGGCGTGTTTAGTTCCGGTTTGCAACATTACCAATCTTTTGGACAATTTGAAGGGCGATTGGGGTTGTTTACCGGAACTCCCGGAAGCGATCGCATCACTGGATTTGGTCAAGAAACCAGTATAAGTGGCGTTGGAGTGGAAGTCATTAGCGTCAGCAACCAAGATGCAATTCCCACCAGTTTGGGTGTCGGCGAAATCGATACCTTGATTGGCACAGAAGGGGAAGATAGCTTTTTTCTGGGGGTGGGAACCACTCCTTCTAACCCCACCGCTCAATCATTCTATCTCGGGAATGGAGATGCGGATTTCGCGCGGGTTCAAAACTTCGACCCGAATCGAGATTATATTCATTTAGCCGGGGATTTGAATGATTATCAATTTGAACCCAACAATGGAAGTTTAAATATTTCAAATGGCGGCGATTTAGTGGCGATCGTCGAAGGCGTCAGCGCTCTCGAAACAGACTATATTTCTCAGGAATATGGCATTTTTATCCTCAAGGGCAGCAGCAACATGCCTGACTCCGGAAATACGGGTTCTGGTTTCAACGAAGAAGTCTATTTACTAGCAAATCCCGATGTGGCAAATGCGGTTGAAACCGGCAATTTGAATTCCGGTTTGGAACACTATCAAGCGGTGGGACAATTTGAAGGGCGAGTCGCAGCGTTTACCGGAACTCCCGGAAACGATCGCATCACCGCATTTGGTCAAGGGGCGTTCGTTTCCGGCGTTGGAATCCAACTTTTGTCGGGTTCCATCGACAATATAGTTCCCACCAGTTTAGGTATTGGGGAAATGGATACGTTAATTGGTGGTAATGGACAGGATGCGTTTTATCTAGCGTTTGGACCTAGCCCTTCTAGCCCCGGAATTCAATCCTTGTATGTCGGAAATGGAGATGCGGATTTTGCGCGCATCGAAAACTTCGCTCCCACCGGAGATATTCTCTTTTTAGCCAGTGCTTTGAGCAATTATCAGTTGCAAGAAGTAAATGGCGGTTTAAATATTTCAACCCGTGGCGGAGATTTGGTAGCGATCGTGGAAGGAATCAGCGCTGTGGAGCTGCAAATGGGTAGTAATGTGTTTAGTTGGTAAGGAGGGAGTGAAAATAATTGGTTATTAGTCATTGGTCGTTGGTTAAGTTGGTGGGCTAAATAGTCCTTTTGCTGAAGTAGTAGGACATCCAAATAATGGGTCAATTTGCTTGGCACGACAGTTATTTTGTAGCTCAAACTACCCTACATTTTAGCGAGAGATTCAACGCCAGGAAAGGGGGAATTTAAAGAACGTTAAGCGATAGGAGTTTAAAGGGAAATGTTATATCGTCGGGTTTTAAAATCAATTGCAGCGATCGCGGTATGTGGGGCGATCGCACAGACACTCAGCGCACAGGCGATCGAAACGCTCTCCAGCGGACGTTCTACGCCAGGAACCCTGAATAGTACCCGTTCCCAACTCGTTCCCGACGGAAACGAACACCGACTCGCCAATGACTACAACTTTGTCGGTGAGCTGGGAGAGCAAATCACCATCGCGATCGAAGCGCAAGGGAATCTCGACCTCAAACTGGTAGTTTTCAATCCCTTAGACGAAATGGTGGTTAGCCAGTCGAACGACAATCTACTCAAACAAGGAATCACCTACACACTCCGCAGTGGGGGCACCTATCGAATTCGCGTCCTCGCCGAGAATAATCAAGGCAACTACACGATTAAAATAGAAGCCGCCAATCGCGACTCAGCCCGTGCGGATCTGGTCATGCGAGACTTGGGTTATACCCCCACGATTTGTAATGGAAATCCAGACCTTGCCGTTATCCAAATCGGAAGCGAAACCCGCTGTACCAGAGACGCCCAAGCAGGGGAATACCTTTACGATGAGACTGACAACAAAGCCTACCCGGTACAAGAGACAGAGACGCTCAAAGATACAATCGCGCGCGAGTTTGGCTTGCAGTGGGTTCCCTGTGGCGGACCGGGATTAGCCGAAATCTCCCTGGAAGGAGAAACCCTCTGTATCGGAAATTATCCCGCAGGAGAATATAGATATAATGTAGCAACCAACCGCTTAGATCCCGTTCAACCGGTCGATCGCAATGTGGCATTATTGCGCGAGTGGGGTTTAACCCCGACCCAGTGTGGCAACAACGTGGTATATATTTCCATCGACGGGAAACAATACTGTACCTTGCCCACCCAATGGTTAACCATCGGCACTTACCGCTACCTGCCCGCACAAGACCGACTCGAACCCTTATCCCAGCCATATAATCCGGACTACACCAATATCAATACCGAACCGCAACCGAACAATACTGGTTCGGGATTGTAAAGCAAGTTTCGATAACATGCAATCTCACAAATGTAAGGAGTTGACAGTATGAAAATCAACAAATTATCGGCAATCCTCGCCAGTCTGGTTGCCATGACCTGTACCGTGGGATTAGCCGCCACGGCGATCGCGCGACCCACAGTGGGAGGAGGAAATCAGCCCAATATGGGCGGCAACAATCCCGGAGGAAGCGTTCAACCGCCATCCGGGGGGAACACCAGTTTTCATTGCCTTCCACAAGGTGCGGGAAACTTTGCCACAGTAGGTCAACGTCCCGGGGGACAGCCAATCCCGTTAATCGTCTGGACGCCCCAAGGGTCGAGTTATTTTGGCGGACCTTATACCCCACAGAATCGCTGCCAAATCGTTTCGCAAAAATTGAATGCGGCGGTGATGGCAAATGGCGGTCGATTGCAAAACCTGTTGCTCACTAATGGGCCGGTGAATGGCCAAATCGTGATTTGTGCCTTGAGCGTCGGGCAAAACGCTTGCAATGGAAATAATATGCTGTTTACCCTGAAGCCAGAAAATGCCAACCGCGCCGGACAGATTCTCGGTCAACTGTTACAAATTAGTCAAGTGGGTAGCAGTGCGGGTGTTATTTACGAAACGGGTTTAGATAGCACTCAAACCTTTGTCGATTTAGGTGCATGGGAAGAAGCCACAATGGGAGGGAGTTACAACCAACCCATAGACGATTCCTATGAGCAACCGGAACCTAATGATGGCGGGGGTGTGTTATAGTAGACTTGATGGCGGAGAGAATTCCTCGGGACAATCGGGGAAGGTGTGGAAATGAAACTCAGAGCCGTAGCATGTATCGATCGCTTCTTGTAACTGTTATCGCATCGATCGCGATCGCCAGCTTGATGGTGAAGCGATCGCCCTTATCTGCCATTGCTTCTCCCCTGCATTCGCACAGCGGGAGAACCGCGAGCGATCGCCCCTCAGTGCCATCCATTGCCACCGGGGCGATCGCCACCCCCGAAGCGCCGGAAATTGCCCGTGCCATCAGCGTGCGGATTTTAACCGCCACCGGCTCCGGTTCCGGCGCGATCGTCGCTCGCCAAGGGCAAACCTATACCGTGCTGACCAATCATCACGTCATCGCCGACGGGTCAGCACAAGGGTACAGCCTCATTACCCCTGACGGACAAATGCAAACCGCGTGGCACGTACCTGTGGCGCAATTTGCCGATTTAGATTTAGCCCTCGTGCAATTTACCAGTGCCAACCGTTACCGAGTTGCCGCGATCGCCCACCCGGATACCGTCTCCCTTGGCGAAACCCTCTATGCCGCTGGGTTTGAGGCATGGCACTTTACCAGCAATGGCAATACCTTAGTTTCCGTGGAAGATACTCGCCAGTGGGGAATTCGCGCCTTTCGCCTCACCACCGGACGAATGCAAATGCGATCGCCGCGATCGCTAGTAGGCGGCTACGAAATCGGTTATACCAACGACGTGGTGCAAGGCATGAGCGGCGGACCGGTTTTAACTCAAAACGGCGAACTAATTGCCATTAATGGTAAACTGAAATATCCGTTTCTCGGCATCCGCGCCTTTATTTTTGCCGATGGTTCGATGCCTTCCCCCCAACTTTTCGCCCAAATGGAATCCTTAAGTTGGGCTATTCCAATTACTAAATTCCAAAACCCAGTAAATTCAACACCCAATCGAAGAGGGCTGTAAGCGTTTCAATCGCCGTTATAATTAATGGAAAAGCAGTCAAAATTGATTTATCGTATTTCCAACCGTAGGGTGGGCATCGCCTAACTTACTGTTAAAATACCCGACAAAATACTATATTGTAGCCAGAATAAATTGGGGATGAATATGACTACCGTTCGAACAGAGAGGAGCTGGCCAAAAATCCCGATCGCCACCACCATTGTAGCGGCGATCGTCATCACCTTACCGACCCAGGTGCAAGCCAAAAGCGGCGAAGAAATTTATCAAATTGCCCAACAAAGTGCCGTACAAATTAACGCGGATTTAGCGGGAGCCTTGGGAGGTTCCGGCGTCATCATTGACAAACAAGGACAGCGCTATACCGTGCTAACCGCCAACCACGTGGCTTGTCTGCTCAATTGTCGTCCCGGAATTAACTATACCGTTCGCACCCCCGACGGGCGAGATTATCCCGTCAGCGAAGTGCGCTCCCTGCCCAAAAGTGGCAGCGATGCGGATTTAGCCCTGGTCACCTTTGAAAGTCCGAACGCCTATGAAGTGGCAGTGCTGGGGGATTCGGAACATATGGTTCCCGGGTCGCAAATTTATATTTTCGGATATCCCCGGGGCAATCGCCAGGGTGGGCAACGAGAAGCCGAGTTTACATCCGGAATGGTCACCAGTCGCCCGCACAACCGTCCCCAAGGATATAACCTGCGCTACGATGCCGTCACCAAAAGCGGGATGAGTGGCGGACCGGTATTGGACAGTGAAGGGCGCTTAGTGGGGATTCACGGACAAGGCGACACCGAAGGACAAACCGAAACCTCCACCGGGAGTACCGTATCGATTAAAACCGGATTCAACGCCGCCATTCCGATTCAAACCTTTTTGGCGAGTGCCGATCGCCTCGGGATGAGCCAGTCGCGCTTGAACCTCGATCGCGATCCGCCCGCAGAGAAACCCGCCATGTCCGACAATCCCACAGAAGCCAGAGATTACAACCTGAGCGGATTGATAAATTTAGAGCGGGGCAATGTGGAAGGTGCGATCGCCGATTTTAGCCAAGCCCTCGAGCGAAATCCCGACTCAACCGAAGCCTATCGCGCCTATTTCAACCGGGGAACCGCCCGCATTCGCAGCGGCGACTATGCCGGCGCGATCGCCGACTGGACCGAGGCCATGCGCCATAATGCTACCGATACGCGCGTCTATTACAATCGCGGTTTAGCACATTACAGACAGAGAAACTGGCAAGCTACGGTAGAAGATACCACCCGCGCGATCCAACTCGATCCGAATAACGAAAAAGCATACTTAGTGCGCGGCGATGCCAAGGTAGAATTGGGAGACGAACCCGCCGCCCTCGCCGACTACAACCGCGCAATCGCCATCGCACCTAACTACCCGATCGCCTACAATAACCGCGCCACCATCCGCGTCAACCTCGGCGACCTCGAAGGAGCGCTCGAAGATTTGCGCCGTGCTGCACCCTTATTATTAGACCAAGGGAAAGACAACCAATACCGCACCGTAATGAACAATATATCCCAGCTAGAACGTCATCTGAACCGCTCCTCCAGAGAACGCACCTCTCGGGATCCGAATCTGGCCAAATTGCACGAATGGGGTTTAAACCCAATCGCCTGTACCGATGGCGTCGTCTCGATTCTCTTCCAGGGCAAAGAATACTGCACGCAACCCACAGACTGGCTCGGTGTGGGACACTATCAATATATCTCCGAATCAGACCGACTCGAACCGATTTCGCCCCCCGTCGCGCCGAGTAACAACCCCCCCACCTCCGCACCCGCGCCCAACAACGATCTCGGATTGTAGAAGGCACGGTGCCGTTTCCGATTCCCCCATCGGGGAGAAAATGTGGTAAAATACCCAGGCGCACAGCCTTGTTACCAGTTCTTGCCCGCATTCCCAACCCCAACAATTGCGCTTTGAATGGTCAAGATGGGCAAGTCGGTGAATGCGATCGCCCCGGTGGGGGGAATAATAACATGCAAGACCATCCCGAAAACCGGCCATGCGCCCGCGATCGCTCCACTCTCCACCCCCCAGGCGACAGAATCGCAAACCCACAGCCTCGCGATCGCTCCCCCACTACGCTAAGCTAAGGAATGAAATCATTAGCATCACAACTCGATGGGAACAGAAAACAGTCTCCTTAACAAAGCGTGGGAAACACTAGAAAACACGATTATCTATTACTACGATAATCCCGTAGGAACCGTAGCCGCTTCTGACCCCAGCGTAGAATCCCTGAATTACGACCAATGTTTTATTCGCGATTTTGTCTCCTCTGCGCTAGTGTTTTTGATTAAAGGAAAAACCGACATCGTTCGCAATTTCCTACAGCAAACCTTAAAATTACAAATCAAAGAAAGGCAACTGGATTTCTTGGAAGTTGGGCGCGGGTTAATGCCCGCCAGTTTCAAAGTCGTTCACGAGAAAGGAGAAGAATATTTAATTGGCGACTTTGGCGATCGCGCGATCGGGCGCGTCACCCCCGTGGATTCCTGTTTGTGGTGGCTTTTCGTCCTCCGCGCCTATGTCAAAGCCACCGGACAATCTTCTTTAGCCCATCAACCGGACTTTCAAAAAGGCATCCGGCTAATTATGGAACTGTGTTTGGTGGCTCGCTTCGATATGTATCCCACCATTCTCGTTCCCGATGGCGCTTGCATGATTGACCGCCGCATGGGAATTGATGGCCATCCCTTAGAAATTCAAACCTTATTTTACTATGCCTTGCGAACCGCGAAAGAACTGCTCCTCCCCAATCAAGAGAACGCTTATATTAACCAAGCCGTGGAAAAGCGATTAAAGCCCCTAGCCAATCACCTGCAACAGCATTATTGGCTCGACCTCGATCGCTTAACCGAGATTTATCGCTACAAAGGGGAAGAATATGGAGAAAGTGCCCTCAATCAGTTTAACATTTATTCTGATTCTATTCCCTACGATGCCTTAAGTCGTTGGTTGACCGAAACCGGCGGCTATTTTGCCGGCAATCTCGGTCCGTCACAGCTCGATTGTCGCTTTTTTTCATTGGGTAACTTGATGGCGGTGCTATCGGGTTTAACCACCGAAAAACAAGCCCAAGAATTGATGAATTTGATAGAAGACCGCTGGGAAGATTTAATCGGAACCATGCCGATGAAAATTTGTTTCCCCGCCCTGAAAGGAAGAGACTGGGAAATGCTCACCGGCTGCGACCCAAAAAATCGTCCCTGGTCGTATCATAATGGGGGAAATTGGCCGGTTTTGCTGTGGATGTTAACCGCTGCGGCTCTACAGAGCGATCGCCCCAATATTGCCAGTCAAGCGATTGACATTGCCGCGAAAAGATTGCCCGCCGAAGAATGGCCGGAATACTATGATGGCAAAAACGGTCGCCTGCTGGGGAAAGAAGCGAGAAAATATCAAACCTGGACGATTGCCGGCTTTTTATTGGCCATTGAGTTGCAAGAAAATCCGCAATATTTATCCTGGATTATCTGTTAGGCGAATGAGCCGATCGCGGATCCGAGAAAGCAGTGATTTTGCGGCTTGCTGCCCCACCGAGAGCGGATCGGCAGATTCGCGATGCAGTTACGTTCCCCTTCGGGGATGCAAATCCCTGTGGCGGACACCGATAACTCAAACCAATCTGTGTTGATATTCCACAACCATTGCACGGCTTATTTTGGCGTCAACGGTGCGGGTCAACGCCCCCCAAATCAATCAGTACAGTAGAGGGGTCTGGTACCGCCTCAGTGAGTCTCAGGGCTTTCGCGAGGCGGAAGTCGTAGAGCGTTATCAAGTGCAGAATCATTAATGAGCGATCGGGAAAAGCGAAAGCGGCTCTCCCCCTAATCCTTAGCGTATTTGAAAAGCAGAACTGATGTATGCGCTCTAAATGTTAAGAGGCGAAAGTTTCAGAGCGCACCTCAAGCTACCTACCGCCAAATTTCTACCTACCCTAGGGAGAAATTGATTCTATTTCTTCCCACAACCCATATAGAATGATAATTCGGCAGTTTCAAAAGCAGGTGTTTTTCAGTAGTGAAGCTATTTGTGTACCACACGCCAGAACTGACGCCCACCGATCGCTTGCCCGATTGCGCGATCGCCGTTGACGTCCTGCGCGCCACCACCACGATGGCCACCGCCCTTCATGCTGGTGCCCACTCCGTGCAATTTTTCAGCGATATCAATAAACTGATGCAAGTCAGCGAAGGTTGGCCCTCGGAGAAACGCCTTCGCGCCGGCGAACGGGGCGGATCCAAAGTCGAAGGATGCGACTTGGGAAATTCACCCCTAGATTGTACGCCAGAACGAGTCAAAGATTGCCGCTTATTTATCAGCACCACCAACGGCACCCGCGCCCTGCAACGGATCGAAGCTGTCCCCGTGGTGCTGGCGGCGGCATTAGTCAATACCCAAGCGGTGGTGCGGTATCTGCTGGAAAATAACCCGGAAACCTTGTGGATTGTCGGTTCCGGGTGGGAAGGCAGCTTTTCCTTGGAAGATACGGTTTGTGCCGGGGCGATCGCCCACCAACTTCTCGCCGCCAGCGGTGCTAAATTAGACGACTTAACCGGGAATGACGAACTCATCGACGCTCTGGCGCTTTACCGCTACTGGAAAGATGATTTATTGCAGTTAATGCGCCACGCCTCCCACGGCAAACGGCTTTTGCGTCTCAACGGCGAGGCGGATCTGGAATATTGCGCCAAAATGGATGTTTTAGATGTGGTTCCGATTCAATCCGAACCCAGCGTTTTGGTGAAAAAAGCTTAATCGGCAATTGGGGAAGTGGGGAAGTCGGGCCAGTGGATGTGGAGGTTCAGCCCTCTTAACCCCTCCCCAATCAATGAATACTCAGCGATCGCCAATGGCGCGAACGGGTCAAACGCCCCCAAACAATTTTTCCCTCAAACCAGCGGCAATCCGCCGGGAAGCCCCGGGGGTGCCCATCCGCCGAGTCCCGTTTTCGGCAATCAGTTGCAGCCGATCCGGATCGCGCAAAAGCTGCTGTAGCATCGGGGCCACGCGATCGGGTTGCTGGACTAAAATCAGGGACGGTCCGAGCAAGCGAGATTGGGCTTGCGCAAACGCGGGGGTAAACTGCGGACCGCCACCGGGAAGCGCGATCGCCGGTTTGCCCAATCCCACAAATTGCTCCGTTGCGGTTCCTGCCATCGCGATCGCCACATCCGCTTCTCGCAAACAGTCCACAAAGGCACTTTGGGTTAACAGCAACATCCCCCGATCTTGCGTGAAGGTGACAGCACCCTGAGCTTGCAAGGAGGCGATAAACTCAGCCCGATCGCCTGCCCCGGATGGGCGGGTCTCCTCTTCCGTCCCTGTGCTGCGCGATCGCCGCCAGCCATCGTTTTCCAGTTGTTGAGATAAATGCTCCAGACTCACTCCCGCAGCGATCGCGCCGAGAAACAGAGGGCAGCGATCGTCCCATGTTTCTGCGACTCGCCCTACCGCTTTGAGGATTATCTGCCAATTGGCATAAGCTTCCGGCACTCGCGACCCCGGAATCAGGGCGATACACAGCGATCGCTCGGTTTCTTTCCACTCCGCATCCGGATCGTAAAATATCGGCTCTGGGTTGTCCACTTCAAGCTCATCCATCATCGGATTGCCCAGATCCCGGGCGGGAATGGCAAATTTTTGCAAGGTTTGCGCCGTGAGAGCATCTCTGGCAAAAACGGCTTTACAGCGTTTGTGCTGCATTAACCCCCGTTCCCAGGGCAAATACACCGACCCAGACCAGCTTTCTAAGCGCTCGAACCACGATTGACGCGGTAGCACTCCTTGTTCGTCGCGCAGATAGTATTCCGATTTTGCCGTCCCCACAAAAGCGTAGGGAAGCCCGCTAAAGCGCGCCAACAGCAGGGGGAAAATATCTCCCACGGCTAAAATGGCTCCCCCTTGTTTCGCCCAAGCGCGCACCGCTTGCCATTGCGCCCAAGTCAGCCCCAGCAACCCCTGGCGCAGATCTCCCCACAACTGACGCCCATCCATATAGATAAAACCGCCAGAGGGCATTTTTTTCACCGGCCCGATGATGGAAAGATGGTTTAATTGATGATAGGCTTGCCCCTCGCCCACTAATGGCAGCGCGGCTAATTCCGGCGGATTTTCCTGCTGCTGCACTTGGCGCAAAATGCGAACCGCGATCGCATCTTCTCCATGACCGTTACTCAGACAGAGTAATCTCAATGCCATACCTCCCCTCGTCGGCTACTCGCTCGCGATCGCCTTGGCTGCATGCTGCAATATTTTTCCCAGGGAGCCAAATTTTTCCCCTCCACTTGTCATTCTTAAAATTTTGATTATAATGGAAGTAAGAACGCACGGGGCCTTACCGGTTTCGATTCGGTAGTGAAAGCTAACCCGTGATTCAGGCCGAGAGTGAGTCATCTCTCGTAAATCCAAGGCTCAACTTTAAAAAGTAACTGCGAACAACATCGTTCCTTTCGCTCGCAAAGCAGCTCCTGTTGCTGCGTAAAAAAAACCTCCACTAGGTTTGAGCGGTCTGTAGTCCGACTCCGTTAAGGTCTATGGACAAAACCCCAACGGATGCTCTAGCAAGATTTCTCTGGTTGATTGCTAGCTAAGACTAAACCATTGCATCCTGTCATCCGGGATAATGGATGGTCCCCGCTCTGAGGGTTAGAAGAGCTAAGCCTGTGAACGATCGGAAAGTCAATAGCTACTGAAGACAGGGGTTCGATTCCCCTAGGCTCCATTACCCAACCCTCAGCCATACATTTTCACCCCCCTTGGTATCAAGGGGGGTGTCAAGTTTTTAGCACCGTTTCGGCTATTTCTCCTCCCACTCGTATGATGCTTCGCGGATTCCCGTTTATAGAAATGGGATTTATCGTCTCTAGGCGGCGAGGGGTGGGTTCCTCACCCTATCCTTAGGGTTGAAAATCGGTATAATCGATCGGCGAGTTATCGATTTCGATCGCGTCCAAATCCGTACACTTCTTCGAGCAAGCGGACCCAGCCATCGGAGAGGGAGGCTAACATGCGATCGCCTTTTTCTTTCGTCGCCGCCGTGGCATCTCCCACCACTCCGCTGTCACTGATTTGATCCGTCACCCAAGCAAAGGTGAGCGCTCCTTTGGTGCCCAATAAACTACCGTCGGGTCGCGGCGGGGGATATTCAGCAACGGCCTTTTCCATATTAACCCATTCGGGCAAAATAGACAACATCAAACTGGTTTCGGCATCGGCGGCATGCATGGAAAGCGATCGCTCTTTTTCCGCCATCAATTCTTTACTAATATTAGGCACGCGCCAGGTAAAGATAGGAAAAACGTTAAACTCCTCATGTTTGACCTTGATATCTTGGGCGGCAATTTCCACCACTTGCGGTTGTCCACCGTGGGAATTCATTAACACTAATTTTCTAAATCCCGACCGATACAAACTTTCCGCAATTTCCATTAAAGTAGCCAATAAGGTTTCGGCGGTTAAAGTAATGGTGCCGGGAAATTTTCCATGTTCGTTAGATTTGCCGTAATATAAAGGGGGCAAAGCATAGGCGGGAATTTCGGGATTTAACTTTTCCAGGGCTTTACCCAACACCGCCATCCCGATCGCGCTATCCACAATCAGCGGTAAATGAGGACCATGTTGTTCGATCGCCCCTAACGGTTGAATTAAAACCGTATTGTTTTTATCGGGCAGTGCCGCGATTTGCGGCCAACTGAGATATGCAAAAAACCGCTGGGGAGGAATAAAGCCATGCATCATCGTTTTCACCTGAAATTGACTTGAAATAGTGAGTAAATCAGTGGGGAACCGGGAGTTTATCGCCGCGATCGCCTGAAAAATGGGGAGAGTTAGCCCAGTTTGCGAGCCTGCTCAATGAGCTGTAAAATGCCTTCATAGTCGAAATTATCGATCGCGGTTTGCAGTTGTGCCGCCAAACACGCATGTTCGGGAGGAATGCGCGCGAGAAGGTTGAGCAATTCGCTATAATTTAATCCTAACGTGGCTTGTTCTAGGGCAGATTTCCATTCCGCAGGCATCGAGAGAAAGCTGTGAATAATGGCGCGATCGCTTGGTTTTTCCAGGGAGGGTGATTGGCGCATTTCTTCTGCATCTAAGTAGGGAATATTAAGGTGCTGTGCGATTTTATTTAACAGGGTGGACAATTGAATCGGTGGGGCGATCAGGTCATCGCAACCCACCGCGAAAGCAGCGGATTTTTCCTCAGACAAGGGACTCGCACTCATCCCGACGATCGCCGGTGGGGGAGGAGGAGAAGCATTGGGGGGAATCCCTTGTGCTTCAGCCCGAATTTGGCGAGTGGCTTCGTACCCATCTAAAATCGGCATATTCATATCCATCAAAATCAGATGCGGATGAAAGGCTTTCCACAGGGCGATCGCTTCCTCTCCGTTGCCCGCTTCGCGCAGTTGAAATCCCAGGGGTGAGAGCAATTGTGCCAGATGTTTCTGGTTGTCCCGAGAATCATCGACAATTAAGATGCGATACTCGGTTTGGGGGGATTCCCAGGTGATGGTGTGGCGATCGCGAGTCGTTGCGGCGGAAACTGATGCGAAATTGTGGCTTTCCAGTGGCCTCACCTGCACTTCAAAGTAAAACGTACTTCCCATTCCCAATTTAGAGGTCACGTCAATTTCGCCGCCTAGCAATTCCACATATTGGCGACAAATTGCCAGCCCCAATCCCGTACCCTCTTGGAATTTTTTCCCCGATCCGGTTTGCACGAACGGATCGAACAAGGTTTCCAGGTCTGACGGTGCAATTCCCACCCCCGTATCGCTGATACTAAAATGCAAGCGACTCGTGGTTTTGGAGTAGTTGTCGCGCAGGTAAGTGCCGCGTAGAATCACCTCCCCTTGGCGGGTAAATTTAATGGCGTTGCTCAGCAAATGCATTAAAATCTGACGCAGTTTGAAGCGATCGCATCGGACGTAGCGCGGCAAATTAGAAGCCAAGATAAAATCTAGTTTCAACTGTTTTTGTTCGGCTTTAAGGCGAAACATTTCTTTAATATCGCGCAACAGTTGCAGTAAATTAAACTCCTCTTCACGGATCGTGGTGCGTCCGGCTTCCATTTTAGAAAATTCGAGAATATCGTTAATTAATCCAAGAAAATTTTCGCCACTGCGTTGAATAATTTTCAAATAATCCCGTTCCTGGGCGGTGAGATTGGGGCTGCTATCTAGCACCTGCGCGAATCCCAAAATGGCATTGAGCGGCGTTCGCAATTCGTGAGTCATATTCGTGAGGAAAGCACTTTTGGCGCGGTTGGCGGCTTCGGCGGCGTATGCAGCTTCTCGCAGTTGTTCTTCCGCCCGTTTGAGATCGCCAATCTGGCTCGCAGTTCCCACGATCCGATAGATTTTTCCGTTCTCGTCTCGCAGGGGTGTGAGAGTAGTCAGCCACCAAGTTGCTTCCCCATGCAAAGGCAAGCACTCTTCATAGCAAATTGCCGTCCCCTTTTCCACGCAAGTTTGATAGCGCTGGGTAATACTTTCAGCCACCTCCGCAGGCAGAACTTCTTCGGGGGTTTTGCCTCGGATTGCCTTGTCAGAAAAACCCGTTAATCGTTCGTGCGCGGGATTTATCCCGCCAAACCTAAATTCTCCGGTTTCGCCCACATCGATCGCGAATATGCAAAGTTCTACCCCGTCGTAGATGCTGCGTAAAAATTGTTCTCGCTCGCGGCGGGCGGCTTCGGCGCGCTGGCGATCGCTCACATCAAACTGCACGCCGATATAGTGAGTAATCTCTCCCGCTTCGTTCCTCACTGGAGAAATGCTCAATTCGTTCCAGAACATCGTGCCGTCTTTGCGATAGTTTCGCAGCAATACTTTACAGGGTTCTCCCTTGGCTAAAGCCTTGCGAATGGCAAAGCGGGCCTGTTGCTGGCGATCGCTCTCCTGCAAAAACCGACAGTTTTTGCCGATCGCTTCTGACGCCGAATACCCGGTAATGCGCTCGAATCCCGCATTTACATATACCACCGGATTGTCTGGCAATCTCGCATCGGCGATCGCAATCCCATTCGTAGACTCGGAAATCGCTCGTTCTAGCAAGCGCAATTGCGCCTGTGAATTCTGCCGACTTTCGATTTCTTGTTGCAGATTTTGATTTTGCTGCTCTAACTGCTGCTTCAGGTTTTGGTTTTCCAGGTGCAATTTTACCCGGGCGATCGCTTCTGCTGCGGATAGCGGTTTAACCATCACATCGGCACCCCCCACCGCAAACCCTTCTTCTTTCCGGTGCAACTGCGTCGCATCCATCACGAAAATCACCGGAATCTCTCGCGTTTTTTCATCGGAATTTAACGTTTTACAGACTGCTATTCCCTCTAAATCTGGCATCTGAACGTTTAAAATTATCAATTCGGGAAATCCTTTTTGGCACGCATCAATTCCCGCTCCTCCTGTCTCCACGGCTGTGACTTGATAGCCCTCATTTGATAATATTTTTTTTAAATTCTCTCGGTCATTGGGATTGTTCTCCACAATTAAAATGCCCCCCATGCCTGTGGGAACAGCCCGCACCGCCGGGGGGTTTCGATGCGCTTTCACCGCCGCGATCGCCCGGTCTCTCAATCGCTCCTGTCTCAGCTCTTCTTGGGGAATGCACTCCTCAATATCGAACTGGAGAATCCAGTTAGTTTCTATCGGTTTTTCGGCGCACTCCTGAAGGACAATCATCCGCACCCACAGATTGTTGAGCTGTTCGCGAATCCAGGGAACCAAACCCCCTCCCGCCTTTTCATTTCCGCCCATTTTCCCCCCTATTACCATCAACGCCGTATCCGGATGGGTGGCGATGAGTGCCTTCGCGTCTGACTCGGAAAACGCGGACATCACAGTTAAAGGTTTTTCATCAATCCTGACATGTTCTAGGGCCAAACCAATGGCTGCGTGGACTGCTCTATCCTCATGGGCGATGGTAACTTTCCACACTTCTCTCTCCGTCTGTTCGCCCGAAACCCTCGATTTTTTACTCATTGCTATCATTGCTTGGATTGTGTGCTGCCCGTCTAATCTAGTGCTTTGCGGGAGGCGCGATTCAATTAGGGGATTCAGGTGAAAGAATCCATTGGATTACGAGGCTATATCCGGTGGAGCGCGCCAACAGTTGAGGAGGAAATGGCCTCCAGTTTTCGCGAATTCGGCCACCGTGAAACTCCATACTCACCCGCTCTCTGGCCGCTTCTATTGTAGCTAAAAACCTGAATGTTTATCGTCCAATTTTACCGCCAGCTCTCTCCAAAACCATAGTTGATGGCTATCGGCGATGGGGAAAGGAGACGGGGAATGGGCTATCCCCTCCCCAACGCCATGATTGACCCTGACATGAAAACAAGGGCGGGAAACGGTAGGTTATTTATAAATATTTTTGCAACAATACCCGTAACTTATCTTTCACCGACGGCGACACCATATCTAGAGGGGTCAAAATTGCAAACTGCAACGCCGAATGGGCCTGACTCTCGGGCATATTTTCGCTCAATCGGCGCACGGTTTCGCGAATCACCTTCTGGGCGTGGATCGCATTAGCCTTCAAATTCTCGATCACCATATCTACCGAAACGCTGTCATGGTCATCATGCCAGCAATCGTAGTCCGTCACCAGCGCCAGGGTGGCATAGGCCATTTCTGCCTCGCGCGCCAATTTTGCTTCCGGTAAATTCGTCATTCCGATGACCGAAGCACCCCAACTGCGATAGAGATTCGACTCCGCCTTCGTGGAAAATGCCGGACCTTCTATACACACATAAGTGCCCTGGCGATGCAAGGTTACGTCCGGAAAGTTCAGACTTTCCACCGCATCGGCGAGGATCCGCGCCAACTCCTGACAGACCGGATCCCCGAAGGCAATGTGGGCCACGATGCCTTCCCCGAAAAAGGTGGACACCCGGTTTTTGGTGCGATCGATAAATTGATCCGGCACCACCATATCCAACGGCTTAACATTTTCTTTCAGAGAACCTACCGCTGAGGCGGAGATTAAATATTCCACCCCAATACTCTTCATCGCATAAATATTGGCGCGAAACGGCAATTCCGAGGGCATCTGGGTATGGTCGCGACCGTGACGCGCCAAAAATGCCACCCGGGTGCCATCTAGGGTACCCACAATTAGGGCGTCCGAGGGCGACCCAAACGGGGTCTCTACTTTAACTTCTTCAATGTCGTGCAGTCCCTCCATCTTGTAAAGGCCACTGCCACCAAGAATGCCGATTTTTACCGGTTCCATGACGTTTTCCTTCTGTGGTTTTCAAATGCCCCGCTATTTTACCTAGAAATTCGCATTTCTGGGAAAAGGGCGTTTGCATACCACAAAGATATCCCCTTTTGTCAATGACGGCTGTCACTCGGCTTGAAACATATTGTCACATTTCCTCGGTGTTTGCGATCGCCACACCGCTTTACAGAATCTTTAAAAATAAAAGAAATGCAAGTTTTTGGATGTTAAAAACCTTGTCAAGCCTATGTTTGCTCAAACCCATCCCCCAAAAATTCCCATCGATAAACTGGTCGATCGCATCTTTACTTTTCGCCAGCTCAGTCGCGTTGACCAACAGCTCCTAATGAACAGTCTGCTCTCGAAAGACACCCTCACCCCAATCGAAAACGACTATATCAACCGCGTCTTTGATGCCGTCCAACGCGGTACGATCCGGGTGGTTGATTAAAGGTCTTCCTAATGCAATTTATTCAAAATCCTATTGGGGGTCAGGTCAGAAATTTTTTTCCTAGCCCCTCCCTAACTATCCCCCCAAAACATAGCCCTGGCGATTCG
The DNA here is from genome assembly GCF_035615515.1 of Phormidium sp. CCY1219. Taxonomy (GTDB): domain Bacteria; phylum Cyanobacteriota; class Cyanobacteriia; order Cyanobacteriales; family Laspinemataceae; genus CCY1219. Next base: position 60,864 of record NZ_JAJENT010000918.1, read on the forward strand.
AGCAACCCGTGACAATCTCCCTTCGCAAATCCCCCACTCGCTTCACCCCTAACTGGGGTAAAATTAAACCTGCTAATTGCGATTGGATCGAGGGTTTACCATGTCCTATAGCCAGTTTACCCTAAAAAAAGCGGTCATAGAGTTGAACCTTACTCTGGTAGAAGGTGTGGAATTTTTAAATCGCGATCGCCAGGAATCTTTTCCGCCTTATCTCGCCGAATACTTACAAAAAAACCTCACCCTAGCCATTGCGTTAAACACGGAAAAAGCCCGCTCTGAACTGTTGATTTGTCCCTTATTGCTTGCCGCCAAAGAAATTGCCAATTCCCCCTGTAGTTTATTTTCTGGCGAAGAATTTGAAGTGGAACCCGATGCCGGACTGACTGGCGTTTGCGATTTCTTATTGAGCCGTTCTACCGAACAACTTTATATTACCGCACCTGTGGTTTCCATTGTGGAAGCGAAAAAAGAAGACCTGAAAGGCGGATTAGGACAGTGTATTGCCACAATGGTTGCCGCTTGGCGGTTTAACCAGCAAAACCAAAATTCGATTGCCACGGTCTACGGTGCAGTCACTACCGACACCCTGTGGCGCTTCCTTAAATTAGAACATCAAACCGTGACGATTGACCTGAATGAATATTCATTACCTCCTTTTGAATCCATTCTGGGCAAACTGGTGCAACTGATAGACAGTCCCGCATAAAATTCTCAGCAAATCTGTTAATTATTTTGCCGATTTCCTGGGGAAAAGCCACCCCTTGCAATTGCCTTTTGAAAACTAGAAATTATCAATATTCAGGCATTTTGCAATAACCAAAATCCGGTATAAGTTTGACCCGAGTCATCCGGTTGCACCAGCAAAAAGTGCAAACCCTTGCACAGTTGTTTGTGTTGTTGAAAATTCAATCCAGCGGCGGCCACTTCTTTATCTTCAAAGGTGGCTAATACCCAGCGATCGCTCAACCCTGCTTCTAAGATCAATCCATCCGGAGCACCGGGAATGTAATTGAGCGCCACTGGTTGCACCGCTTCCAACCAGCGCGCCAGTCGCATAGATTGTCGTCCGCCATCCACCACCGCCCCCGGGATCGCCACCGTAGAGGCTAATCCGAGATTGAAGGGGTTGAGGGATTCGGGAATCGAGCGGATCGGGATCGGTCGATCGCCAAATACATCGAGCAAATAGCCGGCGCTGACCCGAGCAAACCGCCAGCGATCGCCCCACAATTCTTCCGGTAGGGGAATCGGTGGCGGTCGGTCTACCGCCAGGGGGTCGTAGGTTTCGTGGGTGTAATTTGGCTCATTAGCATACTCTTGGCTTTTTTGCAAGAGCCATTGTTTCAAACTCTGGGTGCGGCGGGTCGGGATCACCGGCACCCCCAGTTGCTTCCCAGCTTCTTGAATTAAACTCAAAGACTGGGGACGAAACACCTCGATCGCCGCCGGGGGATGACCCGCACTGGCCTTGTGCAGGCGATCGACCAACCAGGACACCTTCGCCTCAGACTGAACGCAGCGATCGCTAAAGCGAAAATCCCCCGCGCGATCGCAGATTGCCAACTCCCACAACCGCTCCCCGCGTTCGTTTTGTAACGGACGTCGATAAAAATCAGCCTGCCAAATCTGCATCATTAGAGCTAGAACTCACCGCACCACAATCCACCATAGCATTGCCACCCCAATCCCTACGGCGCATCCGGCTCGTGGTAGAACCCCATCCTACCCCTTTCTCGGGGCAAATCTCCCTGTGCAACGCCCAGAAATCAGCTAAAATGAAGAAATCTTTCAAAGCAGTGGACAACACCCACCGGGTCAGCACTGCGCGAAAGAAAATGCGGGGTCTCCCGCCCCAACTTTTTATAATGCCACCTAACCGGACCCGGTGGTGTGGATTCCTCGGTTCAGCGCCACGGAAAAACCCACTGCCTAACGGGGACTCAGGTTAAAATTTTAGTCGGTTCTTCCCCGGCGTGAAGACGCGGAGTGTCCAACATTTAGGAAATAATCTAATGAATCCTCACCTGACTCAATTTGGCGAACAGATGTCCCACCTGACAGGCGTGCGGGCGATTATGAAAGATATTATCGAAACCCTCACAGCTGCAAAGGGTCAGGAATTTATCAACTTGAGTGCCGGCAATCCGGTGATTTTGCCCGAAGTCGAGCAGTTGTGGCGAGATTCCACCGCCGAGTTATTGGCAAGTCCGGACTATGGCGAAGTGGTCTGTCGCTACGGTTCCTCCCAAGGATATCAGCCCTTCATCGATGCCGTCAAAGCCGATTTTAACCAACGCTATGGCTTAAATCTCAGCGATCGCAATATTCTCATCAGTCCGGGCAGTCAATCCATTTACTTCTACGCCGCCAACGCCTTTGGCGGACGCACTGACAACGGCGAACTCAAAAAAATCATCCTTCCCCTGAGTCCCGATTATACCGGATATGGCGGCGTCACGTTAATTCCGGAAGCCTTAATGGCCTACAAACCCACCTTAGAGGTAGACGAACCGATGCATCGGTTTAAATACCGCCCCGATTTCAGCCAATTAGCGATCGACGAAACCACCGGGTGCGTGATTTTCTCGCGGCCGTGCAATCCCACCGGCAACGTGCTGAGCAATGAAGAAGTGCGTAAAATCGCCGATTTAGCCGCACCCTATGACCTGCCGGTATTGATAGACTCCGCCTATGCGCCGCCCTATCCCGCCCTGAATTTTACCGAAATGACGCCGATTTTTGGCGGGAATATCGTTCACTGCATGAGCTTGTCCAAAGCGGGATTGCCCGGGGAACGCATTGGCATCGCCATCGGCGACCAACGTATCATTGAGGTGTTGCAGTCCTTCCAGACCAACTTGTGTATCCACTCCTCGCGATACGGACAAGCGATCGCCGCGCGGGCGATCGCCTCTGGCGCACTCGGCGCGATCGCTGAAACCGTCATCCGTCCCCACTATCAGAAAAAATTCGCCGTGGTGGAAAATACCTTAGACGAAGCAATGCCCAAAGACCTCCCCTGGTTCCTGCATCGCGGCGAAGGCGCAATCTTTTCTTGGTTGTGGATTAAAGATTTACCGATTTGTGATTGGGACCTCTATCAAGAAATTAAAAAAGCCGGCGCGATCGTGGTTCCCGGTAGCAGTTTCTTCCCCGGTTTGAATGAAGATTGGCCTCACAAAACCCAATGTCTTCGCATCAGCCTCACCGCGACCAATGAAGAAATCGCCACCGGCATGCAACGTCTGGCAAAAGTGGTGCAAAAAGTCTGTCAAACCTCCTCGGTTGCTTAACCCGAACCCTCTACTCAATCGGCGCGATCGCTCCCTCCCACCACAACTGCTTGCCAATGGGGGTTTTTCCTTCTTCTCCCCTGCATTTCTTCCCCAATCCGCTGCCGATGCAATTATTTTTTTTAACTTAGCCCGCCTCAGCGGGCTTTATTTATTGATTTATATCCCCCCCTTTCTGCGGCATGGCTGTCGTGACAAAACTCTGGCCGATTCAGTCTCTCCCCATTGGAATAAAAAGATTTCACTCTTTTGACAGAACAAATTCTCCATGCCCCCACGCTACTTTGAAATAGGTTGCGGCTTGGCAATAAATCTTATAACCCTTTAAAAGAGATTGCTTCGATACCGTTTATCCCGTCATCAAGTAGTAATTTAGAGAACTTTATGAATCGACTAATCACTTGGCTGAAAGGAATTCGTTTGCGTCAAATTATCGCCGTGAGTTTGGCAACTATCGCCCTGATGTTCAGCTCCGCTTTCGCATTCGGTTCCCAAAATCAAGCACAAGCGGCCAAACTCCTCACCCCGGAAGATAATCCCGAACAAGTCGATCGCGCTACAGCCAAAAGAGTGCAAGAAAAAGCCGAAGATTTCCCGAATGAAAATATTGGCGATACGGGATTGAAAAATATTAGAAAGCTGAATGAAAATATCCCCAAAGTCATCGAGCAAAATGCGGAAGAAACCCTGAATCCCGATAATCCAGACGCCCCTGGAACCCGCAACCCCAATCAGGTTGAGCGTCGATAATCCCAGGTTCCGGGGAAGGGGGTAAAGACTCACCCCACATCCGCGATCGCCTTTTCTGAGCGCCGCATCCTACCGGGTGCGGCTCTATTCTGTGGCGTGGGTTTCGCGCAGATTAAAATTGCGATAAAATTGCGATCGCATGATGGGCGGAAATTTGATAAATTATAAAATTGTCCCAGGGTAGCACTTTACCCGCAAGCATAGCTCTTGACATCCTCCACCGTCAGGAACCCCATCCCTAAAGGGAGGGGCTTGGTAAGACTTTATTTTCCCAAGCTCACCTGACCAGAAGACCAG